>CAYRVF010000127.1:0-14501 GCA_964427535.1 uncultured Ktedonobacterales bacterium
CCCCTCTCCCCGCAGGGAGAGGGGCTGGGGGTGAGGCCCCCGACACCGCGGCCCGCTCCAACCCGACCCCATTCGCCACGAGCCCTCGCCTCACTGTCCCTTCCCTCTTTGGGGAAGGAGTAGGGGGAGAGGTTCGCGACTCACTCGTCCTCGCCGCCGTCTTCGTCGTCTTCGTCGTCCTCGTCGATGAATTCGACGTCCAGGTACTCGGTCATCCAGTCGTACACGGCGCGATAGACTTCGTCGGCGACTTCGTCCAGCGAGTGGCCCGCGTTGTCGAAGATCATCAGCTCTTTCGGCTCGTGCGCCATCTCGTAGATCGCCTCGGAGGTTTCCGGCGGAACGACGTCATCTTGCCGCCCCGCGATCAGCAGCACCGCGCACTCCTCGGGCAGCTCTTCGATCGTGTCTTCGCCGGGGTCAAGCGTCGAGAGCGCGGCGACCGCACGCACGTCGGCCGAGGCGGCCGCGGCCTGCAGCATCACAGCGCCGCCGCGTGAGTGACCGACCAAGCCCATCACGTCGACGCCCTCGCTCTCCAGGAAGCCCAGCCCCGCGAGCACGTCGAGCAGGTCCTCCTCGGTGTCGTTCGGATCGCGGAACTGAATGTGCAGGCTGCTCGTGCCATCGTCTTTGAGCTGCTGGCACAATCGGGGGTATAGGCCCTGCGCGGGAGAGTCGAAGCCTCCGCCCGAGCCGCCGACCAGGATGACGCCTCGCTCGGCATCCTCAGCCTCGTAGTACCGGCACTGGATGTCCCCGCGATTGGTCAGCATGGTGATGGGAATGTAGCCCTCGGTCTCGGGTTCGGCCACGATGTCGGTGACGAGCATCTCCAGCTCTGAGTCATCCTCATCGCCCATCTCTACGTGCTCGGCGACATCTTCGAGGTCCAGGTCGGTGTCATCCATCTCAGGGCCCTGATCTGCCTCGTCGCCATGCGTGTGCTGGGAATCGTCATGTGTCATGGAGGCTTCTCCTCGCCCGCGACTACTCGCGGGTCGTGTATGTGCGAGCCGGTACAGTGGTGCGTATGCCGCACAGGGCATGCCCGCCAACCAACTAACCGAAACGCGACGGCGTCTGTGCGTGTTGCCGTACGCCTGACTTCGTATACGCGCAGCACGTGCCAGGGTTATTGACAGTGACAGTGTAAATGTGTATAATGCCGCCATGAGCGGACCAGTGAGCGGACTGACCATCGACGAGCTGGCGGAACAGGCGGGCGTCCCGATTCGGACCGTGCGCTACTACATCGCGGAGGGGTTGCTCCCAGGGCCAGGCACGCGCGGAAAAGGCGCGCTCTACAGTGGGGAGCAACTGTCGCGGCTGCTGCTGATTCGCCGTCTGACGGAGCGTCATATGCCACTCGCCGAGATTCGCGAGGTGCTCGCCGGTCTTGGGCCGGGTGAGGCGCGGGCGTTGCTCCAGCAGGAAGACCGCCGCGCCGCGACGTTGCGGTCCGCCGCGCGGTCGCCCGCGCCGAAAGAATACATCTCGGCGTTGCTCGAAAGCGCACGCGAGGCGCGCGGAGGTCTGTCTAAGGCGGCGCGAGCGCCAGAGCCGCCAGCGGTCGTGCCGCAGACCATGCGGCCTCCGCTGACCGAACCGCCCGGCGAGACGTGGGAGCGCGTCGAACTCGCGCCCGGACTGGAGCTGCACGTCCGCGCCGACGCCAAGCAGCATCTGCGGCCGCTCATCGCGCGCATACGCGCCGCTGCCGCCGAGGAACGGCAGGAGCCACCGCGCGCGTGACGTATAGCCAGCCGTCGTCTCGTTCGGTACGCGCGCCGCATCCGCCGTGTTGTGCGAGCAACGCCCGTCACATCTGACGTCATGCGCGGGCAGCGCCCGCAACGTCCACCGTTCTGTAGGGGCGAGGCATGCCTCGCCCGCCCCGGCCAGAGGACACTATCCCCTGGCAAAGCAGCCGCACGCCTACCGCTTGTTCGCGGCGGCAGGTATGCCCACAGGTATACCCGTATGAGGGGAGGACACCAATGTCCAGCACATCCGATTCGTCCGAGCGCGACTCTGCCGCGCGTGTAGACATCGTCCTCGAGGCCCGGCCCGAGCGGCATTTGGTCCGGCCAACCGGCAGCAAGCGACATGTCGACTTTGTTGTGCGCGTGCTGGCAGGCCCGGCCGCGACGCCGGTGAGCCGTCTGCCGCTGACGCTGGGGTTGGTGATCGACCGCAGCGGCTCGATGCATGGCGACAAGCTGCGCACCGCCAAGGCCGCGGCTCTCGCCGTCCTCGACCAGCTCGATGCGCGCGACCGTGTAGCCCTTGTCGTCTTCGATGACCACATCGACGTGCTGCGCGAGCTTACCCCCGTTACGCTGGAGGTGAAGGCGCACGCGCGGGCCGAGTTGGCGCGCATCGAAGCGCGCGGCAGCACCGCGCTACACGAAGGCTGGCTCACTGGTTGCCGGGCGATTGCTCCCACCGATACAGCTATGGCGCCCGAGCGTCAACTGGCGCGCTGTTATCTGCTCACGGACGGGCTAGCCAACGTCGGCGAGACGGACCACGAGCGCATCGCGTCCGAGGCGGCGGGCATCCGCGAGCACGCGGGCGTTGGCACGAGCACCTTCGGCATCGGCGAAGACTACGACGAGGGGCTGCTCGGCCCGATGGCCGTCGCCGGATGGGGCCAGTTCCACTCGCTGCGCTCGGTGGACGAGATTGCGCGGACCTTCAGCGGGGAACTGGGCGAGCTGCTAGCGGTCGCCGCTCCACAGGTGCGTATCGAGATCCAGGCTGACCGTGGTGTGCGCGCCGAGGTGATTAGCGCGTACCAGTTGACACCGGGCACGCAGCCCGTCGACGGCAGATACACCTGGACGGTAGGCCTCGGCGACTTGCTCAACGGCGACGAGAAGCACGCCGTCGTCCGCTTCGCCTTTCCGCCGCGGCCCGAAGGAAGCGAGGACGCGTCAGTGCGGGCACGCGTCGTCTGGGGCACGGGCCGCGACGAGCACGCGACAGCCTGGCACGAAGTGCGTTTCACCTACGCCAGCCAGAGCGCGTGTGACGACGAACCCCAGGACCCGGCGGTGATGCGATGGGTAGGGAAGCACTCCGCCGACCGCGCCCACCGCGAGGCGCTGCTGCTGAGCAAGAACGGCGACATGGAGCAGGCGCGCCACGTGCTGCGCTCAGCATCGCGGCACATCAGCCAGTATGCCGCCGACGATGCTGAGCTGCGCACCGAGGTGGCCGGGCTCGATGCGCTCGACGAGCAGATTGCTGAGCGTCCTCTGTCTTCACGTATGTCGAAAGAGGCGTACTTCCAGCGCCAGCGCTCCTCACGCAGCCAGCGCGACTACCGGGGTGGCGCCGAGCCGCCCGAGCAGCACTGACAGACGGTCTCTCGCGTGAACGAAACCGCCCGGACCGATATCCAGCCGGTTCGGGCGGTTTCTGTTGTCAGGCGTTGGAACGAGCGGTTAGACGTGCGGCGCGGATGTGACCCAGCCGCTCTGCTCGAGTGCCTGCAGCAGCGCCGAGTTCGACGGCGTGCGCTCCAGTACGCTGAGCAGTTGCTGCGTGGCTTGCAGGGTCGGCAGATCGGCGAGCTTGCGCCGCAAGGCGGTCGATGCGCGCAGCTCCTCCGGCGAGAGCAGCATTTCCTCGCGGCGCGTGCTGGACTTCATCACGTCCACCGCAGGGAAGAGGCGGCGCTGCGCCAGATCGCGCGAGAGGTGCAGCTCCATGTTGCCGGTGCCCTTGAACTCCTCGTAGACGACGTCGTCCTGGCGGCTGCCGGTGTCGACCAGTGTCGTGGCGAGAATCGTCAGGCTGCCGCCCTCTTCCAGCTTGCGCGCCGCGCCGAATGCCCGCCGTCCCGTATCCAGCGCCTGGGCGTCGATGCCGCCCGAGAGGGTGCGGCCCTGGCCCCGGCTGGCGAGGTTCTCGGCGCGCGCCAGGCGTGTCAGCGAGTCGAGCACCATGAAGGCGTCGCGTCCCGACTCGGCGACCCGTTTCGCGCGCTCTACCGCGACCTGCACGAGCCAGGCGTGGCGCTCGGTCTCCTCGTCGAAGCTGGCGGCGTAGACGTGTCCGCCGCGCGGCTCCAGGCGGGCGCGCAGATCAGTGACCTCCTCAGGCCGCTCACCGACGAGCACCGCCATCACGACGGCATCGGGGTAGCCCGCGAGCACTGCTTCCGCCGCCTCACGGATGAGCGTGGTCTTGCCGGTCTTCGGCGGGGCGACGACGAGCGCGCGCGAGCCAAAGCCGAGCGGCGAGAACAGATCGATCAGGCGTGTCGAGATCAGCGGCTGGCGTCCCTGCTCCAGGTGGATGCGCTCCGTCGGGAAGGTGGCCGTCAACTGCTCGAAAAGTGGGCGACCGGCAAGCTGCTCCGGCTCCTGATTATTGATGAGATCGACCGAGGTGACGACACGCCGTCCGTTGCGCTCGTCGGCATGCCCGGTGATGATGTCACCCGAGCGCAGTCCCAGCCGTCGCGCGTCCTCTGGATTGAACCGCGCGACCGAGGTGAGCGTACGCTGATCGAGCAGTTCCGCGGGCGATATGCCGTGGCCGCCGCCCAGCCAAACGATGCCCGAGATATCCACCGTGACGCCGCGCGTCGGGGGCAGCGGCGCCGGCTGGCGATTGCTGTAGCCGCCATAGCGTGACTGCTGGCCCTGCGCTGGAACGTTCGTGTAGAGCCCACGCTCGCTGGTGTCGCGTCCCGGCCGGTTGCGGGAGCCGCGCGTGTCGGTGTAGCCGCCGCGTGCGTCGCCCATGCCGCGCCGGTCGTGTGGCGTGCGCCGGTCGTGTCCGGGTGTACGCAGATTGTTGCGTCTGCCCATCGACCCGCGATCATTGTAGCCACCCTGATCGCCGCGTCCGCCTATCGAGGAACGTCCACCGCGCCCATCTTGGTAGCCGCCGCGCTCGTGGCCCTGCTGGCCGTCGCCGCCATACTGGCCGTAGTCGCCGTAGGAGCGTCCCCGCACCGGGCGTCCGCCCGCGGGCCGGTCTTGCTGCGTTCCCTGGCCCGCGTTGGGCCCGGCGTAGGGATCGTACTGGCTGTAGCGATTATGTGGCGCATACGGACCGGAAGGCTGGTTGCCGCCGTTGCTCTGGCCGTAGGGCGCTCGTGGCTGCTGCTGGTCGTAGCCGCCGCGTTGTGGTCCGCGCCCGCCAGGACTGTAGGGGACGGCGCCCCGGTTGGAGCCACCCTGGCCGAAGGTGCGCTGTGGCCGTCCATCGGGTCGGTTCATGCGTGTGGGACGCTGCGATGGCTGCGGGTGTGGTTGTGGCTCATGTGCAGCGGTCTGGTCGCCCGCGCGGGCATCAGCCTGCTGGTGCTCGTCGACATCACTCGTCGGAGCGTGCGCAACGGGCGCTGACTGTGCGTTCTGGTTCCCGGCTTCGGCGTTCTCCGCCTCTGGCCGTGTGCTGGTTGCGGAGCCGCGGCGCGGGCGCCCGGTGCGGGTTGGCCGCACGTGCGCACCATCCGCGGCGGTCGGCGCATCCTGTGCCGGGTCCTCTGGCACGGCGGCCTCGACTGAAGCGGCAGCCCGGCGTGTTCGGCGCGCGCGTGACGATGGCGCATCCGTGGCTGGCGCATCCGGCGCGGCGGCGGCTGAGGACTCGGCCTCGGTTGGCGCGACCGTCTCACTCGTGGCGGCTGACCGGGACGTGCGGCGGCGCGGCGGGCGCGCGGGCGCGGTGCTGGCGGTGGAGGTATCAGATGCCTCGTGCTGCTCAACGGGCTCGGCAGGGGCCGACGCGGCGCGTGCGCGGCTGGTGCGGCGGCGAGGCGCGGTGGTGGGGGCGCTCTCGGTGCCAGCGTCTGCCGCGGGAGACGCTGGGGCTGCCGTGCTCGCCGCTGACGATGCGTTCAGCGCGGGAGCGTCTTCGACATGGCCCGGCTGCGTCGTCGCGTCCTGGCGGCGTGTCCGGCGGCGAGTAGGAGTAGGAACTTGATCTTCTGGCACGTAGGCCTCCTGAAGGGTATTGCACATCGCGGAACGAGAGCAACGCGCGCCGCGTTCGGCAGAAGCAACGAATGTCAGATCGCCGCGCTGGAACGAGAGGACACCAGCCACGCGCAGACAATCCAGGGCAACAACGACTTATTGCGAATGCATAAACGGTGTATCACTCCGTGGCGCGGGCAGCGCCGCCAGCCGACAATACGTCGAACCTCGAATGGCCGCGGTGACATGCGCCGCATAATAAACGTACAGTTCTATCTCGTGGACGGCACCTGTGAAGTTCTCGGGTTGCCACAGTCCATTAGGAGGATCTGGCAGCCGCTCCAGCGCATACTGGGCATGCGCGAGACGAACCGGAGATACGAGACAGCGCCGAATCAGTTGGCTGAGCGCCGCGGCTACGTCTGGCCGGATTCCCTGGCGCATGCGCCACCGGAAAGAGATGCGTACGCGGTTCACTCGAGTGTGTGCGGCGCGACGTACGGCGATGGGATGGCAGATGCTCGTATGCCATCGGAATGGACGGCGCGCGCGGACGTCTGATGCGAGATGGACTCGCGGACCGACCGGAGCCGCCAGGAGCAGCATTCACAGCCACGGCTGAGAAGGGAGTGTGAAGATAGTGCTCACCGGCATGGGATGCTTCCTGTTGTGACCTTCTCCCTTATTATACACCAGCAGAATGCGCTTCGCTCGTGTCACACATCCTCACATGCGGACCGCGCATCACGTACCGCGCGAACAAGTGTCTTCCTCACGTGCGGGCCGGCCTGGTAGCGAATCCGCGAGCGGTTGCGGCGTCTCCCGGCGTGGCCCATTCGTCGTGGTCGCGGCGGACCAAACGAATCACCAGGGAGGAACACGCATGTCGCGCCGGGCGCTCGATCGCCAGCAGCATCGGCATGCTCCGGCGCGCTACCGGACACCTATGAGCAAGATCACGGCCAGGTACTCCTCTGAGCGGCGGGGCGGTGGCTCAACACATGTACCTGACAGTCGCTAGCGTACAACATCCAGTCCGGTCAGGTCAATCGGTCCCACCACTGACTTTTTACCGAGTACGTCTGATGTCTCCACAAGCAGGCGAACTACCGATGATGGCGCCCGCGCTGTGTCACTCATTCAGACGAGGAGCATACGCGGCCGGTTGCATGTAGGACAGTCGTGCTACTGTTTCTATACGGCACCATGGCACACCAGTCCACTCTACGGGATTCTCTTCCAGCCAATTGGAGCACACAGCATGGTCAAAATCAGCATCTTCTACCCTAACACCCCAGGCGCGCGCTTTGATATGGACTATTACCTGCGGACACATATGCCCGAGTCCATCGCACGACTGAGCGCCAGCCGCGGGTTTCGCGGAGTCTCCGTCGAACGCGGAGTCGGCGGCGCGGAGCCAGGATCATCCCCACCCTACATCGCCATGTGCCACTATCTGTTTGACTCCGCTGACGACTTCCTGGCCGCGTTTCAGCAGCATGCGGATTTCCTGCAGGGCGACATGCCCACGTACACAGACATTCCAGCCGTCATCCAGTTGAGTGCGGTCGAACTCACGAAGTAGCGCCACACGCCTTCCAGCAGGATGTCGCGGCGAAATCGAGTAGCGCGGCATTGGGCATGAGCACCCGTGTCACTCACCTATACGCGGGTGGCATACACCGCAAATGCCACATGCACATGGTTCATCCGATTGAGGCGGTCCACTTGTCCGCGCCTGTCTCGCGTGCTACACTCGCGCCAGGCAGGCCGCGTAGGCGGGGCGGCGAATGGTTCACGCGGAGGAGGCGCGAGGGATGATCGAGCGCGAACGGGGGTATAAGCTGCGCTGCCGCGATGGCCACTTCGAGATGGTCCCGTTCGAGATCGCGACGCGACCCGAAGGCTGCTGGATGTGGGTCTCGTGCGAGGTGGATGGACATCGGGGCGGCCACTGGCTTGCGCCAGACCCAGGCATGCCGGGCGCCGTCGTCGTTCGCTCCGAGCCGTATGCCTGGCCGTCCGCGCACGACGCCTTCGCGGCGCGCGAGCGCTGGGAGGCGCAAGTCGGCGACTAAGATCCCTTCCCACCCCTCGCCTCCGGAGCGCACAGCATCCATCGCGAGCGAACTGGCAAGATAGAGAGCATGCCCCGTGACGACTGACGCAGACGCGCAGCCCCCGTTCCCGCCCGCCGATCCGGGTCCGGGTCCGGACTACACGCCTTACACTCCCTGGCCAGGAGCGACCACGCCGCTGACATCAGGCACCGAGACGCCCGTCTGGCATGCCGCGCCGCTGGTCTACCCGCCGATGACGCCCTACGGCCCGCCGTCGCAGCCCCTCGCCCCCTTCCCGCCTGCAGCACCGCTTGGCGCGTCGGGGCCTCGCGGCAGTGGTCCGTTCACCGGACCGGTGGGGTACGGTGGACCGCCAACGGGGGGCTACGGCATGCCCACGACCGGCGCGTATGGGCCGCCGCCCGCGCCAGTGCCGATGCCCTATCCGGCGTATCAGCATTCGGCCGTGGTGGTGCGCGGTGCAGGCGCCAACGGGGCCGCGGTCGCGGTCGAGGCGATTCTCGCCTTCTTCGGCTTCTATGGTGTCGGCTGGCTGATGGCCGGTGAGGTGACGACCGGCGTGCTGCTGATGCTGGGCGGTTTCGTGTGGGACGTCGTCGCGTTTGTGCTCATGGTCGCGACACTCGGCATCGGCACGCTCTGCGTTGTCCCGCTCCACCTCGCGTTCCTCGCGCTCTCGGCGGCGTTGCTCGCCAATCACACTAGACTGCGGTCGTGACTAGGGTATGAGACATACCGCTCCCGCCAGCTCCGCGCGCCGGTGGCGTCTGCTCGGGTTTGAGGCGACGCTGGCCTTCTTCGGCATCTACGGTACGGGATGGCTGCTGGCGGGCGAGAAACGCACTGGGGCCCTGCTGCTGGGCGGCAGCTTGCTCCTGCAGCTCGCGGCGTTGCTCACCGTCGCCGACATGCAAGGCTGGATTCGCGTGTATCTGCTCGCCTCGATCCCCTTCCATGTCATCTTTCTGAGCGTGTCGCTGGTGCTGCTGGCGCGCAAAACCGCACCGCCCCGGCTCGTCCCGTAAGAGGCCGAGGCGGCAACTCGCGCTGGCACGACCGGAAGGGGAAGGCGTGGGCGCTACAATTGCGTTTCGTCGGGCCAGCCCATCTCCGCGATCCGGCGCATGCGCTCTTCGCGTGACTCAGAGTCGAGCAGGTGCTCGAGCATCTGCTCGAAGGTCGTCTCGTCGATGTCGCCGAGTACGTAGCGCCGCCGCAGCATCTCCATCGCCGAAATCTGCGGCTCCTCGGCCGCCGCGATCACTGGCTGTGGCCGTGCCGCGCGTATCGCGGCCCACGCCAGCAGAAGCGGTACGGCGATCCAGAGCAAACTCAGCAACGTGAACAGCGCATCGACATGTGGATGTCCCGCGTAGGGGGCCTGAAACTGTCCTCCGTCGAAATCATGGTCTGGCATAGAGTCACCCTCCGGCGTGTGCCCGTGCATGTGCTGCCCGAGCAGCCGTCGCTCTCAGTTCTTCCCTGCGATAGAGCATAATCCACTCTGCTGAAGAGTCGATGAATGCAAGCTGGTGTTATTTCTGTGCCCTGCACCCATGCACCACAACTGCCTCGCTACCTCGTTGGTTTGCATACCGCTAGCTTGACAGGCGGTGGGAAACCGCCATACTTGGACGTGGGACATCCAGGGTACCGATGGGCGTGTGCTGGTCGTGGGTCAGGGGGGTGGGGCACATGGCGAAGAAGCCTGTGAGTGGAGGCGGCCACACGCCGCTCGCGACTGCCTGGGAGGTATGGGAAGTCTCCGAATCGCTCGTGACCGTCGATACCGAAGGTGCGGTCGTGTCCGAGCGGCCGTCGCCGCTTGCTCGCGTTGGAGTACCCACCTCGGCCGATAGTCTGGCGCCAGTTCGTGCCGCGACTGACAGTCGACGGCGCCGTGGCGCACGACAGCGGCGGCCTCTCTCGCGCTGGCGTATCGCATTGCGCGCGGCCCTCAGCGTGGCGCTGTGTGTCGCGACTGGACTTGTCGTCGCGCTGGGCTATCAGCAGAACGTCGTCGCGCGCTATCTGCCGGGCATCGCCGGGGTATCTGGCGTCCGCCATGCAATGGCCACGCCGACCACGCTGCCGACCGCGACGGCGACCCCCACCGCCACGCCCACGGTGACTCCAGCGCTGGTGCCAGTGGCGGTGACCTTGAACAATACAGGGTGTTCGGGCGCTCCATCGACGCCAGAGTCCTGGGCGGTCTCGACTGGGAACTACTCTCCAGCGGGACAGCCCGCGCCTAACGAGGTCGCGCTGACCTTCGACGACGGACCCTCACCGTCCTCCACGCCGCCGATCCTGGCGGTGCTGGAGCAGACACATACGCCCGCGACGTTCTTCGTGATCGGCAGCTCAGCGGCGGCCGCGCCGTATCTGTTGCAACGCGAGGCGCGGGACGGCTTCGTCATCGGCGTCCACACGTGGAGCCATCCCATGATGACCACGCTGACGCCGGATCAGCGCCAGTATCAATTCACTGCGACCGTGCAGACGATTCATAACGCCATCGGCAGCGATCATTGCGTCTGGCTCTGGCGCCCGCCATACGGCGACTACAACGCGGCGGTCGTGGCGCAGGCGCGCTCCGATGGCCTGACGACCATCATGTGGGATGTCGATCCGCAGGACTGGACGCGCCCTGGCACGCAGACCATCGTCGATCGCGTGCTGGCGGGCGCACACCCCGGTGCGATCATCATCATGCACGACGGTCCGGCGCTGCGCGATCAGACGGCCGCCGCGCTGCCGCAGATCATCGCGGGGCTGGCGGCACGCGGGCTAACCCCGGTGACGCTGCCTCGCCTGCTGGCGGACGGCCACTACCCCGGCTTTGGCCACTAACCCCCAGATTTCTGACGCTTTCCAGTGGTGTCGTGTACTGCCCCCTTGACAGTGCGGAAACCGCACGGTACGATCGTGACTGGGCAGTCAAAAACGTACCGTGTATTCACACGCCACCGGCACAGTCTCAGGAGCACCCCCAGTGTTACAGGCACATGACCCGCCGAACGAGTCGAGTGCGTCCACGCTCTCGTTGAAAGAGCGCCAGCGGCAGGAGCGCGAGCAGCTCATTCTGCAGGCAACGGCGGAGCTACTCGTCGAGAGCGGCTACCACGACACCTCGCTCGACGAGATCGCCTCGCGAGTGGGCATCTCGAAGGGCGCGATTTACCTGCACTTCGCCAGCAAAGAGGACCTCGTCTTCGCGTTGCTCGAGCGCAATATGCGCCTGTTTTACCAGACGCTCGACGACGCGCTCTCCGGGGCGGCGACACCGCGCGAGAAGCTGCTGGCGGTGGTGAAGGCGTACACCACGATGAACCGACATGCTCACCGGCTACGGGCCGCGATCTTCGAGAGTCCTGAGTTCATGGGGCGCCTGACCGAGAGACACGGCGACCTGGCGGCGATGTGGAACGCGCTCGGTGACAAGCTTTCAGCGGTGCTGGATGAAGGCAAAGCGACGGGCGAGTTCGACGCTACCGTCCCGACCCCCGTGTTACTGAACATCGTGAGAAGCGTGCTCACGATGCATGCGAACCCACATCTTTCTGAGACTGACCAGTTGTCGCCCAATGAGGTCGCGTGGCACCTCACCCGGTTCCTGCTCAAGGGGATAGCTCCGGGCGATATGCCACCCGTGCCGGAGACCGGAGCACACACACATGAGCAGCCGCCTGGATGCGGAGATCGAGACGGAGGCGCGGACAGATGATTCGCTTGTTCCGGCTGTTGAAGCCATTTCGCTGGTCGGTGGCGCTTGTGTTGGTGCTGGTCTTTTTGCAGTCGCTGGCCAACCTGTACCTGCCGACGCTCATGGCGGATATTGTCGACACTGGCATCGTGCATAGCGACACGGGATATATCCTACGTGTGGGCGGAGTCATGCTCGCCATCACACTCGGAGGCACGGTCTGCGCCATCATTGCCAGCTACTTCTCGGCGCGGGTGGCAGTCGGCTTCGGGCGCATTCTGCGCGGCAAGCTCTTCGCGCACGTCGAGCGGTTCTCGCTACACGAGTTCGACACCCTGGGCACGGCCTCGCTCATCACGCGCACGACGAACGACACCACGCAGGTGCAGACGGCGCTGGTGATCATCCTCAGCATCATGCTCGGCGCGCCGATGATGGCGATTGGCGGCATCATCCTCGCCCTTCGGCAAGATGCGCCGCTCGCGCTGGTGCTGATCGCCGCGGTGCCCGTGCTGATCGTCTCGATTTACCTCATCATGCGCACGGCGATACCGCTCTTCTCGGTGCTGCAGCTCAAGCTGGACAAGCTCAATTTGATTCTCGACGAGGGACTGACAGGTGTGCGCGTCATCCGCGCGTTTGACCGCATCAACTATGAGCAGCGGCGCTTCGCCACCGCCAACGCGGACCTCACCGACATCGCGATCCGGGTGAACCGTATCACGGCGATTCTCTGGCCGCTGATGATGCTCGTGCTCAACCTCTCCACCGTCGCCATCCTCTGGTTCGGCAGCATTCGTATCAGCAACGGGCAGATGGAGGTCGGCTCGCTCATCGCCTTCCTGCAGTACGCCATGCAGATTCTGTTCGCCTTCCTGATGCTCTCAATGCTCTTCATCATGCTGCCGCGCGCGGCGGCCTCGGCCACCCGCATCAACGCGGTGCTGGATATGCGGCCCGGAGTCAGCGACCCCGCCGAGCCGGTTCCTGCCGAAGCCAAGGCTGGGTATGTCGAGTTCGACGACGTGACTTTCAGCTATCCCGGCGCGGATGAGCCAGCCCTCTCGCACGTCTCGTTCACCGCCGGGCCGGGGCAGGTGACTGCCATCATCGGCGGCACCGGCGCGGGCAAATCGACGCTGATCAGCCTGATTCCGCGCTTCTACGACGTGCAGAGCGGGCGTGTGCTGGTCGACGGGGTGGACGTGCGCGCGATGACACAGGCGGAGCTGCGCGCGAAGATCGGTCTCGTGCCGCAGCGCGCCGTGCTCTTCTCGGGTTCCGTCGCGGAGAACATCCGCTTCGGCAGAGACGACGCTGCCCTCGACGACGTGACGCACGCCGCCGATGTCGCCCAAGCCACGGAGTTCGTCAGCGAGATGAGCGACGGCTTCGAGAGCGTCATCGCGCAGGGCGGCACGAACGTCTCGGGCGGGCAGAAGCAGCGCCTTTCCATCGCACGGGCGCTGGCGCGGCGGCCAGAAATCTATCTCTTCGACGACAGCTTCTCGGCATTGGACTACAAGACCGATTCGCGGCTGCGCGCGGCGCTCGCCGGTGAGACGACGGAGGCGACGGTGCTGATCGTCGCCCAGCGCGTCAGCACGGTGATGGATGCCGACCAGATCGTCGTGCTGGATGAAGGCCGCGTAGTGGGCATCGGCACCCATCGCGAGCTGCTCGACAGCAACCCGGTCTACCGCGAGATCGTCTTCTCGCAACTCTCGGCGGAGGAAATCGCATGAGCCAGCAACGTCAGGGGCCAGCGACTGGCTCACAGGGTGGCCCAGGAGCGGCGGGCCGCGGGCCAATGGGCGGGCCGATGGGCCGCGGTGGACCCATGGCCGGCTTCGGCATGCCCGTGCAGAAGGCCAAGAACTTTCGCGGCACGCTCTTCCGGCTGCTGGGCTACTTCCGGCCGCAGAAGGTCCGCCTGACCGTCGTCTTCGTGGCGGCGATTCTGAGCACCGTCTTCACGATCGTCGGGCCGAAGATTCTCGGCCTGGCGACCACTAAGCTCTTCGAGGGCTTCGTGGCGAAGCTGCGTCACGTGCCTGGCGCGTCGATCGACTTCACCTACATCGGACACATTCTGCTGATTCTGATCGGCCTCTACATCGTCAGCGCGATCTTCGGCTATATCCAGCAATACATCATGGCGGGCGTCGCGCAACGCACGGTCTACGTCATGCGCGAGCAGGTGGATGAGAAGCTCGGGCGATTGCCGCTCAAGTTCTACGACTCGCGCGCGCACGGCGATATTCTGAGCCGCGCCGTCAACGACATGGACAATATCAGCACGACGCTGCAACAAAGCCTGACACAGCTCATCACGTCGGTCGTCACCGTGGTCGGCGTGGTCGTGCTGATGCTCACCATCAGCCCGCTGCTGACGCTGGTCGTACTGGTGACGCTGCCGATGAGCATTATCGTCACGACGGTCATCGCCAAGCGCTCACAGAGGTATTTCGCGCGCCAGCAGCGTTCGCTCGGCCTGCTCAATGGGCACGTCGAGGAGATGTACAACGGACACCGTATCGTCAAGGCATTCGGGCAGGAAGAGAAGTCCGTCGCGCGGTTCGGCGAACTGAACGACCAACTCTACGAGGCGGGCTGGCGCGCGCAGTTCGTCACAGGCATGATCATGCCGCTGATGAACTCGATCGGCAACTTTGGCTACGTGCTCGTCGCGGTCATCGGCGGCATTCTGGTGACGCAGCGCGCCATCACGATTGGTGACGTGCAGGCGTTCATCCAGTACGCGCGGCAATT
>CAYRVF010000128.1:0-14311 GCA_964427535.1 uncultured Ktedonobacterales bacterium
CTTGGAGCGCAAGGCGCCGCCGACGTTTGAGGTGTTGGTGGAGCAGCAGAGCTGGAGAGAGGTCGTCATCTATAAGGATGTCGCCGCTGCCGTCGACGAGATCCTCCGCGGGCAGGCTCCGTCTGCTGTGCAGCGCATCCGCGATGAGAACGGCCACATCCATGCGCGTGTTATCAGCACGGAAGGCATCGAGTCGCCCGCATGGGGCGGGGGTGGAGGCGGCCGCCGCGACCGGAACGACGGTCGCTATGATGGGCGCGATGGGCGCGGCCAGCTTCGCGCCGTCGGTGGACGGCGGCGCGACCGGGGCGGCGCGGATTGGGCCGCCTCTCCGCTCGCCGACCCCCGCCGTGTCGAGGTGAATGAGGATACCTGGGACGCCGGCGACGACGAAGACTCCTATGATGTCGAGGTCGCCGAGCCAACCGGTACACTTGGCCCGGTCAATGGCAATACAACGCACGGACAGCGCAAGGTGCGCATTTATCCGTTCGGCGTGAGCCGGGAGCGGCTGGAGCAGTCGGCGCAGGAGCTACGTGTGCCGGTCGAGATCAGTAACGATCAGGCGGACGCCGACGCCGTGATCACCTCGCGCACGTTCTACCGGCGCCAGTCCGACCGGTTGCGAGATGGCGCGCACAAGCCGGTCTATATCGTGCGCACGAACACCGTGGCCCAGATGTCGCAGGCGCTCGCGCGTATCTTCGACCTGCGTGAGAGCGAGGGCGAGCTGGCGACCGGCAGGCGCGACAACCCGACGATGGCCGCCATGCAGGAGGCCGAGGACGCGATCAACCGCATTCTCTCGGCGGGTGTAGGCAGAGTCGACCTCACGCCGCAGAACTCCTACGTGCGTCGCCTGCAGCACAGCATCGCCAATCGCTACAACCTGGAGTCGCGCAGCCACGGCAAAGACCCATACCGCCGCGTCCAGATTTCGGCGCGGTAAGGGCCTCATTCCCCCAGCCCCCTTCCCCTCACACGGGGAAGGGGGATTTTGCTGCCCTGCCATCCGCGATAGACGCCCGGGTCGCGACCCCTTCCCTCAAGGGAAGAGTAGAGGGGGTGAGGTCCTGCCGCGTTGGGGGAAGAGGTTCGGCTTACGCCGCTACTCGCACGCGCACCGCGTCCGGCTCACCCTCAGTCTCACCCGCTGGCACGACGCGTATGTCAATCGTCCGCGCGCGGGTGACGCTCCGCAGGTCAGCCTCGGCAAGGGCGAGCTTGGCCGCAAGGGCGGCGTCACTGGTCTCGATGTCGAGACGCGCGATCTCGGCGCCGAGCGAGAGGCTCGCTTCGCTCTTGTAGCGCCGGACCGCGCTCGCGATCGTCACCATCGCCTCACCGGCGGCCTCGGCGGCCTCGTCGATCAGGGCCTCGTCCACGCTGGGCCAGCGCGACCGGTGAACCGAGCGCGGCTCCCCATCGCTCGCGGCGAAGAGCGACTGATAGATCGCCTCTGTCACATACGGCAAGAAGGGCGCGAAGAGCTGCAACATGGTGAGCAGCGCCCGCCTGAGCGTAGCTCGCGCGGCCTCGTGGCCGGGTTGCGACTCGTCGTAGAGCCTGCCCTTGGCCATCTCCAGGTAGTTATCCGCCAGCTCACGCCAGAAATACGCCTCGACCTCGGCCTTTGCCGTCGCCCAGTCGTCCTCAGACAGCGCCTCAGTGGTCGCCCGAATGATCCGCTGCATGCGCGAGAGTAGCCAGCGGTCGGCTGGCGAGAGCTCAGGCGGCATCTCGGCGGGCAGCACGTCGCGCACGAACCGCTCACTGAAGCGGGCGATGTTCCAGAGCTTCGTCGCGAGCTTGAGGCCATTGCGCATCTTCTCTTCGCTGATGATGGCGTCTTTACCGGGACCAGTGCTGGTGGCCCAGTAGCGCGCGGCATCGGCGGAGTAGCGCGTCATCACCTCGTTCGGGCCGATGGTGGCGCTGCCGCGACTCTTGCTGATCTTCCCCGCACCCTCCGGTGCGAGCCCCCATCCCGAGATGGTGGCGTTGGTCCAGGGGATCGCGTCGAAGTGGAGCATCGACTGCAGGATCGTGTAAAACGCCCACGTGCGGATGATCTCATGCGCCTGTGGGCGCAGCGAGAAGGGGAAGACCCGCTCGTAGCGGGCCGGATCGTCGAAGAATCCGCCCACGATCTGCGGCGAGAGCGAGGATGTGGCCCACGTATCCATCACGTCGCGCTCGGGGGTAAACGACGTTCCGCCGCAGCGCTCACAGGCGGACGGTGGCGGTGTCTCGGTCGGGTCGACAGGAAGTTGGTCCTCATTCGCCAGCAAGGTGTTCCCGCACTGGTCGCAGTACCATACCGGGAAAGGCACGCCAAACGTCCGCTGCCGCGAGATGCCCCAGTCCCAGCGCAGATTCTCGACCCACTCACGGTAGCGGGTACCCATGTGCGGCGGCTGCCAGGAAATACGCTCGCCCGCCTGGATCAAGCGGTCCCTGTACACCAACGTCTTGATGAACCACTGCGGTGTCACGATATACTCGACGGGCACGTCATCGCGCTCGTGTACACGCACGCTTTGCCGCGTCTTCTCCTGTCCCAGCACCTTCCCCTCGCTCGCAAGATCGGCGACGATGCGCTCGCGCGCTTCGGCCACCGTCAGGCCCCAATACTTCCCGGCGGCGTCGGTCAGGCGGCCGTCGCGTCCAAGGATGATACGCAGCGGCAGGTGATACTCGCGCCACCACTCGACATCGGTCGTATCGCCGAACGTGCAGCACATCACGGCGCCCGTCCCTTTCTCGGGGTCGGCGCGCGAATCGGTGAGCATCGGCACCTGGTCGCCGAGCGGTGTCGTCACGTGCTGGCCAGCGCGCCCGGCGTAGCGCGGATCGTCAGGATGCACGAAGACGGCGACACACGCGGGCAACAGTTCCGGGCGAGTCGTGGCGATGGGCAGTGTCGTGCCGTCCTCCAGCGTGAAGGCGAGCGTGTAGAACGTCGTCTCGCGCTCGATGTCGGCCAGCTCGGCCTGCGCGATAGCCGTCTGATCGGCGGGACACCAGATCGCGGGGGCATCCTGGCGGTACGCGAATCCCTTGCGGTAGTGATCGAGGAAGGACCATTGCGCGGCGCGGCGGCAGAGCGCGTCGATGGTGCGATAGGTGTAGCGCCAGTCGATGGAGAGGCCCAGCCGCTGCCAGAGCGCGCGATAGTCCTCCTCCGCCTGTACGCTCGCTTCAAGGCAGCGCCGGATGAACTCTGAGCGCCCTACCATCGCCGGGGTGATGCCGAACAGTCTCTCGACGAGCTTCTCCGTCGGCAGACCGTTATCGTCGAAGCCCATCGGGTAGAAGACGTTGAAGCCGTTCATTCGCCGGAAGCGCGCCAACACGTCGGCGTGGGTGTAGCTATAGACATGCCCCAGGTGCAGATTGCCCGAAACGGTTGCTGGCGGTGTATCGATGGAGAAGACCGTGCCCTCGGCCGAGGGATCGAACGCGTACACGCTCGTCTCGTTCCAGAACGCCTGAATGCGCGGCTCCATCGTCTGTGGATCGTACGCCTTGGGGAGAGACACCTGCCCGTCCATCTGTAGCACCCTTTCTGGCACACGCGGCGGACAACAAAAAACGCCCCCTCGTCCCGCTGAGGACGAAAGAGCGTACGCGCTTCCGCGGTGCCACCTCAATTTGCCGGGCGTATGGCAGTTTAGCCATCCACTCGGCACACTTCGTGCCCGACGGGCGTCGTTCCGCGCACAACCGGACATGCGGGTCGAGCTGGGGTACGATGCCGATTCGGGTGGCGCTGTATCGGGCGCTCCCGTGCCGGTCTACACGAGCCGCGGCGCGGCGTCGTTCTCCGGCGAATGCTCCAGGCGACCTTCGGCGGTGGTTTCGCTCTGGGACTTTCACTCGCCGTCGCGCCGTTCGCGCGTATCGGTGGTCCCATCTCTCTGGTGAGCGGTCTGCCGCGTACTCCTCCTGCAGAGGAACAGTCTGCTGCCCCTACGCACCACTATAGGCAAGCGGACCATCGCATGTCAACGAACCGCTGGCCGTCTGCGAAGCGCGTACCTGGTTACGCGCCCGTTTCTTGTCAAACGGATCGCGGGGGTACTGGGGTACTATGGTAGAGACGTCTCCCCACATACGGAAACCTGACCCTCAGCGACCATGCTCCACGCGCTCGCGGACACAGTCCGCCGACGCGTGAGGGCAACAGTCATCTTGCGGCTCCATTTCAACTTCCAGGCGTCGGAGCGAACTGTACGCAGCGCGTTTGCGTTGCCGCCTGCTCGTGTGCCCATACCGCTCGTCAGATATGCCTGATTCACGTACCTTTCTCCTACCGAGTAACAAGCGCTCGGCGACGACCCGTCACACAAGTACCACCACCAGCGTGTATGGCATACGAGGGGCGATGCTCCTCGCGCGGACGCGGTGGTCAATCCGCAGGGAACCAGGGGACAAGGTGCCGGCCGGAACACGCGGGTACGGCAGGCTCGTAAGGATGGTCATCATGGGGACGCACATAGCGCGCAGGAATACGCATGCGCCACGACGATGGCGCGTGCTCGGTCAGAGTGACTGGCAGGCGCTGGGGAAGCCGTTCTCCCTGGGAGCGGGGTTTGTACAGACGGTAGCGATCAGCCGCGCACAGACACGGTGCGATGAACCTGGCTGCGGGCAACTTCTGCTGCCCGGAGACGTATATGTAGCATACTGGCGGGTTCATGGTGTGCGGCGGCAGGAAGTCTATTGTGTGGCGCATGCGCCGGTTACCGTCGAGTTGCGCTGAGCACCTTTCCTAACCGCACTCACACTCCGCCTGAGCGAGACACTTCTCGGGCTGCCGGTCCCGCATGGCAGGCGAGCCACGCTCGTGATAGCATGTGCTCTATCGTGCCCGATTTCATCGCCTCGCGATCTGGCAAGCTGCCAGTGAGAATGCCTCTGCGCGCATGCGGCGAGCGCAAGGGCGTATTCTCGGGCGAGGCGGGAATATGGGGGCCGGAGAAGAGTGTGTGGGCGGTCCGGCGGCGACGGAGTTCCAACACCCCGCGCCGGGCCTGGCCGCGAGGCCGCGGAGGTGGCAAGAGCCTATGCACAATGCTCACGGGTCCAATCGTCGTGCGTCGCAGCGGCTGTCTAGCGGCTCCGGCGAGGACCGACACATCACGACGAGCCTCTTCCTGAAGAATCTGACGGTGGCGGATGGCGAGTGGTTGGGGCGCGTGCTGCCTACGCTGCAGCGACGCGCGCGGCCGCACGTCGGCGCGGTGCGTGTGGAGGACGTCGCCCTGCGCTACCGGCCAGGACGCCTGAGCGTGGCCGATGCCCTCGACGCCACGGCCGCGCTGCTCGAACCGTTCGCTCTGGCCGGCGCGGAGCTGGAACGGCGCGGCGAGTGGTACATCTGCGATGAGGACGACGAAGACGACGAATCGCTCTTCGCCTCGCGCCTGCCGACCTGGCTGCAGGCGCTGCCCGATGAAGACCTGCTGGTGAGCGTGCGGATGCTCGTCGATGCCGATGGAGATGATTCCGGAGCGGCATCACTCTACTGGGCCGCGCTCGCCCTGGCCGACGACTAGCGAGGAGGAGCTGCCGCGTGCGCGTGGTTATCTGGGTCGATATGGAAGGCATCGCCGGCATCGAGACGTGGGATCAGGTGACGGGTGGCAAGCCGCAGTATGAGGAGGCCCGCCGCCTGATGACCGGCGAGGTGAACGCGGCGGTGCGCGGCGCGAAAGCCGCGGGCGCCGACGACATCATCGTCATTGACTGCCACGGCGCGGGCGGCTCCTACAGCTTCAAAAGCCTGATACCTGAGCGATTAGAGTCGGGCGCGAGCTACGTGCTGGGCCATCCGTGGTGCCGCTACGTCGAGCCGCTGCGTGAGGGCTGCGACGCGGCGCTGCTGGTGGGCGCACACGCCATGGCGGGTACGCCCGATGGCGTGATGTGCCATACGGTAAGCAGCGAGGCCTGGTATAACGCCTGGATCGACGATCAGCTCGTCGGCGAGAGCGGTATCGAGGCCGCGATCTGCGGCGTGTGGGACGTGCCGGTCGTCTTCGTCGCGGGAGACGACGCGACGTGCCGTGAGGTACGCGAACTGCTCGGGCCGAAAGTGGTCGCGGCGCCGGTCAAGACGGGGCTGGGCCGCTACTCGTCGCGCACGCTCTCACACGTCGACGCCTGCGCGCTCATAGAGACGCGCGTGAATGAGGCGTTGAGCACCCGCGACTGGCCCGCGCCGTATAAGACCGCCACGCCCACGACATTCACCGTCGAACTCGCGGCCCCCGATCACGCGCTGAATTTCGCGGGCAGGCAGGGCGTGGAGATCGTCTCGCCGCGCAAAGTCGCCGCGCGTGGCGAGAACTTCTGGGAGCTCTGGGACCGCTTCTGGTATCGCTAGCGACCGGCTCTGTGTTGGGTATCTCGCTGGCAGAGACGTGAACGGGCAGGCACGGTCGGTATCGTGCCTGCCCTTTTTTGGCGAGTCGTCTGCTGTAAGTTCCCGGTGCGTGCCACCGCGTCTCGATCTGGGAGCGCGTACAGACTAGCGCCGTTCGTCGGAGCGCCCTACGCCGAGCAACCCGGCGGCCCGCAGATGCGCCACGTCGTTGAGCGTGAGCAGCAACTGTCGCGGCCCCTTCACACGCACGACAGAGACGGACGTGTTCGCGCAGGGGAAGAAGTAGTCGCGCGGAATGCCGAGAATGGCGGCGAAGTAGGCGTTGATCGCGCCGCCGTGGCTGATGGCCGCGATGCGCTGACCCGCGTGCGTCCGCGCCAGCCGGTCGACGACCGCGACCATCCGCGCGCGCAGGTCCTCGGATGGCTCGGAGCCGGGAATGCTCGACCAGTTGCCCGAGCCCAGCGCCACCACGGCAATGTCGTGTAGCCGGTCGCGCAGAGCTTTCGCGCGCTCTTCGGCGGTCGCGCCGTCGCCGCTCTCTGGACCGATGGGGCCAAGCTCGATCTCGCGCAGCTCCGGCTCCGTCCGCACATCCAGCGCATGGGGCGCGGCGACGGCTACGGCAGTCTGCATGGCCCGCGGGATGGGGCTGCTGTAGACGGCGTCGAAGGTGATGTCTTGCAGCGCCTCGCCCAGCGCACGGGCCTGTCGCCGGCCGATCTCGCTGAGCGCCTGGTCGTTATAGTCGCCATCCGCCACTTCATCCGCGCCCGGCAGCGCGTCGGCGTGGCGGATGAGGTAGATCTCGGCGCCACCATCGCGTAGGCTGATGAACGGGTCTTTCGCGAGTGCGACGGCTTCGGCGTTGTTCTCGTCCGCCGCCGCCGTGTCAGGTCCTGTCATCGCGGTTTGTGCTCCTCACCTACCCTGCCACCGGACTCCCTGGGTGCGTCCGCACAGCTCAATTGAGGTTATAGGCCATGTCGCCTGGATGCGGCAATATCGTCCACCTGATGTACTCACCTGATGCGTGGCGCGAGATGTGCTACTCGAGATGTGCTACTCGTGAGGGGCACGTGTGCGCTCGGCATCATGAGCATGAGTTGGCGCCTCGGATTTCCCTTACACACTTCCTGTATCTGTCCTGTATCTGTTACTCGCTGACTGAGAAGGTGGCAGGGATATGAGCGAGCGACACAGGCAGATTCCTGGTGAGACGCGTCCTCCACATGACGTCACGGGTGTGCCCGCGCTGGACGCAATCCTTGGCGGCGGCTTGCCACGTGGCGCGCTGGCCATCCTCATGGGACCTCCAGGGAGCGGTAAGACGGTCCTCGCCAGCCAGCTGGCATTCTCTGCCGCGCGTGCCGGGCGACGAGCCATCCTCGCTACCGCTCTCTCGGAGCCACCAGGCAAGCTGATGGACCACCTCCGTGGCTTCAGCTTCTTCGATGCTACCCTGCTTGGCGATGCAGTACAGGTGTATAGTCTGCAACGTTCGCTGGACGAAGGGCTCGGTGTTGTGACCGACGAGCTCGTCAGTATCACGCGCCGGGCCAATGCGAGCCTCCTCATTCTGGACGGATACAGCGGACTGCGCGGCGTCGACGCCGATCCGCAAGAGGCCCGCCAGTTCCTCTACCGTCTGGCAGGCATGCTCGGCACGCTCGGTGTAACGGTCGTCGTAACCAACGAGGCGCAGCCGCACGATCCAGCGACCTTCCCTGAGGCGACGACCGCCGATGTGATCATTGGCCTTACATTTGCGCTCGTAAATGGCCGTCATCACCGTGGACTCGAGATCATCAAAATGCGCGGCGCGGCGCAGCTTCCCGGCCTCCACGGCTTCACGCTCGGCCCCTCAGGAATAACTGTCTACCCGCGACTCGAGTCACGCGTGATGGCGAGCGCCGGTGACGCGGACGCGCGGCGGGAGCCCGGCATCGAAGAGCCTGTTGAAGAATTACCTCCGTCCGGACCCGCGACCGCGGCAGCCAAGCGTGCCGCCTTCGGCTTGCCAGAGCTCGATGCTCTCCTTGACGGGGGCCTCACCCATGGAACCTGCACCGTTCTCGACGGGAGCATGGGCACCGGCAAGACCTTGTTGGCGCTACACTTCGCGCTTGCGGGCGCGCATGCGGGCGAGTCGGTTGTCTACATGAGCTTCCGCGAGAACGCGCGGCAACTGGCGCAGAAGGCGGACGCATTCGCGTTGGGGCCTAAACTCCGCACGGCGCTCGCGCCGCAAGGCAGGCTGCGGCTGTTGCGATGGGATCCCGTGCAACTCAACTCCGATATCATTGCCGATCGGCTGCTGAAGGCGCTTGATGAGACAGGTGCGCGCCGCCTGGTGGTGGATAGCGTCATCGAGCTGGAACGTGCCGTCATCGAGGGCGGCGACCTCGACCGTGTGGCTGGGTATATGGCCGCGCTCGTGAAAGCGGTGCGCCAGCGCAACATCTCGGCGCTTTTCGTGCGTGAGATTCCGCGGGTACTCGGTCAGGAAGCTGAGTTCGTTGCCGACGAGCTCTCAGTTCTGTCGGAGAACGTACTGCTTCAACAGCAGGTCGCCTATGAGTCTAAGCTGCACCGCGTGTTCTCGGTCATCAAGATGCGGTTCTCCGCCCACGATGTGGCGCTACGTGAGTTCACTATCGCACCACCCGCTGGCATTCGGGTGCTGACGCCTGCCGAGACGGGCACGGGCGTACTGGCTGGCATCGCGCGTCACCAGGGGCAGGCTGAGACAGCAGCGGATGCCCCCGCACCGCCGGATGAGGCCGCGCCATGAGTGACTGGCCGCGTCGGGAATACAACCGTGACGTGTTCGACGAGGGGTTGCGAACATCTCACACCACGCCCGATGAACAGTTTACGCCCGGGTCTTCTGAGGGGGATGAAAATACCGCGCTGCATGACTGGCCTAGCTCACCTCCGGATCCATCCAACGTGCGCGTGGTCCTCATCGCGGAAGATGAAGAGCCGATTGCCGAAGCCATTGCCCTGCTCCTTGAAGACGAGGGATATCGGCCGTTCTGGGTGACGAACGGCAAGGAAGCGCTCGAAGCCGCCCGCTCGCGATGGCCGGACCTGGTCCTCACTGATCTGATGATGCCACGGATGAGCGGCACGGAGTTGATCGCCGCCCTGCGCGCCCGTGCGGTAGCGGAAAGCCGTCCGATGCCACCGGTGGTGATGATGACCGCAGGCACGAGCCCTGGACAACGCAGGATGGCAGAATTGAAGGAAGCGGGCATTGACGCGGTGGTCACCAAGCCCTTCGACATCAATACCCTCATAATGTTGGTGACACGACTGATGGGGCAGCGGTAGAGCGCTGCCAGGAGGCTGGTGGCACAGACACGTCTGCACATTACGAACTGGATGTGTATTGGCCAGGTGCTACAACATGACGTTGGCGTCTTTTCGACGATCGTGGCACGCCTGTGCCTGGGGAATCAGTGGCTGCTGCGGCCATGCACAGCTATGCTCTACGCCTCTGTCGCGGCGATCCGCGCGATAGGGGTGCCGACGGGAACACTCTCGCCCTCTTGCACCAGGATTTCGGCGATCGTGCCGGTGTAGGGCGACTCGATCTCCATGTTGACCTTCTCAGTTTGCAGCTCCGCGATCACGTCGCCGCGCGCGATCTGGTCGCCCGCCTGCTTCATCCACGCGGCGACCATGACATCGCCCACATCTTCGCCGACCTCTGGCATCGGCACGTCTCGTATATTGCTCTGCTCGGTGCTCACGCGTATCACTCCTTCATGGTCTCTCACGGCTAAGTCTAGCGACTTTAGTTCGGCACAATTCCATCTACTCGCGACGTTACCAACCGATGGCCGCACTTTCGGCGCGCGGGTCGGCGCCGCCAGCGAGCACGCCGTTCGGCTCCAGCACGATGCCCTGCGCGTAGCCCATGCGCGAGTCGAACGCGCCTGCCTCGGCGAGCGTGTGGCCCCGCGCGAGAAGCCCTGCGCGTGTCTCCTCTGGAAAGCGGCTCTCCAGCAGCAGCACCTCGTCGCCGTCCGGCCCTTCCTGGGCATGCACCCAGCGTGGCATCTCAATCGCCGCCTGGATGTTCAGACCGTAGCGGGCGAGAGCGGTGTAGACCTGCAGATGCGTCTGCGCCTGCCCGTCGCCGCCCATCGCGCCGAAGATCACGGCAGGCTTGCCGTCGTGCATGGCGAGCGAGGGAATGAGCGTATGCAGCGTGCGCTTGCCAGGGCCGAGCACGTTCGCCGCCTCGGGGTCGAGCGAGAAGTACGCGCCGCGATTCTGCAGTACGATGCCCGTGCCGTCCACGACGAGCCCGCTGCCGAAGCCCATGTAGTTGCTCTGAATGAGTGAGACCGCGTTGCCCTCGCCATCCGCCGCGCACATGTAGACCGTGTCGCCGGAGAAGCTGCCAGGTGCGACCGACCGCGCCGCCGTGGCCGGCTCGATCAGCGCGCGGCGGGCGGCGAGATACTTCGGGTCGATCAGTCGCTCGGGCGCGACGCGCATGTGGCCGGGGTCAGTGAGGAACGCGGCGCGGTCGGCGAAGGCGAGCTTCTTGGCCTCCACCCCGAGATGCACCGTCTCGGCGGAGAGTGGTACGTCGCCGAGCGTCAGCCCGTCCGTCATGCCAAGCATTTGCAGCGCGGTGATGCCTTGTGTGTTCGGCGGCAGCTCATAAACGTCCAGGTCTGCGAAGCGCACGGAGAGCGGCGTCACCCACTCGCCAGTGTGGGCCGCGAGATCGTCCTGTGTGATCAGGCCGCCCTCGCGCTCGAAAAACGCGCCGATCTGCTCGGCGAGCGCGCCGCGGTAGAAGGCGTCGCGTCCGCCCGAGGCCAGCGTGCGGAAGGTGCGCGCGAGCGTCGGGAAGCGCACGATCGAGCCAACCGGCGGCACGCTGCCTGCGGGCAGAAAGTGCTCATGCCACGACCGGTGGGCGTGCTCCTGAGCGCGCATGCGTTTGAGCGCGCGGTGGAGGTCAGGCCCGAGCGGGAAGCCGTTCTCGGCGTAGTCGATGGCCGGAGCGAGCGCGCGCGCCAGCCCGAGCCGTCCGAAGCGCTCCGCCGCCATTGCCCAACCATCGGCGCAGCCAGGAACCGTCACCGAGTGGACGCCGTAGCGTGGCATGCTCGTGTGGCCCAGCGACTGATAGCGCTCAACTGTCGCCGCACGGGCCGACCTGCCGCTTCCGTTGAGCCCGTGGAGCTGGCCGCTGGCCGCGTCGTAGAGCAGGAAGAAGACATCGCCACCCAGGCCGCAGACGAAGGGATACACCACCTGGAGCATCGCGCTGGTCGCTATCGCCGCATCCACGGCGTTGCCGCCCGCCTTCAGAATATCCACACCCGCCTGCGCGGCCAGATAGTGGGGCGCCGCGACGAGGCCGTGGGTAGCGAGCGTGGCGGGGCGATGCTGGAGCTGCTCCATAGCGAGTGTGCCTCCTTCGATGCGAACGCGATACAACGGAGACGGCTGGCGCATACGCGTCCAGAACCCTCCGTATTGTGCGGCGATGAGCAGAGTGTCTCTCTCGCAACGAGACAGACGTCTCGATCATACTACCTACTACCTATGTGTCGCGAGTGTGGCAAGTACGACACAAGCCGTCAGCGCTACTCCGGCGAGCAGCAGCATCAGCACCATACGCACGTACACGCTGGTTTGTGACATGCCAGGTCGCCAGCCACGCGGATAGCTGAACGGTGGCCAGTAGCTCTGTCCGAAATAGTTGGGTTGCGGAAGCTGCAGGTGCGGAGGGCGCGCATACCGACTGCCACGGTGCGCTCGCGGCGGCCGTGGACGCCTACGTGCCACTGGTGTGCTCCCTTCTGTGCGGGCGAGCGTGCGGCTGCTGCGGAACCTCACCCCCTACCTCGTATGAGCGCTCGTGGCGGAGGGCAAGAGGGCATTGCTCCCTGCACGAGGGGCCTTACCCCTGGCCCCTCTTCCCAGACGGAGAGGGAAGCTCGTCAGGCGAGCATGGTGCCCGACGATACCGAACGTCTACTTGCCCGAAGGCAGTAAACGCCCATGCGACGACCTCTCCCCTCCAAGCGGAGGGGGTAGGGGGAGAGGTTCTGGCCCTGCGTCTCGCAAGGGGAAGTAGGCCAGCAGGATGAGGCCTTCCACCAGCGTACACTAAGGAGGGGAATTCTGCCTGCCCTTTTCTTGCTTGCGGGCGCCTCTGGTGTCGCGTACACTGAGAGTAACTATGTCTATTATCGTTGCTACCGATCTTGCCAAGTCATATGGCGCCGAGGAGATTTTTCGCGGCGTCTCGTTTCGCGTCGACGCGCGTGACCGCATCGGCCTTGTCGGACCGAATGGCGCCGGCAAGACGACACTGCTTACTATCCTCGCCGGCCGGCTGGAGCCAGACGCCGGCAACGTCTCATACGCGCAAGGCACGACTGTCGGCTATCTGCCGCAGGTTGCCAATTTCTCGCCCGAGCGTACCCTCTACGACGAGATGCTGACCGTCTTCGAGACGGTGCATGCGTGGGAGCGCGAGCTTGAATCACTTGCCCAGCGCATGAGTGACCACGACGTGCTAGCGGATGCCGACGAGTACGCGCGCGTGCTGGAGCGCTACGCCGATCTGCAGGCGAAGTTCGAGCATGCGGGCGGTTACACGCTGGAGCAGCGGGCGCGGCAGGTACTCGACGGTCTGGGCTTCACGCGCGAGCAGCAGGCGGCGCCAGCGCGGCAGCTCAGCGGCGGCCAGCAGACACGCGCCGCCCTCGGCAAGCTGCTGCTGCAGGAGCCAGAGGTGCTGTTGCTTGACGAGCCGACGAATCACCTCGACCTCGCCGCGCTGGAGTGGCTGGAGACCTACCTCACGAGCTGGCACGGCGCCGTGATCGTCGTGTCGCACGATCGCTACTTCCTCGACCGCGTGACCACCCGCACGATCGAGATCGCCTACCAGCACGCCGAGCTGTATCCCGGCAACTACTCCAAGTTCAATCTGCTGCGCGCCGAACGGTTGGAGCGCTGGGTGCGAGAGTACGAGGAGCAGCAGGAGTACATCGCCCGCACCGAGGAGTTCATCCGCCGCTACAAGGCGGGCCAGCGGAGCAAAGAGGCGCGCGGACGCCAGACGCTGCTCGACCGCATGGAGCGCATACAGCGTCCGCCGGATGATGCGTCGATCGCGTTCAAGATGCGGGCGGAGATCGAGTCGGGCGGCATCGTGCTGACGACCGACCGGCTCGTCGCGGGCTATCCTGACGGCAGCCGGGTGCCGCAGCAGGACGGGGGCGACGGTCGCGATGGTCTGCGCGTGCGCGTGCCCGACCTGCAGGTGCCGCGCGGCGAGCGCATCGGCCTGATCGGGCCGAACGGCGGCGGCAAGACGACGCTGCTGCGCACGCTCGTCGGGCAGCTCGAACCGCTCGACGGGCGCGCGTCGCTCGGGCACAACGTGCAGATCGGCTACTATGCGCAGACCCACGAGGGCATGAATCCGCGCTCCAGCGTGCTGGACGAAGTGCGGCGCGGCAGCCATCTCAGCGAGGAAGGCGCGCGCACCTACCTCGGCCGCTTCCTCTTCACGGGCGACGACGTGTTCAAGCCAGTGGGCGCGCTCAGCGGCGGCGAACGCAGTCGAGTCGCGCTGGCGAAGCTCACGCTGCAGGGCGCGAACTTCCTCGTGCTCGACGAGCCGACCAACCACCTCGACCTCCCCTCACGGCAGGCGCTGGAGGCGGTGCTGGCGAGCTACGACGGCACACTGCTTTTCGTCTCGCATGACCGCTACTTCGTCGATGCCCTCGCGACGTCACTGTGGGTGCTCGAAGATGGGCAGGTCACGACTGCGCACGGCAACTACACCGCCTATCGCACCCGCCGCGCGCGAGCCGAGGCAGCGCAGGCGGAGCGGGACGAGCGGGCCCCACGCCCTCGTCCGTCCGA
>CAYRVF010000129.1:0-14305 GCA_964427535.1 uncultured Ktedonobacterales bacterium
TGATCCGCGACCTGCGCACCTCCACCGGCACCACCTTCATCATCGCCACCCATGATCCAAACGTTGCCCGCTCCGCCGACCGCTCCATCCGCATCGTGGATGGCCTCGTCGCCAGCGAGGAAGCGTTCGCCCTCTCGTAAGTAACGCGAAGTCCGCATGTGCGTCCGGGGGTCGCTGCGCCTCTCCGCTGGAGGCCAGACGGCATCCACGGAGGAAAGCGGGCCCACAGCTCGCATGTATGCTTCGATAAGGAGCAGCTTCCTATGAAGGCCGGTTTGTACTGGTCATACTCCACCCGTTCGCTCGCGCGCGGCGGGCAGCGCACGTTGCTCGCGATGTTCTGCGTCGCCGTCGGCGTGCTCGCCATCGTCGCGCTGCAACTCGTGGGCAACATGGTGAATAATGGCCTCACCTCAAACGTGCGCGAGGGCAATGGCGGCGACATCTCGTTCCGCAGCGACATCACGCCGCTGACGCAGCCGCAGTTGAGCTTCTTCAGCCAGCTTCAGCAGCAGGGCGAGATTACCACCTACACCTACACTTCGGACCACAACGGACAGTCCGACGCGACCGATAATTCGACGCAATATTACCAGCTTCGCGCCGTCGATCCGGGGAACTTCCCGCTGGTCGGCGCGCCTACCTTCCAGTCGCCCTCGAACGCCAGCATCTCATCTCTGCTCACCGGCAACAACGTCGTCGTGACGAGCGTGCTGCTCAATGACCTGAAGGCGAAGGTCGGCGACACCATCGCTGTGACCTCCGACGACGGCCGCCACTTTGACGGCAAGATCGCGGGCGAGATCGCCAGCACCGGATTCTTCCGGCGCGCACAGATGCTCGTCGCCCGCGATTACTACGCTGGAGTGAACAGCTCCTCGGGGCGGCCGATCGCGTTCAATGGCGTGTACTCGAATGTGCCGGGCCACACCGACGCCAACGCGGCGAAGGCGCAGGCCGACATGGAGAAGCAGTTCCCGGCGGCCACCATCACCACGACCAAGGATGCGCTGCAGCAGAATCAGTCGCAGGTGCAGAACATCCGCTACTTCTTGCAGGTCGTCGGGCTACTGGCGCTGTTGATCGGCGGGGTCGGCATCATCAACACGATGCAGGTGCTACTGCGACGTCGGCAGACCGAGATCGCGATGCTCAAGACCGCCGGGTATCAGCGTACCGACCTCTACATGCTCTTCGGTCTTGAGGCAGGGCTGCTCGGCCTGGCGGGCGGCGTCATCGGCGCGCTCGCCGGAGTCGGCGTCAGCTTCCTCGTGAAGGGACTGGTCGAGACGGCGTTCAACATCACGCTGCCGACGGCAATTGATCCAGGCACCGTGCTCTGGGGGGTCGCGATCGGCTTCTTTACGGCCCTGATTTTCGGGCTGATGCCAATCGTGCAGGCCAGCCAGGTGCGACCGCTCGCTGTGCTGCGGGGGCTGAGCGAGGGGACGGGCGGCGAGAGCATCGTGCTCACGATCATCCTCTCGGTGTTGCTGGTCGTGCTGTTCTTCTTGCTCGCCTGGACCATCCTCGGCACGCTGTTCGTGGCCATCGGCGTCGTCGCGGGCACGGGCATCTTTCTGGTGCTGCTGAGTCTGTTCTTCGCGCTGGTCGTCTTCATCGTCGGCAAGTTACCCGTGCCCGAACGGATCACCTTGCCCTTCGCCCTGTTGGTGGTTGTGGCCCTGCTCGTCGCCATCGGCATCACCTACTTCGCACCGGCGTTCGGCATCCTCTTCATCGTGATTGCGGCGCTCGGCTTCGTCGTCGGGTTCCTGCCTCGCGAGTGGAAGTCGAACGTGAAGATGGCGCTGCGCAACATCGACCGCCAACGTGTGCGGACGATCACGACGATGATCGCGCTCTTCGTCGGCGTCTTCGCGATCGGCCTGATTCTGGTGCTTGGCCAGAACATCAAGGACCAGATCAACCAGGCGCTCTCGACGCAGGTGAAGTACAACTCGTTCGTCATCGCGGGTCCTGCCGCCAAACCCCAGGTAGACACAGAGCTCAGCAAGCTCGGCGTCTCGAAGAGCGACACGCTCGTCAATGTCGTCGCGCAGGGCAATCCCGTCGCCGTCAACGGCAAGCCACTCGCCCAAGTGCTGGCAGGAGTCCCGAAGAATAGCTCCGCGACGCGCATCGGCCGTGATGAAGCTGTCTCGTACATCAGCAGCATCCAGGGCTGGGACCTCGCTGGTGGCAGCACGCCGGCCAGCACGGGCGCGACACTCGCCAGTGGCTCCGACCTGACCGCTGCGGACGCGAACACAAACAACGTGATCCTTCCGGCGCGCGCGCGGCAGTCCCCGCTCAGCCTGAGCGTCGGCAGCACCATTACGCTCGCCAGCCCGGACGGGAAGACGGTGCAGACGCTGACCGTCATCGGCTTCTACTCCAACAGCTTCGGCGCAGGCGGTATGTACGGTGACAATAGCGCAGCGAATAAGGTTGCTGGAGGGCAGCCCTTCTACGTCTATCAGCTCCGTCTCGACCCGACGAAGTCTGACCAGACGCTGCATTCGATCGAGAAGGCTGCGCCGACCGTGCAAACCTTCAGCCTGATCGACCTGGCGCTCTTCATCAACACCCTGCTCAACAACCTGATCATCCTGTTGACGGCGGTCGCCTCGCTCGCTATGCTGGCTGGCCTCATCATCATCGCCAATGCGGTCGCGCTGGCGATGCTGGAGCGCCGACGCGAGCTGGGCATCCTCAAATCAGTCGGCTACACCAGCCGCAGCGTGCTCAGCGAAGTGCTCATCGAGAACGGCACTGTCGGCTTCCTGGGCGCGCTGCTGGCGATGCTGCTGGTGCTGCTGGCGATGCTCATCTTGGGCAAGGTGGTCTTCAAGATCGACCTCAGCGTGGGAATCCCCATCGTGCTCATCACGGTGGGTGCGACCGCCGCGGTCTGCATGGTCGTCGCCGGTATCGTCGCCTGGAGCGCCACGCGCGTGCGCCCGCTAGAAGTGCTCCGATACGAGTAACCCGGGAGTCTGACACTTCTGGCTGGCGGCGTGTGCGTCCCTTGTACCATGCTCTCGTCCTCTTCGGAGGACGAGAGCATGCGTGTCACTGGAGGCATACATCTGCCCGACCATCACCTCTCGCTTGGCAGTACGTAGGCGTCGGGCGGCAGGAACCGTGCGTAGGAGAAGGGCCGCAGCAGGTCGGGTCGCTCCCCGGTGACGGCCCACTCGGCGAGCTGCTGGGCGATAGCGAGCGAGATCGCAAACCCGTGTCCCGACCAGCCTGTGCCGACGAGCATGTTGCGCGCCCCAGGAAGGCGGTCAATGACTGGGATGCCGTCGATGGACACCGATTCGGGGCGGCTGGCGTCGCACTCCTCGACCGCGACCCCGGCGAGCGACGAGTAGACGGCCACAGCCTCGGCGAGGTTGCCCTCTACCTGAGACGGGATGGTCTCGCCGCGGCTGGTCGCGGGATTCCAGCGGCCATGCCATCCGCCGGAGATCATGACTCGCCCGCCGGGAATGGGCTTCATCGCGAGGGTGCGCGACGCATGGTCGATCAGGTGGTGTATGGGCATGGGATCGACCGGTGTGGTCGCCAGCACTTGTGGCAGCATCTGCCACACCGGTAGGTCGATGCCGAGATGCGTCTGCACGAACGCGGGCACGTGGGTATTGGAGAGGAGCAGCAGCGTCCGTCGTACACCGATGCGCTCGCCATACGCGGTGACGACACTCGTCACCCGGTCGCCCTCTCGCTCGAGGCCGGTGACGGGTGCGAATTCGCGAATCTCGGCGCCCAGACGCTGCGGGGCGCGCGCCAAGCCAAGCGTCGTGGTGGTGTGGTCCGCGATGCCGTCCAACGGACAATAGAGGGCGGCGACCACCACATCAGTTACGCCCGGTTCTAGGCCGCGCACCGCATCGCGGTCGAGCAGCTGAGTCGGAATGCCGTGACGTTCCTGCAGTTGCTGGCGCGCCCGCGCGCTGGCCAGGACATCCTCTGATTCGCCTTCCTGCTGCTCGAACAACATCAGCAGGCCGGTGCGCTCGTAGCCGGTCGGCGCGTCGATCTCGTCGGCAAGCCCCGGCCACATGTCGTAGGCCGCGCGCATCAGCGGCAGCTCACGCACATCGCGTCCGCAGGCCCGCACGCCACGCTTGCCCAAGCCGCCCGAGGCACCGCTAGCGATCGTCTCGGCCTCGAGCACCAGCACATCCGCGCCACGCTTGGTCAGCTCCCAGGCGACCGCGCAGCCATAGACGCCTCCACCGACGATGACAAAGTCGCGCGCACCCCCATCGTACATGTAGCTCCCCTCGCTCTCTATCTTGGTGTCAGATTCTCTCACATCCTCGCGCGCGACAAGCCCCGTGATTACTATGCGCCAGCCTTGGATGCCTTTCGCCAGAGGCGCTCCCAGAGATCCCCCCGTACACGGAGGGGGCGAGGGAAAGGTTCTGCCGCCCCCTTGACACCCTCGGTGGGCCGTCGCTACCCTCAACATAGAGCGCACGGCTCCCGTGGAACCAGGAGGAGGGCGACGGTCGATGAGCCAGGCAACTGAGGGCTTCAAGCAGCGAATACGCGACGCGTTCGACGAGATTGAGGTCGGGCGCGTCTTTACCTTTACGCGCACCTTCACAGAGGGCGACGTCGCCATGTTCTGTGGCGTGACGGGCGACTTCAACCCCTACCACATTGACGACAGCTTCGCAAACGAGAGCTTCTTCGGAGGGCGCATCGTGCCTGGCCTGCTGACCGCGAGCATGCTCACGCACATCGGCGGCATGCTCGGCTGGCTGGCGACGGAGATGCACTTCGAGTTTCTACAGCCGGTCTACATCGGCGACACCGTACGCTGCGCGATCACCGTCGTCGAGAAAGACACGGAGCGCCGCCTCTGCACCTGCGACGCGGTCTGCGTGAACGCTCAAGGTGCCGAGGTGGTTCGGGCGCGGTTCGGCGGCTTCCCGGGTCTGGTGCGGCTTGCCCGCTAGTGAGACGCGAAAGGACATCGAAATGCCTGCGCCGAGCTGGCTGACGTTCTTCCAGCGCACCTTCCCCAGCGCCAATATGGCCCTCATTCGTGGCAACCAGCCGGTTCTCGTCGATACCGGCTTCGGGGCGGATCTCGCAGCAACGGAATCGCTGCTCCGCGACGCGGGCGTGCCGCCCGAGCAACTGTCGCTGATCGTCAACACCCACTATCACTGCGATCACACGGGTGGGAACTCCGGACTGCAGGCCCGTTACGGCATCCCTGTCGCGGCGCACGCATGGGACGCAGCGGTCGTGAACGGGCGCGCTCGCGAGGCCTGCGCGGCGGAGTGGCTTGGACAGCCGATCGAGCCGTATCAGGTCGATCGCGCGCTCTCCGACGGCGACACGATCGACGCTGGCGGCATCGTGCTCCAGGTGCTGCATACGCCCGGCCACACGCTGGGGCACATCAGCCTCTTCGAGCCTGAGAGCCGCACACTGATCTGTGGCGACGCCGTGCACTCCGACGACGCGGCGTGGCTCACTGAGTTTCGCGAGGGCATCGGCGCGCCGTACCGTGCACTCGCCACTCTCGACCGGCTGGCGGCGATGCGGCCGAAATGGGGATGCTCGGGACACGGCCCCGCGCTCGACGATCCACTCGCCGCCATCGACACCGCGCGCAGGCGCTATGAGTCGTGGCTGGCGGATCCGCGCAAGATGGGCTGGCACGCGTGCAAGCGCATCCTGGCCTACGCGCTGATGATTCGCGACGGCATGACGGCCGACGAAGTCCGCATGTATGTGCTCGGCAGTCCGTGGTACGACGACTACAGCCGCTACGTCTTCGACTCCACACCCGAAGATTTCTTTGAGCCTCTGCTTGCCGAGATGCTCCGCTCGCGCGCTGCCATCTGGCGCGATGGCAAACTCGTCCCCACTGCTCCCTATGTCACCCCGCCGCCAGGCTGGCCCACCGGACCCGCCCGCCCACGCGACTGGCCCCCGGTGCGCTAGCCATTACGAGACTTGCGGTCCACTCTTGGTCATTTCATGCCGCGATGCTTGCCTTGCGACTGGGTCCGGCTGAATCCGGTCTCGACGTCTGCCAAGCTCTCATAGCGGTTGAACGGAAACATGTCGATACGTCCGACAACCTCCGGGCTGGCGCCATGATGCTCCGCGTAGTCTATGAGATCAGCCTTCGTCGCCGGATACTGCATGCCCTTGAGGGCGCGAGCAATATCTACGGCGGATACATGTACTTGGTCGAAGTTGGCTGGCGAATGATGGTGTGGCATGCTACGCTCCTTGGCCGCGTTGTCTTTGGCGGCGAGGATCGACATGCGCGCGGACTGACACGGCAGGCGCGCGAGCATCCTCGTCTTCTCCGAGGCGTGCGTGCAAGGCGCATACCAGCGCGCCAGACGTCACTCTTGCGCCAATTGTCTGTTTCGCTGTGTCTCCACAGCCGCACCGCAACGCATGCTATTTCGATCAGGCGCAGACATCAGGCGAAGACGGAGATCCGCTAGCCCGCTACATTGACGCCACCATCGCTGAACAGGTACAGTCTCCACCAGACCGATCGGTCTGAATCACGAGAGGGAGGCTGGCGATGGAGAGAGGCGCACGCACTCGCGAGCACATTCTCGAACGCTCGGCGCAGCTCTTCAGCCGCACCGGCTACTTCGGTTCCTCGCTCGCCGACATCATGCGGGAGACTGGGCTGGAGAAGGGCGGCATCTACAACCACTTCGCCAGCAAGGACGAGCTTGCGCTGGCTGCCTTCGACTACGCCTTCGCGCTTCTGTGGGAACGGGTTGGGACGGCACTGACAGGAAAGCCTGGCGCGGTCGAGCAACTGCTCGCGCTTGTCGGCGTCTTCCAGAGTCTCATATATCGCCCGATGCTCGCCGGCGGGTGTCCGCTCCTCAACACTGCCGTCGAGGCTGACGACGCGCATCCGGCTCTCAGCGCGCGAGCACGTGACGGCATGACACAGTGTCGCCAACGCGTGCGCGAGATCGTGGAGGAGGGAGTCGCGCGGGGCGAGCTTCACGCGGGCACGGACGGCGAAACAGTGGCGTCGGTGCTGCTCGGCGGCCTGGAAGGCGCGGTCATGCTGACGAAGCTCTACCGCGACGCCGCACATATGCGCCGCACGGTCGATCACCTGACACACTATATCGTCTCGGAGCTTGCGGCCGTCCCTTCTGGCGCCATTCCAGAGGGATAACGCGCCGCGCCCAATGATACCTATTCACGAGAGGATCACTACCCCATGAGCGAGACAGAGGCGCCAATACACACTCGCACCGTGACATGGCAGGACCCAGCGCCTGGCGCGGCTGCCAGCCGAACGATGAGCGGATTAGCGTTTCTGCAAGCGATACAGCGCGGCGAGCTCCCGGCACCGCCGATTGCTGCCTTGATGGGGATGTGGATCGCCGAGATCGAGGAAGGTCGCGTCGTCTTCGCCGCCGTGCCAAGTGACTATCACTACAACCCCATCGGCACTATCCACGGCGGACTTGCCGCGACGCTGCTCGATTCGGCGATGGGCTGCGCGATTCACTCGACCCTTCCGGCTGGCACCGGCTATACCACCGTCGAGCTCTCCATCAACTACGTGCGCGGCATGACGCGCGAGACGGGTGAGGTCCGGGCGGAGGGCACGGTCATTCACCGGGGAGGCCGCATCGCCACCGCCGAGGGACGCATCACCGACGCGCAGGGGCGGCTCTACGCCCACGGCACGACCACCTGCATCGTGCTGCGCGGCTAGACAGCACGTCGCACAATAGCCACAGCAGAGCGACCACAGTACAGCGCGGTTCGGAACCCCGCGAGGCGGGACCAGCGAGGGAAAGGCAGGAGCGCCATGCGCCTGGGAGTCAATCTGGGATACTGGGGGTCGGGGCCAGCCAACGGCGTCGCGCTGGCGCAGGAGGCGGAGCGCCTGGGCTTCGACTCCGTCTGGACGGCTGAAGCCTACGGCTCGGATGCCGTAACGCCGCTCACCTGGGTCGGCGCGCTCACCTCCAAGATCAAGCTCGGCACCGGCATTTTGCAGATGCCCGCGCGCACGCCCGCGATGACCGCGATGACGGCCGCCACGCTCGATTTACTCAGCGGCGGGCGCGTGCTGCTCGGCATCGGCCTCTCGGGTCCGCAGGTTGTCGAGGGCTGGCACGGGCAGCCCTACGGCAAGCCCCTCGCCCGCACCCGTGAGTACGTCGACATCCTCCATCGCATCTGGGCGCGTGAGGAGCCGCTGGACTTCCACGGAGAGGAATATACGATTCCTATCGAGGGCGGCACGGGCCTGGGCAAGCCGCTCAAGCTGATCGTGCATCCTCTGCGTCCGCGCATCCCGATTTATCTCGCGGCAATCGGCCCGAAGAACGTCGAGCTGGCGGGCGAGATCGCCGACGGCTGGCTGCCCGTCTTCTACGCGCCACAGCGGCAGCAGGCGATGCTTGAGGCACTCGATGCCGGGCTCGCTCGGCGAACGGCACCGGGCGAATTCGACATCGCGCCCACCGTCCACATCGTGCTCGGCGACGACATAGATGCCTGCCGGGCCGCCGTCAAGCCCACTCTCGCCCTCTACATCGGCGGCATGGGCGCGCGCGGGAAGAACTTCTACAACGACCTCGCGCGCCGCTACGGCTACGAGGCCGAAGCCGAGCGCATCCAGAATCTCTATCTCGCGGGCAGGAAGAACGAGGCCATCGCCGCGGTTCCCGATTCGATGGTCGACGATGTGGCGCTCTGTGGTCCCAAAGAGCGCATCGCCGAGCTGCTCGACATTTGGAAGCGTTCGCGGGTCACGACGATGATCTGTGGCACCACCCAGCCCGAGGCGCTGCGTGTGATGGCCGAGTTGGTGCTGTAGCACCGCGATTTCCGCCGGTCGTGTCTACTGGGGCGAGGGCGGGCGAGGCATGCCTTGCCCGCCTCCGCCGTCCGTCATACCCGCCCGCCTCACGGCCCCTCCCCTCTAAGGTGAGGGGGTAGGGGGAGAGGTCTGCCGAGTGGGAGGAGAGGTTCTGCCCTATCGCTGAGTCGGCACCACATAGACCGCCGTGCCATAGCACAGCACCTCGGTGACACCAGCGGAGATCTCAGTCGCGTCGTAGCGGACGCCGATGATGGCGTTGGCGCCGAGCTGTGCCGCGTGCTGGATCATGATCTCGTAGGCGTTCGAGCGGGAGCGCTCGGCAAGCGAGGTGTAGAGGGAAATGTTGCCGCCGACGAGCTGCTGGAAGGCCGCGCCCACCGAGCCGACGATGCTGCGAGAGCGGACGATGATCCCACGCACCATGCCGTAGTTGCGCACGACGGTATGCTCAGGCAGCTCAAACGCGGTCGTCACGAGCGAATGGTCGAAGGGCATCGGCTGTTGGATGTACGATTGCTGGGCTGGCTGCGCTGGCTGGCTCATGGATTCGCTCCTTTTTTCTCGACATCCAGCGCCGGCAGCGTCGCATAAACCGAATAACCGGCGCAGAACGGCTGGCCATCCTGGAGAACTACCAGCAGGAGTACGTTCCGCTCCCACGGCTGGTTGCATTCCAAGCGAGAGCCACGCAGGCGCGGTAGGAGCCGAACCGCGTCATCATACACGTGGTGTGGGTGAGTGTTCGGCGTCCGTTGGTCGCCCCCACAGGCGGCGCGTCATGTATGACCCTAGGGCGTATCCTGCCGCGCCGAGCACGAACGTGACGCCGATCCACGCCAGGCCAGCAAAGCTCGCGGCGCTATCACCGCGCACGATCTGTAGCACCAGGAGACCGACGATGAGACCGACCATCAACCCAACGACGAGGCCGAGCGTGCAGCCGACGTGAGCGAGATTGCGCCCACGAAGTTGTTCCATAACGGGGCTCCGAACATCTGGGGAAACATGCGGACGGCCCACCACGGGAACTTCCGCTGCCAGCGTTATACCAGTACGGCGAGAACGCCGTCAACGCCGGAATGGTAGTGGGCATACGGCAGCCCACAGGCAGCCCACATACGAAAGAGAACGTCATGAGCGAGTTGACCTTAGACGAGCTACGAGCATCCGCACGTCGCATCAATGCCGGAGAGACCAGCATCGAGGACGAAGCCACCCGTCACTCTGTCGCCGAGCTGACGGATGCCCTGCGACTGACGCGTGGAACGCTGCACGCACTCATCGACGGCTGGACACAGGGACAACTGCTTGTCCGTCCGTCGCACGCGCCCGATGAGACGCTTCCGCCGGAGGATTCGTGGTCGGCGACCGAGGCGCTGACCCACCTGATCGCCACGCAAAACTGGTATCTGATGCATCTCGTCCGGCTGCTAGGCAGACGCGAGATGTTTGACATCATGCCGCGCGGGCTTGGCGACCTGGCCCGGCAGGACGTACCCAAAGCCGAACTCGTCGCCGGATTGCGCGCCGCCACCGAGCGCGCGCTCGCCACCTTCGCCAGTGTCCCCGCCGACGCCGACCTCGGCGCGCGACGCGAGACCGGTTTTGGCTTCGCGCTCAGCATCCGAGGCTTTATGTACATGGTCATCGGCCACGACCTGCAGCACCTCAGCCAGATCAAGCGCCTGCAGCGTGTTGCCGGGTTCGCCTCAGCGTGACGATCCGCTCGCGGGCACGACAATACCGGCTAACACCGTACGTTCGTGCTGTGTTAGCCGGTACACCCGGTTCGGAGCGGTCGCGCGGCTGGCTAGTAGCCCATCGCCGCTGCTTTGGCGCGCGCCTTTCGAGCCTTCCGCTCGCGTGCGTCAGCCTTGCGCTTGCGCTTGACGCTGGGTGGCTCGTAGTGCTGGCGCCGCTTGGCCTCAGAGAGCAGGCCGTCCTGCTGAACTCTCCGTGTGAACCGCTTCAGGGCTTGCTCGAAAGACTCGCCCTCTTTGATAATAACTTCACTCACGCTTCGCTCTTGTGCCCGAGGGAGCTTTCTCGCGCTCCTCGGTCTCCTTTCTGCGCATTCGTGAACCGGTACGTTTCGTCGCGCCGCATCCGCATGTCCGGCGCGTTCATGTGAGCAGAGGGTTCCGGCAATCTGCCGCGCGACCGCCCTGCGTCAGACTTATAGTGTACCACAGGTTTCCCGATAGCACACGTGTCAAACCCGAATACATCGCTCCAGGAGTGACCCGATGGAATTGACGCATTTCGACGAGGCCGGTCGCGCGCGCATGGTGGATGTCAGCCAGAAGTCCGAGACCACTCGCGAGGCGATCGCGGCGGGCAGCGTGTTCATGCGGCCCGAGACGCTAGCGCTCATTCGCCAGGGCGGCATGAGCAAAGGCGACGTGCTCGCCGTCGCGCAGGTCGCGGGCATTCTGGCCGCGAAGCAGACACCGCAGATCATCCCCATGTGCCACACGCTGCTGCTGACTGGCATCGACATCGCCTTCGAGCTTGCGGCCGCGTCGGGCGACTCGCAGGCAGCGGCGGTCCACATCCGCGCGACAGTCCGAACCGTCGGCAAGACCGGCGCCGAGATGGAGGCATTGACAGCAGTGTCCGCCGCCGCGCTCACGATCTACGACATGTGTAAGGCGGTCGATCGCGGCATGAGCATCGAGCACGTGCGGTTGCTGCGGAAAAGTGGCGGCAAGAGTGGCGTATTCGAGCGCGACGAATCCCCGCCTCTAGAGCAGACCAGCCCCGGCGCGTGATGGTCACGTCTGATCATCTCCCTGGGGTGCCTACGGCAGCCGCCGCGACCCCTCGTACATGCCATCTCGTGACCAGCACCGTGACGGCCAGCGCCACCAGCAGCAGCGGCACGGCGATGCCAAACGCCTGAGCGAGGCCCACGTGGTCCGCCAGCGCGCCCAGCACGAACGGCGCGGAGAGAATCGCGGCGCTCGTCGCGACGGCCACGCGCGACATCGCCCGTTCAGTCTCGTCGGGCACCTCGGCGGCCGCCAGCGCGACCCCGACAGGGAACACGTTCGCGACGCCCAGTCCGACGACAAACAGGCCGAGCACGCGTAGCACCGCCGCCGAGGCGAGCCAGAAGAGCGGAAACCCTACGACAGCGACGCACAACGCGCCGAGCAATACGAAGATCGCGGGCCACCGCCGGGTGAGGCGGCTGCCCGTGAACCGGCCGAGCACCATCGCCAGGAAGAACGCGCTCAGCGCCAGGTCCGCGTGGCCGGGAGAAAAGCTTCCGGCGGAGATCAGAAACGAGACGCCCCAGTAGCCAACGCACCACTCCACGCCCGTCTCGAAGAACACGATGCACACCAGTGCCCAGAAGGTCCAGGGGAAGGGCCGTGACAGCTTCCCCTCGGACGTGTGCGTGACCGGCGGCGCGAAGATGACAGAGCGATAGCGGATCGCGACGACGGCAAAAACCGCCACTGGCAGCAGCAGCGCGACGCGCCAGTCGAGCGAGATGCCGACGACCACACCGACGATGGCGGAGGCGAGAATCGCGAAGATGCTCGCCGAGGTATTGGCCTCAGTCATCGCCACGGGACTCCAGAGCCCGTGAGCATCTGAGAGTGTCGCGTTGATCGTCACCGTGAGCAACGCACCAGAGACGCCCATCGCGAGCGCCCCGAGGATGCTCCACAGAGCGGACGGCGCGAAGGCCAGCAGCGCGAGACCCACCGCCATGCCTGAGGCACCGCCCCAGAAGAGCCGTCGGCGACCGTAGCGCTGCGTCAGGCGGCTAACCGCTCCAGCGGCAAGCAGGGAGCCGAGGGCGAAGGCGCTGAAATGCAGGCTGGCGACGGTATACGAGAGCCGCAAGCGGGCGCGCACGTACGGCATGATCGGCCCCAGCACCGCCTCCAGAAACGCGAAGTAGCCGAGCATCCAGTATGAGAGCCAGGTCAGTGCGTCGCGGTGGAAGCGGGTCGGAGACTCGGACAACAGCAGTCCTGGCATGCGCGGGAATCCTTCACCTATCGGGATTGCGGGACCGGAATCGACTCCGGTGCAGTAGGCATCCAGTGCCAGAAAGTTCACGGGAGGAAATAACTACGGCGGCGCGAGGTGACCATAAGCCGAATTCTGTTCCCGCAGTGACTCGCATCACCACGGGTGGCAATCATCTTTCTCGGGCGACGGTTACCCACCGCCTCTAGCGGCCAACCCGGAGGGTTACGGGCGAGCAACCCGCGAGCGTGCGACACACCCGAAGATGGGCCGCACGCTACTCCTCCTGTCTGGCCTTGCTCCAGATGGGGTTTACCTCAGCCGGCTGGTCACCCAGCCGCTGGTGAGCTCTTACCTCGCCATTTCACCCTTACCGGGCACCGGCGAACCGGCACCAGGCGGTATGTTTCTGTGGCACTTTCCTTGGGGTCGCCCCCACTGGCCGTTAGCCAGCATCCCGCTCTGTGGAGTTCGGACTTTCCTCGACTGGCCCGGCGTTGCCACCGGCCAGACGCGATTGCCTGTTCACCTCGCGTCGCCGCACACCTAGTCAGTGTATCACAGGCCAGCGCCTGCTCCTCAGGATGTTCCTCCGCCGTATGCTATAATCTTTGGTGGCCCACGGGGGCGGGCCGCGCGTCATGCCGCTCCCGGAGCAGCTGCTTTGCACACCGATGTACCTGGTGAATGGGCATTCACCATGGAGGAAGCATGCCGTACGATGTGACGTTGATTCCAGGTGATGGGACTGGTCCCGAGATTTCTGAAGCGACCCGCCGTGTGCTGGACGCCACGGGTGTCGAGTTCAGATGGCACGTCCGCGATGCTGGACTCAGCGTGTTGGAGAAGACTGGCACGGTGCTGCCAGATGATGTGATCGAGTCGATCAAAGAGACCAAAGTCGGTATCAAGGGGCCGATCACGACGCCTGTGGGCAAGGGATTCCGCAGCGCCAACGTCGCGCTCCGCAAGAGCCTCGACCTCTACGCCAATTTGCGCCCCGCCAAGTCCTATCCGGGTCTGCGCTCGCGCTACGAGCACGTCGACCTGATCATCGTCCGCGAGAACACCGAAGACCTCTATGCTGGCATCGAGTACCAGAAGGGCTCGCCAGAGCTGGAGGAGCTGGTCGATTTCATCGACCGTGTCTCAGGCACCAAGCTCTCCAAAGACGCCGCGATCAGCATCAAATACATCTCGGTCGCGGCCAGCCGCCGCATCGTGAAGTTCGCCTTCGACTACGCGCGCGCGAACAACCGCCGCAAGGTCACCGCCGTCCACAAGGCGAACATCATGAAGTTCTCCGACGGACTCTTCCTCTCGGTCGCGCAGGAAGTCGCCAAGGAGTACCCGGATATCCAGTTCGAGGACCGCATCGTCGACAACATGTGCATGCAGCTCGTGCAGAAACCCGAGCTGTATGATGTGCTGGTGCTGCCGAACCTCTACGGC
>CAYRVF010000130.1:0-13999 GCA_964427535.1 uncultured Ktedonobacterales bacterium
GGGGCTAGTCTTGCCTTCGCCCTCGGGCGTGGAGCGACTACCCGGCGATCGGTCGTTCACCACGGGCTCTATGACTCGACTAGTAGCCACCGCCCTCCACCACGCGCACCTTCCCACGAAACAGGCGGTAGATGAAGATGAAATAGATCACGGCGAGCAGCATGCCAATGCTCCACCAGACAAGGCCCACGCTCTGACCATACTGCGAGCCAGAGGTGTTGTAGATGGTCAAGCTGTTGGCCGGATTCACCGCGGGCAACACCATCGGGTAGAGGGCCGCGGCCGCGCTTGCCATCATGCTGGCGAGAAAGGCGCCGGACGCTAACAGTGCCTGCAGGTCGCGCTCCTGCCGATGGAAGTACACCATGCTCGCCAGGCTAGCCAGGGCAATCAACGGGAAAATCCAGATCCAGGGGCGGGCCGCGAAGCCGCGTGCCATCGCTGGCTGCACCGCGAATGTCGCGATAGTGCCGACCACGGTTAGTGCGACGGTGGCCAGCCATGCCCGCCGGGCCCGCCGACGCGCCCGTAGCTGGAGTGGTCCGGTGGTCTTGAGGGCGATGAAGTTCCCGCCGTGCATGGCCAGCGCCGCCAGCGCCAACAGACCGATCAAGACTGTATACCAGTCCAGGATGCCCGGATCGGCGCTGCGCGGATTGAAGTTTGTCCACAGCGCCTCAAAAAAGACGCCGTGCGCGTCGAGCGGCACCCCACGGACCACGTTGGCGGCCGCCGCGCCAAAGAAGATCGCCAGCAGCGCGCTCCCCAGGAAGAACACGCCGTCCCAAAACGCGACCCAGACCGGATTCGCGATTTGATGGCGTAGCTCGATCGCGATGCCGCGCAAGATCAGCAGCCAGAGCACGATCATCAGTGGCAGGTAGAACCCACTGAAGCTCGACGCATACAGCGCGGGGAACGTGAAGAAGAGGGTCCCGCCTGCCGCGATCAGCCACACTTCGTTGCCATCCCACACCGGTCCGATGGCGCGCAAGATCGTCCGCCGCTCGATGTCGCCGCGTGCCGTGAATGGGTAGAGCGCGCCGGTTCCAAGATCAAAGCCGTCCAACAGGACGTACATGATGAGCATGAACAGCACCAGGATGAACCACAGCGTCTGCATGATTCTTCATCCTTTCGCACCCGCTCGCGTCCGCTCACGTGCGGGAGCTAGGCGAGAAAATCTTCAGTCTCCGCTTCCTTGACGACGTTCGGCGTCTCAGCTTCACGTGCTGGTCCCGCAAATGCTTCGTGAACGACCAGCACCACATACAGCAGGCCAAGCAAGAGGTACATGCCGGCGAATCCGAGCAGCGTGAAGAGGACGTTGCCGGCGGAGACTTCCGGCGAGGTGCCGTTCGTCGTGCGCAACAGCCCGTAGACGATCCACGGCTGGCGGCCGAGCTCGGCGGTGAACCATCCCGCGGTATTGGCGATGTAGGGAAACGGCATCGCCAGGAACAACACCCACATCATCCAGCGCCAGCGCGCATCGAAGAGCTGGCGGCGCCACAGCAGCAATACAGAGAAGGCCATGACGGCGATGAAGAGCGTCCCCAGCCCGACCATGATGTGATAGCTGTAGTACGTCAGCGCGATGTTGTCGGGCCGCTGGTTCGGTGAGAAGGCGTCGAGGCCCTTCACCACCGCTGTCCAGCGCCGGTAGGTCAGAAAGCTGAGGGCGTTCGGCACGATCAGCGGGTTGTCGAGCTTCCCTGAGGTGGGGTCCGGCTGGCCCAGGACGACAATGCCGGCGCCAGCTTCGGTGTGGAACAACCCTTCCATCGCCGCGAGCTTCGTCGGCTGCGTGGCGGTGACCTGGGCTCCTTCCAGGTCGCCGCTTGGCCAGAGTTGTACGGCACTGGCAATGAACCCAGCGATGACGCCGATCGTGACGAACAGGCGCCCGTAGTCCATGTGTTGCCGCGCCAGCAGGTAATAGGCCCCGAGTCCGGCCATGACGAACGAGCCGGTCAGCACGGCGCCGCTCATCGTGTGCAGGTACTGCGGCCAAATCCACGAGTTAAATATCACGGCCCAGTAGTTGGTGAGCACGAGGCGCCCGTTCGCGCCAATGCCGTAGCCGACGGGATGCTGCATCCAGGCGTTTGAGGCGATGATGAAGAGACCCGACGCCCAGGTGCCGAGCCAGACCATCACGGCAGAGAACCAGTGCAAACGCTGGCCGAACGTCTGCTCCCCAAACAAGAACACGCCGAGGAAGGCCGACTCGAGGAAGAAGGCGAACGCGCCTTCCATCGCGAGCGTTTGCGCGATGATGTCGCCGGCATCGGCGGAGAAGCGCGCCCAGTTCGTGCCGAACTGGAACTCCAAGGGGATGCCGGTCACGACGCCGACGAGGAACGTGATGGCGAAGATACGCGCCCAGAAGTGCGCCGCTCGATTGTACAGCGGGTTCATGCTACGCAAGTAGAGGGTTTTGAGCACCACCAACAGCAGCGCCAGCCCCATCGTCAATTGCGGAAAGAGGTAGTGGAAGGCGAGGGTAAAGGCAAACTGCACGCGCGCGAGGACTGTTGGGTCATCCATATGGCGTCTCCTTGACCAGATCGCGTGAGGCAAGCATGCCGTTCTGTAGGTCGAACATGTGCCGGTAGAGTGTGTTCCCCGCGAGGAGCGTCTCGTGACGCCCCCGCTCGACGATGCGCCCCGCGTCGAGCACGAGAATCTCATCCATGCGCTCCATACGGCGGAGCCGGTGGGTGATCAGAACGGTCGTGCGTCCCTGTGCGATGGTGTCCAGGGCGTCGAGCAGCTCGCCCTCTGTCTGTGTATCGAGGTTCGCGGTCGGTTCATCCAGCAGCAAGATCGGCGCGTCTTTGAGCAGGGTGCGGGCAATCGCGAGCCGCTGGCGTTCTCCACCCGAGAGGCGCAATCCGTGCTCGCCGACCCAGGTATCTAGCCCACGCGGGAGCTGGCGGATGAGGTCGCCGAGCTGCGCCAGCTCGAGCGCTGTGACGATCTCGTCGTCGGTGGCGGTGGGGCGGCCCAGCAGCACATTGCGGCGCAACGTGTCGGAAAAGACGTACGTGTCCTGCGCGACGACGCCGAACGCCGCACGCACCTCGTGGAGGGCGACGCTCCGGATGTCGTCACCTTGTAGGTGCACCGTGCCGCTCGTCGGATCGTAGAATCGCACGGCCAGTCGTGCCAGCGTGCTCTTGCCCGCACCGCTAGGGCCGACGATGGCGATGCGACCGCCAGCCGGCACCGAGAAGGTCACGTCTGCCAGTGCGACGCCGAGGCCGCCGCTCTCCAGGTCACTCGCGGGCGGATAGGTGAAGCTGACCCGCTCGAATGCCAGGCTCAGTGCAGAGGGCCGCGTGCGCGGCACACCCGATGGCGCGCGAACCGTCTGGGCAGGCTCGGTCACGGCTGGCGGCCGATCCACGATGTCGAAGACACGCCGGCCGGCCGTCAGCGCACGATCGAGCGTGTGCAGGGCAGGCCCGACTGGCTGCACTGCCTCGAAACTGGCCATCATGACCACGGCGAGAAAGCCCAGGTAGATTCCGCCGATGACATGCGCGCTGACGAGCGGAATGGAGATCAGCAGGATGGTCCACACGGCGAGCGAGGTGATGAGGTCGTTGAGCCCCTGCTCGACGCCGCGCATCAGCGCGATACGTCGGTCCCAGTGTGCAATTGCCTTGTCATGCTCGGCGAGCTGCGACAGGAACGTCGATTCTCTGCTGAGGGCGAGGATGTCCTGTACTCCCTGGATTCCGTCGACGAGCCACGTGTTGAGCTCCGCGCGCGTCGTGAGTTGACGCGCCCCGACATCGCGGGAGAGCCATCGGGCCACGAGGGGAACACCAGCACTCCCCAGCACCAGAAACGCCAGCGCCGTCCACGCCAATGCCGGACTAAACAGCGCGAACAGGCCAGACGTCAGGACGGCCACCACGCCGACGACGAGGAACGGCTCGACCACGCGCAGGTAGAAGTGCTGCAGCTCGTCCACATCCGCGACTAGCCGCGTGAGCAGGTCGCCGCTGCGGTACGCGTGCAATCCGGCGGGCACGAGCAGGCTGAGGCGGCGATAGACGTGCGCGCGCAGTCGTGTCAGTATGCGGAATGTGAGACTGTGGCTGGTCAGGCGCTCCGCATAGCGCGTGGTTGCGCGGACGACACTGGCGAAGCGCACCACGACGATCGGCAGTGTCAGCGTGACGAGCAAGGGTTTGAGCGCGGCCGCCGCGATCAGATAGGCCGCCATGCCGAGCAGGCCAATGTTGCTTGCCACCAGGATGGCGCCGAGCAGCACCGTCAGCACCACGCGCCAGTGGAATGGGGCCAGCATGCCGAGCAGCCGCCGGAATGCGCTCATGCTGGCACCTCCAATATGCTGGAGGGCAGAGGCAACCCGACAAGCCGGGCATAGGCGCCACCGAGGTGGAGAAGCTCGTCGTGGCAACCTTCTTCGACGACGCGGCCGTGCTCGAGCACGACGATCTTCGTGGCCGTGCGTACGGTAGCGAGCCGGTGCGCCACTACCAGGACGGTGCGCCCACGCGCGAGCTCGCGCAGTGCCGCGCGAATCAGCGCCTCGCTGTCCGGATCGAGGCACGACGTCGGCTCGTCGAGGATGAGTAGCGGCGCGTCCTTGAGAAAGGCACGAGCGATCGCCAGCCGCTGCGCCTGTCCGGCGCTGAGACGCGCGCCCCGTTCACCTATCGCGGTGTCGTAGCCGCGCGGCAATCGCGCGATGAACTCCGCGGCTCCCGCCTGCTCTGCCGCAAACGCCAGGGCGCCATCGGTCGCGGCGGGATTCCCGAGTCGCAGGTTGTCGCGCACACTGCCGGCGAACAGATGGGGCCGCTGCGGCACCAGCGCGACATGGTTGCGCCAGGTCGTCGGAGGAAGCGCCCTGAGGGGGAGGCCATTGACGGAGATGCTGCCGTCCTGCATGTCGAGGTACCGGAGCAGCAGATTCACCAGCGTGGACTTCCCAGCGCCACTGCGCCCGACCAGCGCCGTCTCGGTTCCCGGCTCCAGACGTAGGGTGACGCCGTTCAGCGTGCGATGGGGACTACCGGTGTAGGTGTACGACACGTCGCACACCTCGACGGCGAGCGGGCGAGCCCCGATGTGAGGCGGCGCTGGTACGTCGAGGCTGGAGGTGAGGGAAGGGGCATGTGCGGTCGCGACGGGCGGCGGTGTATCGAGGATTTCCGCGATCCGCGCGAGCGCTGCCTTGCCCTCCATACCGGCGTGGCGGTGAGCGCCAAGGTCACGCAAGGGCCGGTAGAACTCGGGCGCGAGCAGCAGCACCAAAAACGCCCGCGAAAAGCTGATGCTCCCGTCGATCAGGCGTACACCCAATGTGACGGCGACCACGCCTATCGCGCCGGCGATCAGGAACTCGAGCACCATGCCAGAGAGGAATGCCATGCGCAGCGCTTTCAGCGTACGCTCACGGTAGCGCTCGCCGATACGCGCGACCCGTTGACTCTCGGCGTCCTCACGCCCAAACAGAATCACCGTCGGCAAACCTTGCACGACGTCGAGAAAGTGGGCGCCCATGCGCGACAGGCCATCCCACTGGCGCTGGATGGTGCCCTGAGCGTATGTGCCAACCAGCACCATCAGGAGTACTATGATCGGCCCCGTTGCGAGGAGCAACAGCGCGCTCGGAAGGTCTACGGGCACGAGCGCGAGCACAATGCATACAGGGGCGAGCACGCTCAACATCGTTTGTGGGAGATAGCGACTGATGTAGGCGTCGAGTCGCTCGATGCCCTCAGTCGCGGCCGTGACCAGCTCGCCTGTGTGCTCGCCCTGCGCATAGGCTGGGCCGAGCCGCAAGAGGTGCGCGAAGAGCCGCTCGCGTAGCCGAGACTTGACGCGAATCGCGGACCATCCCGCCACGCCCTCGCGGGCGCCGTTGAGCGTCCCGCGAAGCAGGCCGGCGAGCAGCAGTGAGACGAGCACTGGCGAGACGGCGGCAAGCTGCCAGTGGCCGAGAAACACGTCCGACACGATCGTGCTGAGAAACGACATCTGCACTATGACCGCGACCGTACACAGCAGGCCAAGCGTCGTCGTGAGGAGCAGCAAGGGGCGGATGTGGTCCAGGTGCCGTTCACGTCGAGTAGTCATGTCGCTATCCCGTCTCACCCGCAGTGCCATCCCTGGCGAACTGACGTGTACGAGCAGACGCTACAGTCGGGGGTGCCGGCTCAGCGCGCGCCGACGGCCAGACGCTCGGTTGACGAAAGACGTGCCAGCCAACATAGCGCCAGGCCGTTGCTCTCCACCGCGACGGGTGTCTCCTGGTTGGGAGGCGGCACCTGGCGCATAGTCCAGTAGAAGCCCATGACTTTCGCGCGGCACGTCGTCCCCGCCCGTGTCGCGCGAGTCGCGGTACAACATCATGCGAACCGCACGCAGTCGATCTTTGCCGCAGCACGATGCGTGCCTCAGACGCCGTTGGCACGATCGCACATCCAGGGACCAAAGAGACTCAATTCGGGGGCAGGCACTAGGGGTTCTGATCGCGAACAGACGATCGCACACACTTGACTGTGTCAGCGGCCCACTTGACGTTACGCGGCCACGTTCCCTTGTTTCGAGGTACGTGGCCGTGTCTCGGTGTGTGTACTGGCAAATGGCAGATGGTGGGGGTGCACCTTGAAATACCACACCTTCACGATATCTAGCACCACTACGTAGAGGGCGGTCATCGCGAGAATAATCGCCAGCTCGCGGAGTGGGAGCGGAGTGAAGTTGAAGAGGGCCGCGATGGGCCCGATGTAGGGCAGGGCCAACGTCACCACAAACGTGCCGACGATCGCACTGAGGAGAAGTCGAGAAGGTGGCCGCGCCTTCCAGAAATGCTCTTTGTTGCGGATGGAGAAGATGACCACGAGCTGTGTGAAGCTGAAGAAGAGGAAGAGGCTGGTCTGCTCGAACGGAGAGGCGCGCGTCTTGAGCGTCGCGAAGAACGCCAGCTCGAACAGCGCGGTCAGCGTGCCGAGCACGAGGGAGAGGAACAGCAGCCCTTGGATATCGTGCTTCTCGGGCCGCTGTACCTCTTCGTCCTCCACGGTGTCGGTGGAGATAGTCACCAGCGGGACGTCGGTGAGCAGGCTAATGAGCAGCACCTGCCGGGGCAGCAGCGGGAGGGCTGTAGAGAGCAGATAGAGGGTGGCAAGTGCGAAATAGTTGCCGAAGTTGCCCACCATCGTGTACTTGATGTACTTGTTGATGTTGACGAAGATCGAGCGGCCGTACTGGATGCCGTGGACGATAACCCCCAGGTCTTTGTTGAGCAGGATGATGTCGGCGCTCGCTTTCGCCACATCGGTCGCCGAGTCCACCGCGATGCCAACGTCGGCGAGCTTGAGCGACGGCGCGTCATTGATCCCGTCGCCTTGATAACCGACGACCTGATGCTGCTGCTGGAGCGCCGCGATAATCCGGTACTTCTGCTCGGGCGTGACGCGGGCGAACACGCTGGCTTCGTCCGCAACCTTCGCCAGCGCCTCGGGCGTCATGGTCGCGACGTCGTCTCCGGTATAGATTCGCTCGCCTTCCGTGACCAGCCCGATCTGGCGCCCCACGTAGCCAGCGACTTCCGCGCTGTCGCCCGTGAGCATCTTGATCCCCACGCCGAGCTGCTCCGCCAGTTTGATCGTCGCCGGCGCGCTCGGTCGGAGCGGGTCGCTCAGCGCGACAACGCCCAGGAACCGCAGGTCACGCTCGTGCGCCGCGACGTCGAAGTCGTCGGTGTAATGGACCTCCGCATACGCTAGCGCCAAATGTCGTAGCCCCTGTGCCCCCTCCGCCGCGATCTGTCGCCGGTACTGTTCAGCGTGGTCGCTGTGGGCGAGGTCAAGCAGCGTCTCAGCCGAACCGATCACCACCAGGTACTGCCGCCGCGTCTGTGTATCCTCGACGATCGCTCGTCGCCGGCGAGCGGACGGATCGAACGGCACCTGTTTCAGTGTGCGGAAATTGGCTGCCTGTGCCTTCACCTGGTCGGGGATGGAGGTGAGCAGAGCGGTGTCCAGCGAGCTCAGCGCGGCGCCTCCACCACCGTCCACTGCCTGCGTCTGTGGTTGCGCGGCCGCACAGGCGAGCGTCTGGAAAAGGGCAGTGTCTTCGGCCATCGTCTTCTCGACGGTCATGCGGTCCTGGGTGAGCGTGCCCGTCTTATCGGTACAAAGTAACGTGACGTTTCCCAGGTCCTCCAGCGCTGGAAGGCGTTTGACGACCACCTGCTCTCTGGCCAGCCGCACCGCACCACGTGAGAGCGTAATCGTCACGATGACTGGCAGCGCCTCAGGCACGACCGCGATGGCCAGCGCGATGATGAAGAGGAACAGCCCGGCCACATTCGAGAGGCCGACAATGGCGACCTTCGCGATGAACACCAGGGCGAGGGTGAACAGGATGATGCGAACAAGCAGCGTGCTGAACTGCCGCAGCGAGCGCTCATACTGTGTGACGCGACGCACGCCCGCCGCCAGTGCGGCTACCTGCCCGAGCTCGGTGGCGCTGCCGGTCGCATAGACGACGGCTGTCGCCGCTCCGGCCTGCACGATGCTGCCGGCGTACAGGAGCGATGCTTCTCCGCCTGTACCTGCGTCTCCGGCCGCGGCGCCGTCTTTGGCGACGGCGACCGATTCGCCGGTGAGGGGAGACTCGTCCACCTCCACCCCATCGGCGGTAAGCACCTTGGCATCCGCCGGCACCACGTCGCCTTCCGTGAGCATGATGACATCGCCGGGCACCAGGTCGGCTACATCAACGGACCGCTGCTTCCCGTCACGTACGACCACCGCCTTCCGGGTGATGAGCTTCGCGAGCTGCTCCACAGTCCGCTCTGAGCGATATTCCTGTGCGAAACCCAGCGATGCGTTAATCAGCAAGATGGCGGTGATGATGATGCCGTCGGAGAAGTCAGCGACTGCGAAGGCCAGAATCGCGGCGACGATGAGGAAATAGACGAGCGAGCTCGTGAACTGTCGCGCCAGCACGCGCAGAGCATCGTTATGGCTCGACGCGAGTGCGTTCGGTCCGTAGGTACGCAACCGCGCGTCCGCGTCCGCAGAGCTCAAGCCGTCGTCACTCGACGCCAGTTTCGCCAGCGCTTTGTCGGGCGTCAGCGCCAGCGCCTCGGCCTTGTCCATAGGTCCCTTCACTCCGGTGCGTCGGGTTGCGACTGGAGCAGTCCCGCATGGGGGGGTCGCAGCCCGACGCGCGACTGCCCTGACCCTGGTCGAACATCGCTCGCGCTCAGTCGCATACAACCGCTGCCTCTGGTACGTGAGGCCACACGGCGGCGTCATGCAGGCGGCTGGGGAGCCTACGGGCAGCCCTCACCGCCTGCGATCAGGTTCAGGCTCATGGCCTGTGCCCGCATCCCCGAGGCTAGAGTGCTCGGAGTGTCAGGGCGCCAAGCGACACCTGGACGGCGATGGTCAGCACAGGAGTCTTGCCGTCCACCGCCGCCTGCGTCCAGAGTCCCCCGTCGTGGTGGATGAATGCCGTGTCCGCTTCGACGTGGCCAAGAGAAGCTTCCGCCGTGATCTTCGCTGCGGTGGACACGGGTACGGCGATGCTCACGGATGAGAAGCCCGTCGAGATCCGCGCGTGCGCGTCGCGCTGGAGCGTTCCGCTGAAGTCGAGCGTGAACGCGGCCATGCCTCCATCGATAAGATACTCCTGACAATTCGCCTGCGCCAGCGACTTCAGCGTGGTGTTGCCGGCCCCAGCACTGACCTCCAGCAGCGTCATCCCCTCGGGATTGGGCGCCGAGAAATCGATGGACGTGTCGCCCGCACCATGCTTGAGGGAGAGCCGGTTAATGGGCAATCCCCCCAGGTCAAGGCGATTCTCGCTGGCCCCGACCTCAACAGTCAGGCTAAAGGGCTGCCGCTTCCCCAACACGAGCTTGAATGACGGGATCCCGATGCCGCCATGTCCTCCCCCTCCGGCGCGCAGCCATCCCCACATCCCGTGCATGTGTGGGTCCTCGGTGATGCGGACCGTCCCGCCTTCCTGTTCGATGTGCAGTGGTCGCGCTCCTGTAGGGTCTTCGTGCGTGCCCGTGATCCAGGCATCGCCGTCGCCTGGGGTAATCGTGATGCGGCAGGCACCCTCGCTGATCCGCAAGTGCAGATCGCGCGCATCGGGATAGGGGACGTTGATCGGGGTGACCGTACCAGTCGTGTTCGTTGACGTCATCGCCACATCCATCCTTTCCAGTCCGACGACACGTGCGGTGTCACCGGTAACGTCATCGATGCCATCTAACCCCATACACATGCACGGGAAAGCAGGCTTAGGAGCACACTGCTTCGACAGCGCACATGGCCGTGTGTTAGGGCTGTATCTCCGACGTAAGCGCGGAAAACTCGGCCTCGAGAGCTTCAGCGTCCGAGAGCTCCGGGCGGACGATGAGCATGGGCCGGGTCGTGGTCTGCAGCACTCGCTCGGTGATGCTGCCGAGTGCCCACCGCGCGACGCCAGACCGTCCGTGAGTCGCCATAGCAATGACGTCACACGGGCTGATAGCGTCCGCCGCGCTCTCCTGCTGGTTCTGCTCAGTCTCGTCATGTTCGGCAGCTTCTATGACCCGCGCGGCAACATCGGTATCGACGACCACAAAGTGCGACACATGCAAATCAGGGTGCGGGCTGCCAGCGCCACTGACGCGCTGTGTGAGGCGCTGCAGGTACACGCTCAGGTCTTCCACGACTTGTGTTTCGGGGATGTCGCTGGATTTCGCAAGGACGGGATCGACGACCGCCAGCAGATCGAGTGCGCCGCCCGCGGGGGAGGAGAGGGCAGTGACGAGATCGGCCGCGGGACCAAGTACCGCTTCTGCCAGGATGGACCCATCCAACGGAACGAGTCCGCAGAAGGCACGGCTTGGTTGGCCCTCACCGCCAAGTGGCAGCCGCTGCTGCTCGCGGACGATGAAAACCGGCATCGGCGCATGGCGGGCGACGTGCTGCGAGACACTGCCGAGCACCCAGCGCCGGTATCCGGTCTGTCCATGCATACACATCACGATGAGATCAGCGTGTTCTCCGCCCGCGATGTCGAGGATGGTGCGAGCTGCCGGTCCCTCACCCACGCGCGTGACAGTTGTGATGCCCGCCAACATCTCAGATGTCGCGAGCCCAGCGAGGTAGCTTGCCGCTTTATCCCGCGCCTCATCCGAGAACGGCGTGGCCGGACCGGTGGGAGGTGAGAGATAGGGGCCGTACGGCGTGATGGCTTCCACAACGCGCATCAGCACCAGCGTCCCATTGCCGCTGCGAGCGATACGAGCGGCGATTGGCAGCGCGCTTTCGGCTCGCTCTGAGCCGTCGAGTGGCACAAGTATGCGCCTGAACATGCGTCGATCTCCTTCCATCTCTCTCGGAGAGTCTCGATGTCCCCCGCGTGCCGTTGTACGACCTGTCTGACACAATCTCATCACGACGACGTAAGGGAATCTCACAATGAGTTCCCACCAGGCGCCCGACCTACGTGCGTGCTCCCTCGAAGCCTTCACCGCTCGTCCGCACAGTACGCGCACCAGACGACGGCACTATGGCACGGGCATCAGTCCCATCTCGATCTTGAGGCGGAGGATACGGTGGACGGAGGCCTGCAGCCGCGCCTGCGAGATGCGACCGGATTGGACGGCCTGCGTCATCGCCGCCACCACCGCCGCGAGATCCGTCTGCGAGAGCGGACACAGCAGCAGGTCGTTCCCGGCCAGGAAGGCGCGCACACTCGCCTCGGCGATCGCCTGGGTCGGGTCGCTGTAGCCCTGCTGGCGCATGTAGATGAGAATCCCCTGGGCACCCAAAGCATCGGTGATGATGACCCCCTGGTAGCCGAGCTGTCCACGGAGGACGCCCGTCACTAGTGTCGCGGAGAGGTCGGCCGGAGCGCTGGCATCATAGGCGGGTGCGAGCACGGTCGTCACCATGATCATCCCCGGCGCATGGCTGAGCAGCCCACTAAACGGCGGGAAGTCAGTTGCCTGCATCTGCGCCTGACTCTGGTTGATCGTCGGCAGCACGAAGTCTGGGTTGCCGGTGGCGGCTCCCAGGCCCGGCCAGTGCTTGAGCGTGCCCGCGACGCCGTTTTGTTGCAGGCCGTCGAGGAAGGCGCCCGCATAGGTGGTGACGGTGCCCACCGTCGACCCGAACATGCGGCTCGGACCTTCCCCGCCACCCTGGTCGACATCGGCGACCGGGGCGAAGTCGGCGTTCAGTCCCAGCGACCGCATGCGCCCGGCGTCGGTCTGCGCCTGGGCGTAGGCGTTTTGAGGGTTGCCGGAGGCGGCCAGTTGCTGCGCCGAGGGGGTCGCCCCGAAGTACGGCGCCAAGCGGTCGACCGTCCCGCCCTCTTCGTCGATGCCAATCAGCAGACTGCCTGGATGATTGGCGTTCTGCTGCATCGTGGCGTCGAGTTGTTGCAGCCCGGCGGCGGTCGGGGGCACGGTCGGGCCACCGTTACAGCTGGTGTAGACGATGGCGCTGCCGACATCCCACTGCGTGAGCGCCTGGTTGATATCTGTGTTGTAGCTGGCGGTGCAGACCGCCATCATCACCGTCTGGCCAACCAGTTGGGTTGTCGACAGGCCCGCGATGTAGCCGTCGATGCGCTGATCCAGCGTGGGCGTGGTGTTGGACGTGAGCGTTTCGACGTTGAGGTGATGTGCGGGGTCCGTCCCCGTCCACGAGAGCAGCATCTGGCCGGTCTCCCCGATAAACCCCAGTCCAGGGGGACCAAGCGCCGTCTCGTGGAGGGTCGTCATGGTGTTCTGTGGCCACTGTGCGAGACTGGAGGTGTACTGCACATTCACGGAGTGCCCCGGATCGACCCCCGTCCACGCGACCCAGTACGGTGGCATGCCCATTGCCGCGACACTGATGCCCGCGGGCCCAACGGCGCTCGTTTGGGCGAGTGACAGGGCACCGTTCCAGCTCACTCCATCGCTCGACGTGGCGAAGGTGAGCTGTTGCGCGGGCGTCGTCGCGGCCCAACTGAGGACGAGCTGGTTGGCTTGGGGATTCAGCGCCAGGACGGGCTCAGAGATACTACTGAACTGGCTCAGGATGGTCTTCGCGCCCAACTGGAACCCGGACCCGGATGTCGTCAGGTGAAACGGCAGGACGTTGAGCGAGTGGTGCGCGTCGGTGCCCGCCCAGGCGAGCACGAATCCGTTGCCGATGCGCGCTAACGCGGGGCTGGTGAAGGTGTTGTTCCCGCTAATGATGAGTTTCCTGTAGCCGCCAGGACTTGAGGCACAGGCCGGACCCTGGCAGAGCAGGTTAAGGGTGTGGTTGGCGTCGGTGCCGGTCCACGCGAGCGCGATGGTGGTCGGTGGCCCCTGCACCGCAACCGCGGGCCGGGTAGCGGAATTCTCAGGGAAATAGCCCCTTCCACCATAGGTGAGGCCATCGCTGCTCTGCAGGATATTGAGCGTGTGGCCGGGGTCCACACCAGTCCACGCCAGGACGCTCGCGAGCCCCAGATTCGGGGAGCCAGGGTTGCTGGTCCAGAGATCGGGGCCGTCAACACTGGTGTCACTCAGAATCACCTTGCGCACTTCCGCTGGCGCCTGAGCGTGGAGTGTTGGGGCCGCATGTGCCGGAAGCGCCGGAGCAGCGGTGAACACAGGGGCCACAGCAACTAACGTGAGCAGTAGCGCGCCAAGCAGGATGAGACGCTTGCCAATACGACCGGAGCCGCCCATAGCACACCTCCTTGACGCCACGGTGCAGTGCCTGGAGCCAGCGCGCAGCCGCTTCCGCCCCGCGTTGCACCTACGACCCGTAGGACACGCTGCGCGCCTCCTTTCGCATCCAGTGCCTCGTTAGCTGCACGTCCCGCTGGGGCCAATCAACGGCGATGTGATCGTGTTGGGGCTCTGCACCATGACACCTCCTGGTTCAGGGTAGGTGTGATCCGCGGGGAGAGCGCCAGACCAGTTGAACTGGTAGGTCGCCGTCGTCTGGTTTGG
>CAYRVF010000131.1:0-13854 GCA_964427535.1 uncultured Ktedonobacterales bacterium
CGGCGCCTGTCTCGATCATCGACTTCATCAGCTCGAAACAGTTGAGCGGGCCGCCGAAGCCCGCCTCGGCATCCGCCACGATCGGCGCGAACCAGTAAGTGCTGTCGTCGCCCTCGCCATGCGCGATCTGGTCCGCCCGTTGCAGCGCCTGGTTAATTCGCTTGACGACCGCGGGCACACTGTTCGCGGGGTACAGGCTCTGGTCGGGATACATCTGTCCGGCGAGATTGGCGTCCGCCGCGACCTGCCAGCCACTCAGATAAATCGCCTGCAGCCCGGCCTTCACCTGCTGCACGGCCTGGTTGCCAGTCAGCGCGCCGAGCGCCGCGACATACGGCTCGGTATGCAGCAATTGCCAGAGCCGTTCCGCGCCCATTCGCGCCAGCGTGTGCTCGATGCGCACCGAGCCGCGCAGGCGCAATACATCATCTGCCGTGTACGGCCGGGAAATCCCCTCCCAGCGTGCGTCAGAACTCCACTCGTGGGCTAGTTGTTTCGCCTCGTGTTCGCTCATTGGGTCCAGTCTCCTCTTTCTACCCGTGTCTAAACAGCGGCACGGGGGCACACCATTGTGCTTCCGGCGGGCTTTGCCGGTGCGGATTGCGCCGGAGCTTTCATGTGCGCTCCGGCAGTCTGCGTTTCGGACCGAAAGTTGCGCGTGGAGATGGCTAGAGGGATGCTCGATTGTCGCATAGCACGATGGGGTGACATCCCTCGCTCGCATATAGCAAGAGGATACCCAGCATCAGGTATAATTGCCAATAGATTTTACTTAGCCGAAGGATAAACCGATGTTTATAAATCTCCACCAACTACGAATCTTTCAGGCAGTGGCCGAGCATCGCAGTTATTCGCGCGCGGCGGAGGTGCTCTATCTCAGCCAGCCCGCCGTCTCCTTGCAGGTGCGCGCGCTGGAGAAGAGCGTCGGCTTGCCCCTCTTCGACAAGGCCGGCCGAGGCTTGCGCCTGACCGAGGCGGGCCGGGAGCTGCTGACCTACAGCGAGCGCATCTTCGCGCTGCTCGACGAGACACAGCTCGTGCTCGAAGAGTTGAGCGGCGCGCGTCGGGGCACGGTCAAGGTCGGCGCAAGCACCACCGCGGGCATCTACATCGTGCCTGCCGCGCTGGGAGCCTTCCACCAGCAGAACCCCGACGTGAAGCTCACGCTGGATGTGGTCAACCGCTTCACCGTGCAGGAGCGTCTGCTCAACGACGAGATCGACCTGGCCGTGATGGGCCTCATCGAGGATGCCCACGACCTGGAGGTGGTGAAGTTCGTCCCCAACGAGCTGGTCGTCATCGCCTCGCCCCGGCATCCCCTGGCGTCCACGAAGGACATCCCGCTGGAAACGCTCGGCGAGCAGAACTTTCTGCTGCGCGAGTCGGGGTCCGGCACGCGCACCGACATCGAGCGCCTCTTCGCCGCGGCGGATCTGCCGCTGCAGGTGGGCATGGAGCTACGTAGCAACGGCGCGATCAAGCAGGCGGTCGCGGCGGAGCTGGGTGTCGCGGTGATGCCGGCGAGCGCCATCGAGCTGGAGCTCGCGGTAGGCCGGCTGATCACGCTGGACGTCGTGGGCTTCCCGGTCCACCGGCACTGGTCGCTCGCGCGCCGCGCCGGACGCCACCTCTCGGCGACGGCGATGGCGCTGTGGAACTTCCTACTGGTCTACCGCGACGAGGTCGTGCAGGGCGTGCGTCCGCTGCACTACTCGGCGGGCGAGTAGCAACAGATGCCCCGCAGGCAGAAGTCCTAATCGCTGTGCGCGGCACGTCCACCATTCGGTACACTACGTCCCAATAGCGGCGACGATGGTGACGCGGCACCTGACGTGTCCGTCAACGCGACAGGCTGGAGAGGGGCGCGCGTGGCACAACCTCCACGACGAACGGCGCGAGCGAGCGCGAACGAACTCACGGTGCCGAGGATTCTCGGGGTCTCACTCGCGGCGCTGCTGGTGATCGTGTTGGGGGTCGCCGCACAGGGCACGCTCCAAAGCAAGGCGACTTCCGCGCCGACACCGCAGGCGCATCTCTCCGTCGCGCAGATCCAGGCCGAGACCATCGCGGGACCGGCGATGCCCGAGTGGGTAGCGCGCGACCTCGGTCTGTTCTGGTCATGCGAGCGGGCCACTCCTGGCGCCGACCGCTGCCAGACGCTCCAGCAATCCCTCGCCCGGCGGATGGGCGACGAGCACATCCAGATCGACGCAGCACTGTGGACACCTCCCGCGACCCCCACACCCACCGCATCGGCCACCGTCACGAAGACCTCGGCGACAGCGCCCTCAGCTGGCACAACCGAGAACGGCTGCGCCGTCACGCCCATCTCGTCGCAGGCGGAGACCTATCTGCTCGGCCTGCTCAACCAGCACCGCGCCGACGCGGGGGTCGCGCCATTCACCCTCGACGACGCGCTCTCGTCGGCGGCGCGCGCCCACTCGTGCGATATGTTCCAGCATCAGGCGCTCAACCACACCGGAACCGACGGCTCCTCGCCGCCGCAGCGCATCGGCGCGGCAGGTGTCTCGTTCGGCTCCTATGGTGAGAACATCGCCTGGTCGTACAATCCGAGCATCACCCAGGGCATCACCGACAACGACCATGCTATGATGGCCGAGCCGCTGACGCCCTACACCCATCACTGGAATATCGTGCAGGCGGCGTTTACGCGGGTTGGCGTGGGCATCGTCGTCGCCAACGGGCAGGAGTGGCTGACCGAGGACTTCGTCGGGTAATGCTAGCGGCGAGCGGCGGAACGGTGTACACTGAGGTGCTAGCGCCTCTTGTGGGCTTCACGCTCGGAGGGACCGTACTCCAACGACGCACACGACCGGGCACCATATGAATGCGTCCATATAGGCCCGTAGACGGGCACGAGACACCAATGCAAAGAACATTGCTGCATAGTAAGATTCACCGCGCGACGGTGACGGGCGCGGACCTGAACTACATCGGCTCTATCACACTCGACCCAGAGATGCTTGAGGCGGCGAATATTCTTCCCTTCGAGCGCGTGCAGGTGGTAGACATCACGAATGGGGCCCGGCTCGAAACGTACGCGATCGAGGGCGAGCGCGGCAGCGGCGTCGTGCAACTCAACGGCGCGGCGGCGCATCTCGTCTCGGTCGGCGACCTCGTCATCATCATGGCCTACGCCCAGGTCGAAGACCCTGTCCCCGCGGACTGGAAGCCCCGCGTCGTCTTCGTCGACGAGCGCAACCACGTCGTCCGGTCAGGAGCGATGCGGCCGGTCGGCGGCCCCGTGCTCGCCGAGGCGCTGGTGGAGTAGGGCTGACCTAACCCCTACCCTTCGAGGCAAGGGGTCGTGGGGCGAAGAGGTACGCCTTACGGGCAGAGGACGCGTGAGGCGAGGAATTAGAGGCCTCACCCCCAGCCCCTCTCCCTGCGGGGAGAGGGGAGGTTGCGGGCAAGTGGGATGCCCGAAGGAAACAAGCTTAACTCTCCCTTCCCCTCATAATGGGAAGGGGGCCGGGGGATGAGGCCGCCACCGCCACGCGCCCGCTGCTACCGATTCAGCGTGGCAAGATACCCCTCATAGTTGCGGCGCATCTCGGCGAGGCTATCGCCGCCGAACTTTTCGATCCACGCGTCGACGAGGGCGATGGCGAGCATCGCCTCACCGACCACGCCCGCCGCCGGCACGACACAGACGTCGCTGCGCTCGTAGCGCGCCACATCGAAGTTCTCGCCTGTGCGCACATCCACCGAGGGCAACGGATGCGCGAGCGTCGGAATCGGCTTCACCGCGACCCGCGCGACAACCGGCTCGCCGTTACTGATGCCGCCTTCGATGCCGCCCGCGTTGTTCGTCAGGTGATGCCAGCCGTGCTCGGCATCGTGGCGGACGACGTCGTGGACCCGCGAGCCAGGCAGCCCCGCCGCCCGGAAGCCCACGCCGATCTCCACGCCCTTCGCCGAGGGAATGCTCATCAGCGCCTGGGCGACGCGCCCGCTCAACCTGCGGTCCCACTGGCTGTAGCTGCCGAGACCGACCGGCACACCCGTCGCGAGGACCTCGAAGACGCCGCCGCAGGTATCGCCCTCGCGCTTGCCCGCCAGAATGCGCTCGATCATGCGTGCCGTCAGGTCGGGGTCCGCGCAGCGCATCTCCGACGCCTCCACACGCTCCCAGAATGCGGCATCGGCCTCGCGCGGGTCCGGCTCGGCGTCGGGAGCGTAGCCGACCTCGGCGACGGAGAGCACGTGGCTGTGCAACTCTACGCCGAACGCCGCGAGAAGCTGCCGGCAGATGCCGCCGACCGCTACCCGCGCTGCCGTCTCGCGCGAGCTTGCCCGCTCGATGACCTCACGCACATCGCTCTGCCCGTACTTGAGCGCGCCGGTCAGGTCGGCGTGCCCTGGGCGTACGCGCGTCACCGGCTCGGTCGGCTCGTCAATGGGGTCCGCGCTCATCGGCTCGCGCCAGTTGGCCCAGTCGCGATTCTCGATTCGCAGCGTGATCGGCGAGCCAAGCGTGTGCCCATGCCGGACGCCCGAGAGCACCTCGACGGCGTCGCGCTCGATCTTCATACGGCCGCCCCGCCCGTAGCCGCCCTGCCGGCGCCGCAGGTGCGCGTCGACCTCCTCACGGCGAAACGGCATGCCCGCCGGGATGCCTTCCACGATCACGGTGAGGGAGGGACCGTGCGACTCGCCTGCGGTGAGGAACCGAAACATACGCTGTCCAATCTGGTCTATGCGAAAATGCGCCTATCGTCCAGATTGTATCAAACCCGCGGGTCCGCTCGCCGGGTAAGTCGCCCAACCGCCAGCGCGGGCTTACGCACCAGTGGCGGACCCGCCGGTCGCATCGATGCTCACGCCGACGAGCGTGTGCAGTGCGTGCCGCAGATTGCCGGATTGCTCCAGCACGCGCGCCAGCATCACATGCACCGCATGCGCCGCCTCGTCGGACGGAGCCAGCGTGAGCGCCAGCCGCAGCGCCGCGACCGCCGGAGCATACTGTCGCCGCGCGAGGTACAGTGACGCGACCGCGAGCGGCAGACGAGGATGCGACGGGTCCATGTTGCTCGCCACCCGCAGCGCGGCATTCGCGCGTGCGAGCGCCCCTGGCTCACGCATCGCCGCCTGGGCAGCCAGCGCCCGCACTCTAGCAATTTGCGCGTCCACAGACATGGGATCGAGCGAGAGGGCACGCTCGGCATAGGCCAGCGCGGCGCGGCCTGCCTCTGGAGCGTACGAGACGGCGTCGTACTCGCCGAGCTGGAGCGCGGCCTCCGCGGCCCCCACGAGCGCAAGCTCCGGCGGACACAGCGCCAGCAACGAGACGCCCCGAAGCAACTGCTCTTCGTCGCCTGCCCTGCCCTGCACAAGCGCGAGGCCCTGCTCAAAACGCGCGGCGGCGTCCGCTCTGCTGGCGCTCAGAGAGCCGCCCCACGGGACTGACTCCAGCCAGAAGAGGTCCTCGGTCACCTGCTCGGTGAAGTGTGCCGGGAGCTTGCGCGGCCGGGTCGACCTGGAGGGCCGTTTACGCCTGACCAGATGCCGCACGTGCCGCCAGAAGATCGCGACGAGCAGCATCACGGCGCTGAGCAGACTGACGCCTCCTGCCCAGGCGGCAAGCGTCAGGCGCTTGGCCGTCGCGAAGTCCCGCCCGGCGGGAGTGGCGTACGTTGCCGTGCCGCTTGCCGCCGCACTGTGAATGTCCATACGGTCGGCGATCAATGGCCCGTCGAGGCTCGCCGTCTCGTACCAGACCCGCACAACCTGCACCGAGCACAGGTCCGTGGGCGGCGCGGGAGACATATCGCCAGGGGTCATCTGCACATGTACGCCCGGCGCGCCTGCCAGCGTCACCACATACGAGGTGACGACGCCCGACCCGTCGCGGATCGGCGCGCAGCTCGCGAGGGGGCCGGCGACCGTGATCTGATGCCGCGCCGAGATGGACACCCACAGCACACCCGCGAGATAGAATCCGAGCAGGCTGAACGCGAACCACGCGAAGCGATAGCGCAGCAGGCGCGAGCGCAGCAGCCAGCGAATCATCAGGTCAATAGGCACGGGTGGCGTCCTCTCCCTGCCGGTACGTCCTCAACGGGTGCGCGGTGTAAGCATCGCAGGAATATCCACCGTTTTCCATACCATGCGTTTCACACCAAGTTCATGTGATGTAAGTTGCGCTGATAATACAAACGTGCGAACCATAGTTATTGGTGACACTGGGGGCCATTCGCGTACCATCACGGCGCGTTGGGCACCAGCGGGCGGCGAGGGGGAGTCATGTCATGCAGCTCGGTGGAAGCCTGGTACGACTTGACAAGAGGCATGGCGCGCGATATACTGCTACCTGCAACAAGCCCCCGTGGCGGAATGGTATACGCGGCAGGTTGAGGGCCTGTGCCCTTTTGGGCGTGGTGGTTCGAGTCCACTCGGGGGCACCATTTCCACACCAGACGTGCGGCGGCGCTGATGAACCAGCTCCGAGCGCACGTCGTTTTCTATCCAGCGGTTTCCGGGCGGCTAGCTCAGTCGGCAGAGCGTCTGCTTTACACGCAGAATGTCGGGGGTTCGAATCCCTCGCCGCCCACCATCATCTGCCTTCCTATTCCCCTCTCGCCTCCTCTGAGAGGGAACACGCATTGGCTCGGATTGTCAGCGTACGGGGCGTGCCACGCGCTCGAGACCGCATTTATGGCGTGGCCCCGACGACATCGGGCCGTCGGAGCCAGCGATTCAGACCACTCAACGCCACCGTTCTCGCAGAATAGGGTGCCGTTGAGTGAGTACATCTACCAGGCGGGCGCCCACACGCCAAATTCGTTGCCGTCGAGGTCGGTAAACTGGGCCCACTTGCCCCAGGGTTCCGTGGAGAGTTCCTGCGTAATCGTGACCCCACGCGCTTTGAGGGTCGCGTAGGTTTCCTCGATGTTGTCAGTATGCAGGACGAAGCCCGTCATGCCCGTTCTATCGCCGCCACTCTGACCGCGCAGGCCCAGCATGATATGGGTCTCTGTGCCGGGAAGCGCGATTTCAAGCCAGCGCTCGGTCTCGCTCATGGGCTCGTCATCAATCTTCTCGAAGCCGAGCGTGTTCACGTAGAAGTCGAGGGCCTTGTCTTGATCGCTGACGCCGATGGTGATGGTGCCGATTTTCGTGAACATGTTCCCTCTGCCCTTTCTCTCGAATACTTGACGCCGTCAGGTGCGACTGGCACGTCCACGTGCCATTCTGTGAGTGCGAGGGGGATTCGGAAAGAGGTCAATCTTTCGCGCGAGCCGACTGCTGCTGACAGTAGGCGTAGAGCGCGTCGAAGACGGCAGCGGCGGTCGCGAGCCGTTCGGCGTCGGTCTCGCGGATGGCGAGGATGCCGTCGGCCGTCGCCTTCAGGCCGGGACCCTCGGGCTGGTGCCACGGGCTGGTATGCACGTCGGCGGTGCCCACGATCTTGCCCAGCAGCACGAGTGCGGAGTCACCGGTCAGGTTATAGCGGTCGAGCATCACCTCGAACGACGAGCGATCTCCCTGGCGCGCGGTCTCGGAGCCGGGCACGTGAAATGGCGCGGCGCCGAGCCGCTCGGCTTCTCTCGCCAGCTCCGCCCCCGAGGCGAAGATGAACTCCGAGTCCGGGTCGATGAAGTGTGTGATTAACCAGGCGCAGCCCATCCGTCCAACGCGCACATGGTCCCGTGTTATCCAGCGCATAGTGCTCCTCGACAGTCTGGTTCCCACGCGGCTCCGCGATGAGGCGTCCGCGAAGGACACCATAGCATACTCGCCGCCTGTCCTCTACATCCGTATGAGGAGTTGTGACAATACCGCACGAGGAGTACAATGGCTGAGCAGGTCCGGGGGAGTCGGGGGGATGGCGTTCATGGACGGAAAGTGGATGGAGAGTGGAGGCGGGGCGATGGTGGCAGAGCAGCGCGCGTCCGAGCGTCCTCTCGATGCGGCAGTGACGATCGCACAACTGCAGCGCGAGAACGAGCGCTTGCTGAAGCGCGCCACGCTGGTCGAAGACCAGATGCGCTCGCTGCTCGTCCTGCAGGGGGTCGCCAACACGCTCAGCGCCGAGGTTGAGCTGCTGCCACTGCTGCACCGCATCACGATGGCAGCGGTGCGCCTGTGTGCCGCCGATCTCTGCGCGCTCTATCTCGTCAGTGAGGGCCGCGACGCGCTCGTCGTCGAGGCCGTCGAGACCGCGCAGTCGGCGGCGGATAGCGGTGCGTTCAGCGCGCTCGATATTCTGGAGCTGAGCCGCGAAACCTCCTCCTCCCAGCCGTCCGCGCCGCAACACCCGCGCATCCACATTGGGCAGGGCGCCGCGGGCTGGGTCGCCGCGACCCGCGAGCTTCTGCTCATCCCCGACGTCTCCAACGACCCGCGCTTCCCACCTGCCGCCCTCGCGCCCGACGTGGCGGTGCTTGGCGCGCGGCCCCGCAGCCTGCTAGTCGTGCCGATGCTCTACAAAGGGGGCATCGCGGGCGTGCTCGAAGTCGCTCAGACCGAGCGCTGGGATGGCTTCGACGCGCGCAGCCTCGATTTCATCCGCACGCTCGCCGCCCAGGCCGCCGTCGCGGTGGCCAACGCGCAGCTCTACCAGCGGCTACGCAACGAGCGTGACCGGGTCATCCAGACGCAAGAAGACGAGCGCAAGCGCCTCGGCCGCGAGCTACACGACGGACCGGCCCAGAAGCTAGCGCAGATCGCCATGTCGCTGGAGTACGCCCAGCGCCTCGCGAGCGCCGAGCCAGACAAGCTCATCCCCGAGCTACAGAGCATCCGCGAGACCGCGCTGCAGACGACGCACGAGATCCGCAATCTGCTCTTCGACCTACGCCCGCTCGTGCTCGACGCCGAGAACGGCGGCCTCGTCGCCGCGCTGGAGCACTTCCTCGAACGCTTCGAGAAGGGCACCGCACCCAGCATGCACCTCGACGCGCACTACACCGAGCGCGCCTCGCACAACATCGAGGTCACCGTCTTCGCCATCATCCAGGAGGCGGTGAACAACGTGCTCAAGCACTCCAACGCCGCCACCTGCTCGATCGAGCTGCGCGAGCCACCGGGGCGCCTCGTCGCCATCATCCGCGACGACGGCCAGGGGTTCGATGTCAACGCCATGCGGACGGGCTACGAGCGGCGTGGAAGCTGGGGCATGGTCAGCATGGCCGAGCGTGCCGCCCTGATCGACGCGCGGCTGCAGGTTGCCTCGCAGCCAGGCAAGGGCACGGTCGTCTCGCTGGATGTGCCGCGTTGACCGTCGCGGCGCCCCTATGTTACACTTTTCGCTGATGGCTTCCGCACGCCCCCGGTGCGGCGCTGTGCCGTCCCCAAGCGGCGAATTGGACTGCGCGCGGCGTGGTTGTGCCTCGGCGGCGGCTGGCTGGCTCGCGTACGTGTGCCATCCGAGCGTCTACGACATGCCGCTCATCTTCAGTGAATAGGAAGTGGCTCTGTGCCTAAAGTCACCTTCGTCAACGAGGGCCGCTCGGTCGAGGTCGAGCGCGGAACGTCTCTGCGCTACGCCGCCCTCGAGAACGGCATCCCGCTCTACTGCATGTGGTTCGGTCTCTCCAAATTCGCCAATTGCCACGGCAACGGCCTCTGCTGGACCGACCGCGTCCGCGTGTCTCCGGCGAACGCGGTGAACGTGCGCACGCTGTCCGAGAAGGCTATGACCGCCGTCGGCACGCGCAAGAAGAACCGCGACCCACGCGTGCGTCTGGCGTGCCAGGTCGAAGTGATGGAAGACTGCGAAGTCTATACGAACTGCAAGCCGCGCTCATAACGACTCCCGACGTGGCGGCGGAGCATCCTCAACCGGCGGGATGCCGCTGCCGCGCCGGAAGAGCACGGAACGTTACTGCGGGAAGAAGATAGGGAACGACGATGCGACTGGACCGCATTTTGAGCGAAGGTGAGGCGCTGGTCTCGCTGCGACGGATGGGCTTCACCGTGACGCCGGTTGAGGGACGTCCGGGCCTGTACGAAGTGACACACCCGCAGATCGGCGGGCAGCGGGTCTTTACCGTCGATCAGCTCGCCGACTTTGCCGCTGGAGCCTCGGTGCTGGAGTCGCACCTGCGCGGCACGCCGACGACCTCGCTCAACGTGTAAGGGTCCGCCGCGACTTCCCGTGATGAAGCGCACGACGCGCACCCGGAAGGACGCCACTACATGATCAGCATTCGACTGCCGCGCGTTCTGGATCTCGCCCTCGCGCGCCACTTCTCGGCCGACGAGGCGACGCTAAAGGCCGAGGGCACGACTCCCTCACCAGTGCAGATCGATAGCGCCCGCCAGGAGCAAGCCCGTCGCTACGCACGGCAGCGCCAGCGGCTGATGCTGGTCAATCTGGGCATTGGCGCGGCAGGGATCGGCGCGGTGCTGCTCTCCAAGCTCAACTTCGGCCTGCGCGACGCCCTGAGCGGCGTCCCCGCGTGGGAGCCCAAGCGTGGCTGGCAGCCCGCGCGCATCGCGGCGTATTTTGGCGCGCTCTTCGCCGCCAACCTCGTGCTAGATGCGCCGCTCTCGTACTACAGCGGCTATGTGCTGCCCCACCGGTACGGCCTCTCGACGCAGAACCGCCGCGCCTGGCTCGCCGATCTCGGCAAGAGCCTCGCGCTCTCACTCGGGTTCGAGCTGGCCGCCATCGAAGGATTCTACTTCGCGCTCGCCGCCGCGCCCCGACTGTGGTGGCTCTGGACGGGTGGCGCGCTGCTGCTGGTGACGGTCGTGATGGCGAACCTCGCGCCGGTGCTGCTGCTGCCGCTCTTCTACAAGCTCGTGCCCCTGCCCGAGGGCGAGGTGAAGCGGCGTGCTCTGTCGCTGGCCGAGACCGCGCGGACACGCGTGCGCGGCATCTACTCGATGAACATGAGCTCCAAGACGACCGAGGCCAACGCGATGGTGACGGGCCTGGGCAACACCCGCCGCATCATCCTCGGCGACACCCTGCTCGAACACTACACGCCCGACGAGATCGACGTGGTGGTGGCGCACGAGCTAGGACACCAGGTCCACAACGACATCCCTAAGCTCATCGCGTCGCAGGTGGTGCTCACGCTGGGCGGGCTGTACGCCGTCGATCGGGTGTTGCGCGCGGTTGTGGCACGCGTGCCCGGATACCGGGGGCTGACCGACATCGCCGCGATGCCGCTCATTGGCGCGGTGCTAGGCGTCTTCGGGCTCGCGGTGCTGCCGTTGGTGAACGGCTACAGCCGCTACGTCGAACGCCAGGCCGACGCTTACGCGCTGGAGACGACGAAGCAGCCCGAGGCGTTCATCAGCGCGATGACCCGCCTAGCAAACCAGAACCTCGCCGAGCTGTCGCCCTCACGCATCGTCGAGTTCCTGCTCTACAACCATCCGTCGATCGGGAAGCGGCTGGAACACGCCCGCCAGTTCCAGGCGGCCACGGCGGCGCGATAGTCCCACCCCGGCTGCGCACTGTAGGGGCGAGGCATGCCTCGCACGCCAGAACCTCACCCCCTACCCCCTTCCCTTGAGGGAAGGGGCCGCTAATTGGGCGATTCAGGCCTTCGGAGAAGGTCACCATTCGCCCTACTTGCCGCGCCTGTCACAGACCAACCGGAAGCCGATGCTGCCGTCAATCGCGTCCGGCTCGCGGAAGTCGCGGAACGCACAGCGTACACCGGCCGGGCTGCTGGCCCACGAGCCACCACGCAGCACGCGCACTCCCTCGGCGCGTACCGCCTCGCGCCCGTCATCGGCTCGGTAGGGGTATGGGCGGAACAGGCTGCGTGTCCATTCGAGGACATTGCCCGCCATATCGTGCGCCCCACAGGGGCTTGCTCCTCCGGGGTGCGACCCAACCGAGGAAGTGGCACCGCGCAGTCCCCGCCGGCAGTTGCAGCGGCTCGCGTCGAACTCGTCGCCCCACGGATAGGCGCGCGCCTCGCCCGCGCTCGCGTCCCAGGCGGCGGCGCGCTCCCACTCCGGCTCGGTCGGCAGGCGCCAGGGCTGGCCGAGCACTTTGGCGAGCCAGCGCCCATAGTTCATCGCTTCTTTCAGCGAGACATCAGTGACGGGATGGTCGAGCGCGCGGAGCTGCGTATCCCAGTTGGCAGGCGGCTTGCCTTTCGCCCGCACATAGCAGGCGTACTCGGCGACCGTGACGGGATAGCGCGCGATGGTGTACGCTGCGAGTGTCACGCTGTGCTGGGGCTGCTCGTCGGCGGTCGCGTTCGTCGTGCCCTGCGCGGTGCCGAGCAGAAACGAACCCGCCGCCACGTCGCACACCGGCGGCACGATGACCTCGGTGCCATCCACGACGAGCGCGCGGTAGCCGAGCGTTTCGAGGCGCGCGGGGAAGCGCGTGTGCGGCATGACCGGCCGCACCGCGACGTCCTGCCCGCCGAGCGCACGTAGCGCCCGCGCGACCGCCTCGTCGACGGCGAGCGCGGCGCCGTCTTCGGCTTCGAGTCGCTTGTAGCGCCGTAGCAACAGCGGCACCGAGCACTTTGAACCGACGACCGGCAGGAAGGTTCGCAGCCGTTGCTCGCGCAGCAGATCGAGTGCGCCGTCGATCTCGGCGTTCACCCAATCGGAGGCGACGGATGCCGGGCTGAGGATGACGATGAAGTGCTCGCGCGACTCCAGCTCGCGCTCGATGGCGTGACGCATCGCGCCCGAGTCGAGGTTGTGCTCGTCGTACCACACGTCGACGCCGTGCGCCCGCAAGCCCTGGACGAACGCGCGGCAGAAGTCCGCGTCGGCATGGCTATGGCTGACGAACGCGCGGAGCCCGGTGTCCTGGGGGTGAACCACTGGCGTACTGCCCTCCTGGCAGAATGTCGTCCGCTCGCCACTGTAGCAGAGCGGTAGGCTGGACGCAAGTGCTGAGCTGGCGGTCGGTCAAATGCGGTCTTTTCCGCAAACTGGCACACAGTAATTTTCCTGTTCGGGACGCGTGAAACGGAAGGCACCTGGCAGCATGGATGGCATCTTCAGCATCGACAAGCCCACTGGCATGACCTCGCACGACGTGGTGGCGCGCGTGCGGCGTCTGGCGCACCAGAAGCGTGTCGGGCACGCGGGCACACTCGATCCCGCGGCGAGCGGCGTCCTGCCGGTCTGCCTGGGCCAGGCCACGCGCATCGTCGAGTACCTGAGCGAGTCGGGCAAGGCATATCGCGCCACCATCCGTTTCGGCATTGTGACCGACACATACGACGCCGAGGGGCAGGTCGTGCGCACGTCGCCCGTCGCGCTCACCAAGGAAGAGATCGCCGCGGTGCTGCCGGAGTTCCTAGGCGAACAGATGCAGCGGCCACCGGTGTACTCCGCGCTCAAGCGCAACGGCCAGCCGCTCTACGCCCTCGCTCGGCAGGGCGTAGAGGTAGAGGTCGAGCCGCGCCCGGTCCGCATCGACGCGCTGCGGATCGTGTCGTGGAAGCCGCCCGATCTCGTGCTCGACGTCGAATGCGGCAAGGGCACATACATACGCTCGCTGGCCTACGATCTCGGCGAGCGGCTAGGGACTGGCGCGCATCTCGCCGCGCTCGTCCGCACCCGCAGCGGTCCCTTCACGCTCAAGCAGAGCATCACCCTCGACGACCTGGAGGCCGCACTCCAAGCGGACGCCTGGCAGGACCATCTCTACGCAGCCGACGAAGCGCTGCTGAAGTGGAACGCTGCTATCCTTGGATCCGAGAGCGAGGCACGACTGCGGAACGGCCAGCTCCTCACGTTCCCAAACGCGATGCCGAGCGCACCAGAGGAGTCCGCCGACACGGACGCGGATGTTCCTCGGGAAGACATGCTGCGCGCGTACTCCACCGATGGCCGCTTTCTCGGCGTGCTGCGCGAGCGCGACGGCGCCTGGCAGCCGCATAAAGTGCTCGC
>CAYRVF010000132.1:0-13771 GCA_964427535.1 uncultured Ktedonobacterales bacterium
CGTACAGTGACGGTAATGCGTCCCTCAAAGGTGAACTTCAGCGCGTTGGAGAGCAGATTGAGGACGATCTGCTCCCACATCTCACGGTCGATATAGACCGGCTGTGGCAGGGACGCGAGGTCCGCGCACTCTACGTCCAGTCGCAGGCTCGCCCGTTCGATAGCAGAGCGGAACGTGCTGGCGAGGTTAGCCGTCAGCGCGGATACGTCAGTCGGTTGGTAGGTCGCCTTCACACGCCCCGCTTCAATGCGCGAGAAATCGAGCAACGAGTTCACCAGCTTGTGCAGCCGCAGTCCTCCCCGCTGGATCAGCTCCAGGCGCTCGCGCTGGCGGGGCGGCAGCGGCTCGTCGCGGTCTGCCAGCGCGTCCGCCGCGGGACCGAGCAGCAGCGTAAGCGGCGTGCGGAACTCATGGCTGACATTGCTGAAGAAGGCGGTCTTGGCGCGGTCCAGCTCGGCCAGTAGCTCGGCCCGGCGTTGCTCGGTGACATCCTGCAGCATGGCGAGCCCCGCCGTCGCCCCAGCATAGCGGATGGGCACGATCTGCACCTGATAGGTATGACCGTTGTGGGCGATGTCGAACGCGACCGGTTCGCCGGAGAGCGCTGTCTGATACTGCGGCGCCAGCGTCTCCGCCAGCTCAGGCGCGAAGATCTCCCAGACGCTCTTGCCCTCGACAGCGTCCTTGACGAGGCCAAAGTCTGGTAACCCCTGCCCGTCAGCAAACAGATGCCGCAGGTCGGCGCCGAAGAGCAGCACAACGCCATGCGGGAGGTTGTTCACGACGGCGCGGTAGCGTTCCTCGCTCGCGCGCAGCGCCTCCTCCGCCCGCTTGCGATCGGTAATGTCACGTCCGATAGATTGCACCTCGACGACCGCGCCACTCGCGTCGCGGATGGCGTGGTCAAGCCACTGCTGCCAACCCGTGGTTCCATTGGGCAGCGTGACTTCATGTTCGTCTTCTGACGAGCCGGCTTTGCTTAGCAGCGCCGCAGTGTACTCCGCGTGATGCGCTCGCGCGGAGGGCTTCAGCATGTCGAGGAACTTCTTGCCGATGAGCTGCTCGCGCGGCTTCCTATAGTGCCGGCAGTACGCCGCGTTGACGTAGGTGAGGGTAGAATCGGGCAAGTAGCGGCAGATCATATCGGTCTGCGACTCCACGAGGTCGCGGTAACGCTCCTCACTCTGCGCGAGACGTCGCTGCGCGTGCTGGCGCTCTTTCATCAGGACGGCGAGGATCAACAGCGGCACCGAGATCGCGATGAAGAACAATTGTAGCGAGAACAGGTCTTCAGTGGTGGTGAGCGAGCTAAACGGCCCGCGTCGGTGGATGGCGAACATAATGGAGAGCAGCGTCAGCCCGCAGAGCGCCAAGCTTGTGCCACCCAGACCAAAGCGCGCGGCAGTCCACAGCAACAGGGGCAACGCGGCGTAGAGCAGAGCGGGCAACGCCGCTGGCAACGAGATGTAGCCGCCGAATGCCACGAGTCCGATGCCGAGGAGCCCGACCGCCACGAGGACGCCTTCGATTACCCGTGCGGCAGGCAGCGTCCGCAGCCAGGCGGTGAGCGCGCGTCGTGCGTCTGAGAGCCGCGCCGGGCCGCCATCCGCTGGTCCGTTAGACCGCCACGTCTGGCCCGCGATGCCCCACCCGACGATGAGCGCTGGAGCAAGCACGACCATGGTCAGGGCATCGGCGAGGAGCGTCTGGGCAAAATTCAGCCCGAGATGGGCGCCCCGCGTGGTGAGTTCCAGGACGGTCGCGAGCGTCACGGCCTCCGTGAACGCGGCCGCGCCTGCCCCGCCGAGCAGCACGATGATCAGCGTGCGGAGGGTATCCAGGCGAAGGGGGCGCTCTGTAAGCTGCTCCACACAGAGCGCGCCGACCAACGCCTGCACCCAGACGATGCCGTAGAAGAGCACGAGCGAGGCTGCGGGAGCCGAGACCATCCCCAGCTCAGCGATCATGTGGACAGGGAGCAGGGCGACGGCGTACAGCCACCAGATGCGCCGAGGTGAGAGTAGCAGCGCAACGAAGAGCACAGCGCTCGGCGGCCACACAAAATACACCAGCGAGTTCGGGAAGTGCAGCACAAGGCCGACCCGGGCGGCCAGATAGAAGACCACGCACACCAGCAGAACCGCCAGAGCATCGCCACGAGACGGCCTGACGACTGACGGGAAACGTGGCAAGTCCGGCCGCTCGTGCGAGGTTATAGGGTGTCTCATCGCGTCCCCCTCGGAAGGCAGCGGTTGCGTTCTCAAGCGTTCCAGGTGCCAGAGCGCCAGGGTCCTGGCTGTGCTGAGATGCGCGAGCAGCTCGCTCATATTCGTCTGCCTCCTCTTGATGCCATAGGCTCGACGATGTACCTCGCGGCGAGGGCGATATAGCCCGTCAGGTAGGTCTCTGGACTGTATGACTACGCACGCTGGTTAGAGACTGCGAGAGGAGATTGGTGATGTAGGGTAACTCCACGTGATCGCCAGTGTAGTGTGGCGAGACGGCGAAGATGCGACAGCCCCCAAGGCCTCTCGTGGCCGCTTTCTGGTGACCTTCCGGAGGCGGCGACTTGTAAGAGATTGGGTGCTTCGGCGAGGCGCTCCGCCCGTACGCCGCTGTGGCCGCCAGACGGCGTGCTGCCCCAAGGCACGGCATGCGCACAACCGGCGCGGCATGCTGCATTAGAGTGTCCCTCGTTCGGGCATGTCAAGCAAGCTGAGCTGGCGCGGCGCCCTCTGGCGAACGCGCTCGACTTGAGGCGAGGTAGATCGCACCGCTTTAGGAGAGCCTGGAACTGGCCCCTGAGACACGCCCGGCGCAGGGCGCGAGCGTCACCACCGTCGCCTATCCTCAAGAAGGAGTGAGAGCGGGCGGCAAGCCGAGGCCCTACCCGAAGCGCAGACGCGGAAAAGGGGTGCGCTGCACCAGAAGGAGCAACTCATGTCAGAGATGTCTCGTGCGCTGGGGCGGCGCCCTGGCTTGGTCACGTTCGCCGCAATCATGATGTTCGTGCTCGCTGGGTTCGAGCTGACGTTCGCGCTGGTGGAGTTCTGGAATGCGACGTGGATCGCGTTTAGCGCGTATGGCTCGTTCGGCGGGCACCTCTGGCTGTGGGGCATCCTCGACGCGCTCTTCGCGCTGGTCGCCTTCTATGCCGGAGCTGACCTGTTGCGCGGCGGCAGCTACGGGCAGATCGTGGGCATCCTGATAGCCGGCTTCAGTGCGATCCGCTGGTTTTTCTATCTGCCCGCGGCTCCCTGGATCGCCGCTGTCATCATCGCGGTCGACATCGTGATCATCTACGGCCTCATCGCGAATGCGGACTACTTCGCTGAGGCGAGCGCGCACACGATGTAAGCCAGTTGTGGCGTGGCGATCAAGCCTGTAGTCAGTCGGCGTCGATCCGTATAGGGCACACCATCAAGAGTGCCGGCGTTGGACTCGCATCACGGGAGGTGGAGCATGACCATCGGGCCGCTGGAATACCTCGTCATCGAGTTTGAGGGAAACCACTTCACTGGTGAGATTCTGCCGGAGCTCAAGCGCTTGCGCGATACGGGCACCGTGCGCCTGGTCGACCTGGTCTTCATTCAGAAGGACGCGCAGGGCAACCTGACCGAGCGCGAGCTGAGCGATCTCAGTTCGGAGGAGGCAGTGCCATTCGGCTCTGTCGCGGGCGACATGCTGCGTCTGCTCTCGCCTGAGGACATCGACGATATCGCCGAGACCGTGGCGCCGAACAGCTCAGTCGCGGTCGCATTGCTCGAACATCTGTGGGCCATCCACTTGAAGGAGACGATCGCCAACGCGCAGGGCGTCGTGCTCAGCGAGGGGCTTGTGCCGATGGCCCAGGTCGAGGCGATGGATGCCGAGCTGGCGGCGCAACACGCCACCGTCCAGGGATAGCAGACGCTCGTCTCAGGGCTAGGGCCAGACTCACCTGCCGGCATGCGCGACACTCGCTCTTGAATCGCTCCCTGCGTAGGGGGCGCACAGAGTCTTCGCGGCATACACTTCGTACACGTCCACGGAGGACGGCACCCTCTCCACCACCTTGAACGGAAATCAAGAGGAGCGAAGGAGCAGAGCATGAGCAACCTGATCGTGGTCGAGTATCCCGATGAGTACCGAGCGGCTGAGGTGCTCGCGGCATTGCGCCGATTGAACAAAGAGTACCTGATCGATCTGGATGACGCGGTCTACGTCACAAAGGACGCGCGAGGCAAGATCAAGCTCCACCAGAACACGAGCTTGGCCGGGGCGGGGGCGGCATGGGGCGGCATGTGGGGGATGTTGATTGGGCTACTCTTCTTTGTGCCATTCCTCGGGTTGGCCATCGGCGCTGGCCTGGGCGCACTTTCGGGGAAGCTCTCGGATTACGGCATCGACGACCAGTTCGCCAAACAGGTCGCATCGGGCCTGCAGCCCCAGACCTCGGCGATCTTCATGCTCGTACGCAAGTCCACGCCTGACAAGGTGGTGCCAGAGTTGGCCCAATTCGGCGGCACGATTCTACAGACCTCGCTGCCCAAGGAGACCGAGGAGAAGCTACAGGACGCGCTGAATCGTGGCGGCGGGGAGCAGGTGGCAAAGGCGCAAGAGGTGGCCGAAGCGCAGCCCGTCACGGCGCCCGCGACGCCCGACACTGGCGCGACCGGCAGTCCGTCGTAGTCCGTCGTAGTCCGCGCGCCCGCCTATGCGGGAATCAGCGAGGTCCTTCCGCTGACCTCTCAGCGGATCTGATTGAGTCGTCGTACACCCGATGTGCGGCGGACAGGGTTGATGAGGAGTGGTGGGTTACAGCCACAGGAAGCTCGGCCTCCTGTGGCTGTTCGCGTACGCGCGGCGAGGCCGGGGCGCCAAACGGTGGGTGAGCAGGTATTCCGGTAAGACGATGAACGGCGACCCCGCGGCGAGAATGGTTCGGAGGAAGGAGCACACCCATGCAAGAGCGAGAGCAGCAGATGTCGGGACTGGTGTCTCGACTGCTACGCCGCCATATTCTCCTGCGTCTTCTCGCGGCGGCTGTCGGCGTGATGGTGGCGCTGCAAATCTCCACGGTCGCCGTGCTCACCGCCGTGGATACACGTCGCCGCCGCCGCGCCGCTCCCGCCACATTCCCACACAGTGAATTGCCTGAGATTTCCCTCGACGGCAATGCCTTCCGCATCTTCACCTATGGCCGCGATGTGTACGATGCGATGCTCGCGGCCATCGACGCCGCCACCGAGAGCATCTACTTCGAGACCTATATCTGGAAGGACGACGAGGCCGGACAGGAGTTCAAGGAGCACCTCATTCGCAAGGCCGAACAAGGCGTCGCCGTGTACGCTATCTTCGACATCTTCGGCAACCTGGTCGTGTCCCGCGAGTTCAAGCAATTCCCTCCCTCTGTCCACGTACTGGGCTACCGCGCGATTCGCCGCCCGCGCCACCTACTGATGCCGCGTCGCTATGCGCTCGACCACCGGAAGCTGCTCATCGTCGATGGCAAGGTCGCCTTCATCGGCGGATATAACATTGGGAGCCTCTATGCGACCGAGTGGCGCGACACGCACCTACGCATCAGTGGAGACGACGCGGCATTTCTCGCGCAGGCGTTCGTCGACTTCTGGAACCGGAATGCGCCGCAGGGCGATCACATCAACCGCCGGTATACGCGGCGCTACAACGCCGTCTTGGGCGTGCGCGGCAACGACGCGAGTCGCCTCACCTTCCCGATCCGCGACATGTATCTCAATGGCATCGACCTCGCCGACCGCACGATCCGGCTCACCAGCGCCTACTTCATTCCCGACCACGTCCTGCTTGAGGCGCTTCAGGCCGCTGCTGCGCGCGGTGTAGACGTGCAGGTGCTCGTGCCGTGGACTTCGAACCATATCGTCGCCGATTGGGCGTCCCACGCCTACTTCACTGAGTGCTTGCGGGCAGGTGTGCGCATCTTCGGCTACCAGCACGCGATGATTCACGCCAAGACCTGCACCATCGACGGCCAGTTCACGACCATCGGCACGGCGAACATCGATCGGCTCAGCTCGGTGGGCAACTACGAGATCAATGTGGTGATTTACAGCCCGGAAGTGGCGGGCCAGATGGACCGCATCTTCGAGGCCGACAAGTCGAACGCGTTCGAGTTGACGCTGGATCAATGGGTCGCCCGCCCCTTGTACGTCAAGGTCAGCGAACGGATCATCAAACCGCTGCGCTTCGTGTTGTAGCGCCATGGAAGGGTGGCACGAGCGGCATCTCGCACCACAGTGGACAGGCGGCGTGACACCGCGAGAAGGAGCGCAGAGCGTGACTCGAAGACCCGATTATACGAGCGACGAGTGGACGCTGCTCCAAATCGCGCCGGAGCTTATCGGGCTGCGGATGGTGACGGCGTCGTTCGGCGGCCCCATCGGCAAGCTGCGAGCGTTTACCGCGCTGTCGGCGTGCCTCGCGCCCCGAGAGGCGCCCTCCCAGTTCGGGCGCAATGAGCTCGTGGCAGCCCTGCTCGAAGACCCGCGGATTCCGGACGGCGGACCGTTCGCGTACCTGGCGCATGGCGACCTGAGCGGGTTGATCGTGGCGCTGACGATGGCGCGAGTGCGTACGCTCGCCTGTTGCGAGCACGTCGCGCTGGTGCTCGAGCGGCGCAGCACGCGACCGGAGGCGGAGGGTGTGAAGCGCTGGTTGCTGTGGGTGGGCAGACATGTCGCGCAGGCGCCCGGCGATGGCTGGCTGAGGCTTAGCCTGGGGCACAAGCGGCGCGCTACGACAGAGAGGATGCTGAAGGAGATCGCGGCCGCGCTGCGGATTTCGCCAGTAGAGCCGGTTCCCACAGGGGCCGAGCTCGAAGCGCTGCTGGGCCTGGCGCCGCGAGATGCTGGTCGCGTCGCCGACAACGATACGGGCCGGCCGAGGCCTGCGAGTGGAGACGGATAGAGTGTTTGTTGTCCATCGCCTGCCCGCACGAGTCCATGATGCATCCACTTCGCGGCAAGACGAGTGTCGAGGGAGCGCGAGCCATGAGCGGACGTCAGACTCCGGTGTTGTCGACTGTCATGGAAGGAAACTGGAGGGGGAACTTCTGGATCTGGGCCACGCCGCTGCTCTTCTTTGTAGGAGCGATTGTGTTCGCGGTCCTCACACTCCGTTGGGACAGAGCGGCGGCCCTTGGCATTGTCCCAGAGCCAGTGTGGGCCGTGGGCGGTGGGGCGGGTGAATCGCAGGCCATTCTCACCGTGATAGCGGGCGCCTCAATCAGCGCACTCACGCTCGTCTTTTCCTCGGCGCTGGTCGTGCTGACACTTGCGGCGTCGCAATTTGGCTCGTTTCTGTTGCACGACTTCATCCGCATGCGCATCTCACGTCTGACGCTCAGTATGTTCGTCGCCACGTTCGTCTACAGCCTGATGGTGCTCGCGCGTATCGGCGAAGGACCCTCCGCGCAATTCGTGCCGCAGATTTCTACCAAAGTCGCGATGCTGCTCGCCTTTATCAGCCTCGGACTGCTCATCGCGTTCATCTTCAGCATCTCGCTCTCGGTGCAGGCGCAACAGGTTGCCGCGATGGTTGCCGCCACGCTGCGGCATGCGATTGCCGAGCGCCAGCGCGCCACTGCCCGCGAAGGCGGGGCGGGTCGGCGCGACGATGCGATCACCGCTGAACTGGCCGAGGCGACGCGGCGGCTCGCGGACGATGGGGTAACTATGCGCGCGACGAAGAGCGGCTATCTGCAGGTGGTCGCGTATCGGAAGCTCGTGCGCGCCGCCAGGCACGCGGACTGCGTCGTGCGCCTTGCGTTTCGGCCGGGTCAGTACGTGCTGACTGGCTCGGTGCTTGCCGAGGTGGCGCCGTCGCGCGCGCTCGACGCCCGGCTACGGTCGGCGATCCAGACGGCGCATCACATCGGACCAGAGCGCACACTGCAACAGGACCTCGAATTTGCCATCGACAAACTGGTGCAAATCGCGCTCCTCGCGCTGTCGGCGGCGATCAACAACACCTTCAACGCGCTAATCTGCCTCGACTGGCTTGGCGATGGCCTCCGGATGCTCGCCGAACAGCATTCGGAAGGACTCGTCTACCACGATGCGCATGCCGCCATACGTGTCATCGAACACCCACTGCCGTTTACTGACGTTCTGGATGCGGCATTCGGCAAGATTCGCTACGCGAGCGGTGGGAATCCGACGGTGGTGATCCATCTGCTTCTCACGATTGGCCGCCTCGCACCGTACCTACCGACAGAAGAGCAGCGAGACGCCCTGGCGGCCCATGCCCGCGCGGCGACCGAGTTCTCGCTCAGCAGGCTAACGCTGGATGTGGACCGGACGGCCGTGCTGGGCTGCTACGCCCACACATGCGAGATGTTGGGCCGGGCAGCCCGGCCGGTCGGCATGGTCCCGGCGCCAGTCGGTCCGGCGCCAGCTCCATCTCCACGATAATCGCGCGCCGGCCAGATATGCACCGCCTGCTCGCTCTTCCTCTATGTGCCGGTACGCTTTACCATTCGGCGCCATCATATGGCTGGGGCAGGTGCCGCCATCAGTCGTTGGTCTCGCCGCTGGCGGGTGAATTGTCAGCTTGCGGCGGCTGCTCGTAGCGCACGATGGCGATATATGTGACGAGATCCCAGGCGTTGCGCAGCCCGATGAAGAGCAGCAGCAGCATGACGGCGGCGACCAAGAAGAGCATGGAAGCCGGATGTCCACCGAGCAATACCCCCGCGACGACGAGACCGCCATACGCGACCGTCGGCCCGATGCCATACCATGTCCAGTCTTCGAGCACTGGCGAATAGACCGACTGGGTTCGCAGGCGCCGGATGACGATGGCGGAATAAGCCAGCAGACCGAGGCCGGCGGCAGCCAGGAAAACGCCGAGGAGCGAGAGGGAGGGCCACGGCGCGCTTAGGCCTGCCGCCAGCAGGAGCACCACGCCAAACTGGACGAACGTTGGCGACTGGAAGGCTGCTGTCACGGCGCCGACGGGCTGGCGTTGCTCGACGTTTCCCATCAACGACATCACCACGAACGTCAAGCCCGTCAACGCCCCTGCCGAGGAACCGACGATGACGTAGAAGTTGTCCCACGCCGAGAGCGGCGACATGACCGGCCTCTTTCTGCTGCTGCGCGCCCCTAGCTGGGGGACTGCCCGCCGTCGATAATCTCGCGTGCGGCTCGCGCACCCTCTCTGGCGGCGCCTTCCATATAGCCCTGAAACTCTATCGAACAATGCTCCCCGGCGAAGTGGATGGGCCCCTGCGCGACCATTTCATAACCACCAAATTGCGTATACTGCCCGACGCGCCAGCAGGAGTAGCTTCCCTGCAAGTTGGGATCTCCGGTGGGATAGCTCAACGCCGCCTGGCCAGTGTAGTGCGCGCTGACGCCGGGGAAGATCCGCTCCAGCTGCCGCAGACTGTTCTCGGCGTAGCGCTGGATGCTCTCGTCGTCGGCGGTTGTGGAGTAGGCACTCGCGGGCGCATACGCGGCGCCCCGGTGTCCGCTCGTGTAATCGACGAGCAACGCCGGGGAGCGCGTAGCGTCAGGGTGACCACTCATGGCGTCCCAGAGCGTCTGAATATCCAGGTCCGTGATGACGAATCCCCCATGTGGTGATGGCCAGGGACCGTCGTCGTACCAATACGGTCTGTCAAACCGCAAGAAGAGCTTCGAGATGGTGCCGTAGCCAAGCTGCTCGATAGCGGTGCGCTTGAGCTGATCGAAACCCGCTTGATGATACGCAACGTGGCGCAGCGTGCTGAACGGGAGCGTGAGGATTGCGGCTTCGCACCGCAAACGCGAGACGCCGCTGGCTGTCGTGAACGTCAACGTGACCGAGTCATCGTCTTCGCGCGCGATCTCGACCAGCCGGGAACCCAGGTGGAGAGAGCCCTCTGGCAACTCTCGGGCAATCGCCAGTGGCAGTTGTTGGTTCCCACCCACGATTTTGCTGCTCCCTTGCAGCGGCGTAGGCAGCGAGTCCGTGCGTAACGAGGTGCGCGATTCGTACAGATACACGAGGTTGAGCGCGCTCTGCTCACGCGTATCTAGGCCGTATAGGCCGGTACAGCCAGTGTCGATGAAACGGCCGAGCGGCGACGCGTGCCCGCCCCGCACATACTGCTCGATCCAGTCATAGGCGCTCTGATGGTCGAGCGCGAACCCCGCCTGGGTATACTGCGCGTACGTCGTCGGGAAGCCTACGTCCTGAAACTGCTGCTCCACAGTTGGAGCGAGCGCCTGGAAGTCTCTGAGCAGGTCGTCCTCGCCGTAGAAGTGGTTCAGCAGATAGACGAGCATGGGCGCCCGCCCGGCGCGTTGCCGGCCCAGATCAATCTTCGTGAGGCCGAAGCGCTTGATGAGCTGGTGCAGCATCGTATTGTCGCGGTCGATGAACTCGCCGCACCACTCGCTGACGAGTCCGTCTCCCCACGTGTGGGCGTCGGAGTGCATGCGACCGCCTACGTGGGAAGCCGATTCGTAGATGTCGCACGAAAGGCCGGCGTCGTGCAAGGTGAGGGCCGCCGTGAGTCCCGCGATTCCGGCGCCGACGATCACTATGCGCGCCATGGCCCGTCTCCTCTCGCGATCGTCTGGCGGTTGCGTCTGATGTCTACTGTAGGTGTTGCGACGAGTGCGGCGCCACCTCCGGCGAGTCGTTGGATTCGCCGGAGGTGGCGTGCTTGTTCATTTCGGCGGCTAACGTGCCGTGCGATCGCTATCAGCCTGGCGCGCCAGCTTGCCCGGGAGTTGTTCGAGCCGCAGAGGAGGTGACCGGCACCGCCTGTGCCGCTGTCTCGATGAGCTTCACCACGTCATCGGGGTGAGAGACCATCGCGACATGGTTCGTCGGGATCTCCACGGTGGTGGCGCCCATGCGCTTGGCAAACAGCCGCTCGCCGTCGGGCGCAATCGCCTGATCGTTCTCGGCCACCATATACCAGGTTGGCAACGATTTCTAGGCCGGGATCCCCATCACCTCCGTGAAGGTGGTGCCTGACAATGGCTGCTGCACCGCATACATCACTCGGGCCTTCACCGAATCGATATCCCCCGCGAAGTGGTGGACGAAGTCGTCCTCAGGCAGCCAGGCAAAGCCTTGCTCGTCGATGTCGAGGTGGGCGGTAGCCGGTGAGGGCGGGCCTTGTGAAATCAGCGCACCGAGCGACTCGCCCTGGTCCAGTCCGAAGGCCGCGATGTAGACCAACCCGACGACGTTCGGTGCGTCGGTGCCAAGCGCGGTCATAATCTGGCCGCCGTACGAGTGCCCGGCGACAAGCGTCGGGCCGTTCTGGCGGACGAGCACCTGGCGCAGCCGGGCGACGTCGTCCGCTACTGATGTGAGCGGAAACTGGGGAGCCGTGACAGTATAGCCGTCAGCCTGCAGACGCTCGACGACGGCGCTCCAACAGGAACCATCGGCCCAGGCGCCGTGGACCAGGACGATCTTTGGAAGCGTGGGCATGCCAGTTCGTCCTTTCTCAATTGCAGGGGGATGGGTGCCGGTCAAAAGCCCGTTCTCGCATGGTCGGGCGTCCCCGGTGTCGTCCGTAGATGCGAGCGTGGTGTCAGACAACAGGCATTCCGCCGAAATCCGCATGTCAATCCAGTGATGCTACGGCCAATCTCCTCTCGATGGCGCCGACGGCTTCCTGGTAGAAGGTTAGCATGGATCCTCCACGCGGAGATGTGCGCTTAGATGTGCGCTTATAGGTGGGCGATGGCGCGGGTGCCAGGGTGCCTCGATAGGGTAGCGTGGGCGACGTTAGCGATCAGCCGTGCCAACCAATGTTCGCCACGATCTCACCGTCGTGCCATTCGGGGTCAGCCGCCAGTAGGGCTCGCATCTGCTGGTAGCGCGCGTCTTGCTCGGGGCTGCGGGCGTTGGCCCAGTACGCCTCTTTGGAGTCGAAGACGACCGCCATATACAAGACAGAGGGGTCCGCATCCATCTGAAAGACGTGTGTCATGACAAAGCCGGGGACCTTCGCCTCTTCGAAGTCGCGGAGCTGTTGAAGTAGCTGCTGCTCGGCTCCGGGTTTGGCCTGCATGCGTGCAACCGTGCCGTACATTGTGCATGCTCCTGTTCCTGTGGCGCGAGTCCGCACAGACCGCTCGCCGTGCGGACGCCGTGATCGACCCGCGTCATCGCCGCTGCGCCTCCTCAGTCGCCATCCCCCCAGGAAACGTTGGTATCGCCGCAGTATACCCCACACCGCGGCACTGCTGGCTACTTGACATCCGAAACAGCGGCGGACATACTTCCTGCCAACCTTCGTCGAAGCGGACCGCCCGCTCTCTACCTTCCTCTACCTTTCTGGACCTGAGCTGGCGATATCGCGACGCTGCCGACGCGTACTACCACGTGCCGCTGCTGACCTCGCCCTGGGCCTACAGCATCTATCGGGGAAGTTGAGGTGCTATGGAGACATCGCTCGCATCCGCCGCACAGACCATCCTTGACCGCTGCGACCAGCTCGCCCGTTTCAGTGAGGAGCCGGGCCTGATCGTTCGCCGCTACGGCACGGTGCCCATGCGCGAGGTGAACGCGACGGTGCTGGAGTGGATGCGCGCCGCTGGCATGACCGCCACCACAGACACACTGGGTAACGTGCGCGGGCGCTACGAGGCGGAACGGTCAGGTGCCCGGACGTTGCTGCTCGGCTCGCACCTGGATACGGTGCGTGATGCCGGTCGCTACGATGGCCCGCTCGGTGTGATGCTGGCGCTGATGTTCGTTGAGCGGCTGCACGCGCGCGGCGCGCGATTGCCGTTCGCCGTCGAGGTGCTGGGTTTCGCGGATGAGGAAGGGCTGCGATACCACACCGCCTTCCTGGGCAGCAGCGGCGTGTCTGGCGCCTTCGTCCCCGCCTGGCTCGCGTTGGAGGATGACGACGGCATTCCACTCGTCGATGCGATCCGCGCGTTCGGCGGTAACCCGGACGACATCCCGTCTGATCGGCGCGCGAGCGACGACCTGTTGGGATACGTCGAGTGCCACATCGAACAGGGTCCGGTGCTGGAGTCGCGCGGATTGCCTGTGGGCGTGGTGAGCGCGATTCAAGGGCAGAGCGGCTACAACGTGACCTTCATCGGGCAGGCGGGACACGCGGGCACGGTACCGATGACGCTCCGCCACGACGCTCTGATAGCCGCTAGCGAGTTCGTCCTCGCGGTGGAGGCGTACGCCCGCGAGCAGGACGGCGTGGTGGCAACGGTCGGGCAGTTGGCGCTCCATCCCGGTGCGAGCAACGTGATTCCCGGCCGGGTGACGCTGAGCCTCGACCTGCGTCACCCACGAGATGCGACCCGCCATGCCGCCGGAGCCGCGTTAGGGGAGCGGGCCGAGGCAATCGCGGCCCGCCGGGGTGTGGCGGTGCGCTACGACCTCCTGCAGGATAGCCCCGCCGTCGAGTGCTCCCCCGCCTTGATCGATCTGCTGGAGCAGGCGATAGCGGACGCCGGGCATCCGGTGCTCAGCCTGCCGAGCGGCGCGGGACATGACGGTATGCGGATGAGCGCGCTCGCGCCGATCGCGATGCTGTTCATCCGGTGCGCGGGCGGCATCAGCCACAACCCGGCGGAATCCGTGTCCGCGGCTGATGTGGCGGTCGCGCTGGATGTGCTGGAGCGCTTTGCGGCGAGGCTCGCCTCGCGGGTCGAAGAGGAAGAGTCGCGCGCATGACCCGCTTCGATCTCGTCATCCGTGGCGGTCTCGTGGTGACGCCACATGCCACCGACGCGCGCAGTCCAGCGGATGCCGTCGTGCGCGGCGCACT
>CAYRVF010000133.1:0-13528 GCA_964427535.1 uncultured Ktedonobacterales bacterium
CCAGCTCGCCGGTCTGCGAGCCGCGGATGCCCATCTTGTTCTCGACCTTGCCGAGATGGAAGCCTGGTGTGCCCTGTTCCACGACGAAGGCGCTGATGCCGCGTGTTCCGGCGGTCGGGTCGGTGATGGCGAACACCGTATTCACATCGGCGATTCCGGCGTTGGTGATGAAGTGCTTGAGGCCGTTGAGCACGTAGGTGTCGCCTTGCCGCACCGCCTTGGTCCGCATGGCACCGGCATCAGAACCGGAGCCTGGCTCGGTCAGCCCGTACGCGGCGAGCCATTCACCCGAAGCGAGCTTCGGAATCCAGCGCTGCTTTTGCTCGTCGGTCCCCGCGAGCAGGATGGGGAGCGCGCCGAGCTGCTGCACGCAGAGGATGAGTGAGGTGGTGGCGCAGGCCTTGGCGAGCTCCTCAATCACCATCAGCACGCTGAGTTCGGTCGAGCCGAGACCGCCGTACTCCTCGGGGAACGGCATCGCCAGGATTCCCTGGTCAGCCAGGAGCTGCTTCAGATCCCAGGGAAATGCACCGGTGGCATCGATCTCGGCGGCGCGCGGCGCAACCCGCTCGCGCACGAGGTCGCGCACCACCTGAATCATCATCTGTTCTTCGGTTCCGAGTTGTATGGCCATCTCAACGCTCCTTTGCGCCTGACCTGGAGAGAGTCTGTGGTGTGGAAAACCGCTAGCCCGTCGCACAGGAAATTATATGTGCCGCTCCGGAAGGCGTCAAACCGCGTACATATAGGGTAAACTCTGAATGCTTGCGACACAAGAATGGCGGTGATATACTGAGGAGGATAACTAGGGCGCTGACCAGGAAAAGTGGGTTTCGACCCACTTTTTTCCGTTGGCGCTATGGCGCGAGAGGAAAGCGCCAGTTTTGGGCGAGGGGCCCTTTCTACAACATCGAGTCTGCACCATCGGGAGGCGTGGGACTATCTCACGCCTTTGTCGTACCCTGCGACCGGAAACTGTCTCGTGCCTCGACTGCTGGCTGCGCCCGATATGGGAGGATCACCTATGCGAACCGAATATCAGGCGGCAATCGCTCAACTCATTCATGAAAAGGGGCTGCCCCAGGAGAAAGTCACTGAGGCGGTCGCCAACGCGCTGCTCGCGGCCTATCGCAAGAGCACGGGCGGCGGCGAGAACGTCCGCATCGAGGTCGACCGTAGCGGAGACGTTCACATCTGGGCATCCAAGCGGGTGGTCGCACAGGTGCATGACCCCTCGCGCGAAATCTCGCTCGGCGAGGCGCAACTGCTTCAGCCGCACGCGGCGCTCGGCCAGCAGATGGATGTCGAGACTCCCGAGATCTTCAATCGCATTCCCGCGCAGGCAGCGAAGCAGATCATTCTGCAGCGCATCCGCGAGGCCGAGCAGGAGTATCTGTTCGAGTCCTACAAAGACCGGCTGGATGACCTTGTCGTCGGGACGGTGCTGCGGAACGAGCGCGGGTCGCTGATTCTCGATTTGAACAAGATAGAAGGCGTGCTCGACGAGAAGGAGCAGATTCCCGGCGAGCGGCTGAAGGTGGGCTCGCGCGCACGGGTGTACATCTTCGACCTGCGACGCGGTGGTAGCCGGGGCGTGCAGGCGATGGTCTCGCGCACGCACCGCAACATCATCAAGCGGCTGTTTGAGCTTGAGGTGCCAGAAATCTACGACGGACAGGTCGAGATCAAGGCGATCGCGCGTGAGCCCGGCAGCCGGACGAAGGTCGCGGTGTGGGCGCGCCAGGAGAACATTGATCCGATTGGAGCGTGTGTCGGCGTGCGCGGCACCCGCATCAACAACGTCATCTCAGAGCTGAACGGCGAGAAGATAGACATTATCCTGTGGAATCCGGACCCGGCGCAGTTCGTGGCGAATGCGCTGAGTCCCGTCAAGCCGCTGAGCGTGCAGTTGCGCGAGGCCGATCATACGGCGGTCGTGACGGTGCCGGAGCATCAGCTCTCGCTCGCCATTGGCAACAAGGGGCAGAATGCCCGCCTTGCCGCGAAGTTGACTGGCTGGCGTGTGGACGTTCAGCGGCCATCTGAGCGCGCCGAGGCCCAGCCGACGGAAGCCACTGGCTCACCCGCCGAGTAGCGGTGGGAGCATTTGGAGCCGCTGAGGAAGAACAGCGGCTCCTTTCGACTGAGGAGGGACGTATGGCCGGAGAACCGCAGACGGTGCGGAAGCGCAAGCCACAACCCCGTCCGCGCCATGTGCCCCAGCGGACGTGCATCGTGTGCCGCGAGACGAAGCCCAAGCGCGAGCTGATTCGCATCGTGCGCACACCTGATGGGCACGTCGTGCTCGACCCAACAGGGAAGAAATCGGGCCGTGGAGCATACCTCTGCGCGCGGCGGTCGTGCTGGGTGCCCGCGCTGCGCAAGGGCAAGCTCGAACACGAGCTGGAAGTCACACTGCTGCCCGAAGACCGAGAGGCGCTAGAAGCCTATATCGAGACACTGCCCGTCGAGCAGACGCCGCCTTATGCTCGCGGACGGCGAGCGCCCCAGCCGGGAGGAGAACCCGGGCGGGGCGCTGAGTAGCTCCGTCGTTTGGCGTCGGGTCGATCTTACCTGGACCACGCCGGTGGGTCGCTCGCGGGGAAGGACTCCATCGACGACGTCGTCACCTCGTCTACCCCACCGGTGCTGGTGCCCGTCCCCTGCTGGCTCGCACTTGCGGTCGGTCTGGGGATGTCGTCGAGCGGTCGGCGCTCTGTCTGCGGCACCTGGTCGGTTGTCGGCTGCTGATTGATGCCGACGCTGCTTGAGCCACCTGAGCTGCTTGAGCCGCTGGTGCTGCCGGTGCCAGTTTGGCTGGCTGCGGAGCCAGAAGGCGAAGCGCTCCCTGCCGGTGGATTCTGCCCCTGGCTCCCGGGTTGTTGCCCCTGCTGCGCACCGATCTGGATGCGTCGTGGCCCTTGTTGCTCGGCCTTGGGCAGGGCGATTGTGAGCACCCCGTTTTCGTAGCGGGCCTGCGCCTGATCGGCATTCACGTCCTCGGGCAGAGTGATTGCGCGGTAAAAGGTACCGCTGCGCCGCTCGCGCATGATGTAGTTTTGTTCCCGCCGCTCCTCTTCAAGCTGCGTCTGTCCCCGCAGTGTAAGCACGTTGCCCTGAACCGTGATGCTAATGTCGTTGGGGTTTACGCCTGGGATGGTCGCATGGACGACGTACGTGTTGCCCTCTTCACGGACATCGACTGGTATTGCGGTGCGATTACCGGGAATCAAGTCCCGTGCTGGCCGGAAGAACGTCTCTTGAAACAGCCGGTCCATCGCATCGCGAAAGCTCGTGGCGTCACGGAAAGGATCCCAGCGGTCGAGTGACATGTACTCCTCACCTCAACTCTACTTCCATCATCGCTGCACAGTTCGGGCGCTGCCGGTGTAGACATCCCACAGCACTCGGTCGCCGCACAAGATGTGCCATCCGGGCATGCCCCGCTGCCTCATACGATAGCTGGGCTTGGGTATCGCTGGGTATCGCAGCGCATCCAGGTCAGGCGTCGGGATACCCCAGGCGTATGTGGATAGTGGTGCGTTATTCCGCAGGTGGGGCGTCCGCGGAGTCGTGATCGCCGTTGTCGTGGCGAGTTGGCGGCGGGATGCGATCGGCTTCAACCTGTGCATCCCGCCCGTGCTGCACTGTCCCAGGCGCGGCAACTCCGCTGCCTGGGTCGGCATCACGGCCCGCCTCACGGACCTCTTGCTCGATTGAGGTGGCCGCGTCGTCGTCCAGTGACCGATCCCGGTTATTTGCGTCCATGTCTGCTCCTCGGGTGTCGTCGCGAGCGAGCGCGCAATGCGCGCACCCGGCCGCGGTGCCTCTCTGGCATGTGGGTAAACCGTCGATCTCGTAATGCAGAGTTCGCACGGCCCATGCCACGTGAAGGGAGCGTGATCGGGGGCGCTCTCGGAGCCGAGGAGCCGTGTCTGTTAGAGCCCCGCGAAGACGTCGTCTTCGGGAATCGGGTACGAGCGGTCGGAGATGGGCGGCGGCGCGAGGACGAGCGGCTCCGTTCCGGCGAACTCGCGCATCTGCTCGGGTGTCGCCTGCGAGAATGGGCCATCCGAGGGCATCTGAGTCGCGTGCGCGCGCAACGACTGAAGCTTGGCCTCATACTCCGCGTCGCTCAAGCGGATGAACGTGGTGATCTCGGCCATAGGCGTTCCCATTTCCTCGATTGGGAGCGTCGCCGCGTTGCCGCCTGGAATAAAGTCTTCCTGGCCCTGCTTGCGCATCTCGTCGCGCATCCGCAGCATGCTCTCGCGCGGGAAGGCGGTGTAGTAGACCTTGCGGACCCGGTGTGGCTCCAATCCCTGGCGGAGCTGGTCGGCGTACTGTTGCGGGTCACTCGCAGCACGAACCGCGTCGAGTGTGAGCCGGTGGATCGCCATGTGATCGACATGCCCATAGCCCCCATTGGCTGTGAACGTGACGACCACGGCGGGACGGAAACGACGCAGATGGTACACGATGCGGCCTACGGCTTCGTCATGGTCTGCCTGGGCGAGCCGGCCGTCCACATAGTCGAGGAACGAGACATCGGTGACGCCGACAGCCGCGCAGGCAGTTCGCAGCTCTTGTTCGCGCACTTGTCCGAGGTTCTCCTGCGTGGCGAGTGAGCTGTCCGCGATCTCACCGACCTCGCCACGGGTGGCACAGACGATCGCGGCCGGGTGGCCAGTGGATGTCGCATGGGCGAGCGTCCCGGCAAGGCCGAAAGATTCGTCGTCGGGATGCGCGAAGATGCCCATCAGCCTCTGCAGGGAATCCGTCTGGGCTGGCTGTGATGTTGCCATCGGTGTGTCTATTCCTCCTCGTGTTCGACCTCATCCACCACCCTCAGCAGACCACATCGGCAGCCGCGATGCCCGGGCGACGCGATCGCGGCTGCGCGGAGTTCAGCTCGATTGGCTGGCAACCAGTCCGGTGCCCTGCTCGCGCGTGCCGTCCTCGCGGCCGCGAGTGGATGCGGTGCGACGCTGGGGTGACCCTTCGAGCGCGTTGACGATGACCTCACGGGCGTCGTCAACAGGTAGGAAAGTCATCTCATTGCGTAACTCTTCCGGAAGGTCCTCCAGATCGAGCTCATTTCGGCGAGGGAAGATGATAGTACGGATGCCCGCCCGGTGAGCGGCGAGCACCTTCTCTTTCAGGCCGCCGATTGGCAGTACCTTGCCGCGCAGGCTGATCTCGCCCGTCATGGCGACATCAGAGCGCGCCTTGCGTGCCGAGACGAGCGAGACGATAGCCGTCATCATCGTGACACCGGCCGACGGGCCATCCTTCGGAATCGCTCCCTCAGGCACGTGAATGTGGAAGGCTTTGTTCTCGAAGATGCGCGGATCGATGCCCAGTTGTTGCGTGTTTGAGCGCACGTACGAGAGCGCTGTCATTGCCGACTCTTTCATGACGTCGCCAAGTTGGCCGGTGAGCGTCAGATGGTTGTCGCGGCTGGGCATCATCGCGGCCTCGATGAAGATGATGTCGCCGCCGACTGGCGTCCAGACAAGGCCGGTGACGACGCCGGGGCGGTCGATGCGCTCGGCCGCTTCGGGGTAGAACCGTGGCCGTCCGATCAGGTCGTGCAGCGTGTCGGGTTCGACCACCTTAGGTGGCTCTTTGCCTTCGGCGATCTGACGCGCGATCTTGCGCACGACAGAGCCGATCTCGCGCTCGAGGTTGCGGACGCCCGCCTCGCGCGTATAGCCACGGATGATCTGCCGTATCGCCTCGTCGGTGATCGTCACCTCGTCCTCTCGCAGCCCGTTCGCCATGAGTTGCTTGGGCAGCAGGTAGCGACGCGCGATATGCAGCTTCTCCTCTTCGGTGTAGCCCGAGAGCTCCAGAATCTCCATGCGGTCGCGCAACGGCGCTGGAATGGGGTCAAGCGCGTTCGCCGTCGCGATGAACATCACCTTCGAGAGGTCGAACGGCAGGTCGAGATAGTTGTCGCGGAATGAGTGATTCTGCTCCGGGTCGAGCACTTCAAGCAGCGCGGAGGATGGGTCGCCGCGCCAGTCTGAGGCTACCTTATCCACTTCGTCGAGCATGAAGACCGGGTCGTTCGTCCCCGCGCGGCGCAGCGACTGGATGATGCGCCCAGGCATTGCGCCGATGTACGTGCGCCGGTGGCCGCGGATCTCGGCCTCGTCGTGAATGCCGCCGAGCGAGAGCCGCACGAACTCGCGCCCGAGCGCACGAGCGATGGAGTGGCCCAGGGATGTCTTACCGACGCCGGGAGGCCCCACGAAGCAAAGGATCGGTTCGCGGCTCGTCGGCGCGCCGGTGCCGGGTCCGCCCGACTCGCTGCCCTGCCGCTCTTCTTTGAGACGACGCACGGCGAGGTATTCGAGGATGCGGTCTTTGATGCGCTCGAGGTCGTAGTGATCTTCGTCGAGTACCTCGCGGGCGTAGGGCACGTCGATGCGCTTGCCGGTGCTCTTGTTCCACGGCAGCGAGACGAGCAGATCGAGATAGGTGCGGATGACCGAATACTCGGGCGAGGCCGTCGGCAGCTTCTCCAGGCGCGACAACTCGCGCTGCGCTTCCTTGTAGGCCTCCTCGGGCATGTGCGCCTCTTCGATCTGCTGGCGCAGCTCGTTGGCGGTCGCCGCCTCTTCGCTCTCTTCGCCAAGCTCGCGCTGTATGGCCTTGAGCTGCTCGCGGAGGAAGTATTCACGCTGGGCCTTGCCCATCTCCTCCTGCGCCTGGCTGGTGATCTTCTTGCCCAGCTCCAGCACTTCAAGCTCGTGCGCCAGGAAGGCAGTGACCCGCTCCAGCTTCTCGCGTACGGAGTTCATCTCCAGCAGTTCTTGCCGCAGCGCGAGATCCATCTGGGCGCTGCTCGCGATGAGGTAGACGATCTGCAGCGGGTCTTCCAGATTCATCACGGCGAGCGCGAGTTGGTCGGGCAGATACTGCACGAGGTTCACGAGCCGCTGGAAGAGGTCGATAGCGGCACGCTCCAGCGCCTCGATTTCGGCGCCCTCTTCCTTCACCTCGGGGAGCGCATGCACCTTCGCCACGAGGAATGGCGCGTCGGAGACGAAGTCGTCGATGGCGATGCGCTCCAGACCCTGCACGATGATCTGCACCGTGCCGTCCGGGATCCGCAGCATTCGGGCGATACGCGCGACCGTGCCGACGCGATAGATGTCGTCGGGTCCGGCGTCTTCGACACTGGCATCGCGCTGGGCGACCAAACCGACGAGTCGCGAGCCGCGCATCACCTCGTCGATCAGACGGATGGAGCGCTCCTTGCCGATGCCCAGTGGCATGACGGCGTACGGATAGACCACGGTATCTTTCAGCGGCAGAATCGGCAACGTCTCGGGAATCTCGACGTGGTTCTCGTCGTCGTCGTCCTCGCGAAGCGTAGGGACAGGCTGCTCACGCGCGGGTCTGGTCGACTCGCGGAATGGCGGCTCATCATTGGGTGTGTCGTCCGCGCTCGACGGGGCACCCGCTACCGGAGGTTCGGAGACCGACTCGCCGGGCTCGGTCACCTGGTCGCGGTTCGGCGAGAGGACGGGAACGAGGCCCGCGTCATCGGAGACGGAGTTGTTCGCGTTCGGCTCGGATGGGCGTTGCACAACTGGCGATGTATCGTCACGAGCGTCTGTATCGCTCTGTTGCCCCTCACTCTCGTGGAGCGAATCATCATACATGAACTATTCTCCTCGGGTCGACGCAATAGCGGAGTGCGACGTTTCCCGCAGTCGGGGAGCGGGTGCGGCGACCGCGGCGCCGGCTGCATTCATCTTGTGGCGCCCGCTAGAGGCGGAGCTGTCGTCACGGCGCGACGTTGAATCGACCGAGGACATGATGCCCGGAACGGCCTTTGGCAGACGGACACGCAGGAAGCCGTCTGTATAGGTGGCCTCAGCCTCATCGGCTCGCACGAGCGCTGGCAGCGCAACGTCTGCACGGAAGGGGCCGTAGCGCACCTGCGCCTCGTGATAACACACGTCCTCGTCGTAGTCGTTATCGTCATCGCGCTGGCCAGTGACGACGAGCGCATTCTCGTAGAGCGTGATTTCGATGGCGTCTTCGCGTATGCCAGCCAGCTCAACTTTCACCAGAATGGCGTCAGGAGTCTCATGGATGTCCATCGGGGGACGCCAGGCAGAGGTCGGCTGCATATAGGCATAATGGTTCCCCGGACGAAGCATCGACTCGCGTAGCTCACGGTAATGGCGCTCGAGGCCGGGCGTAGCGCCGCCGAACTGATACGTGACCGAGATGTAACGCAACCGCATGGCAGTGTACCTCGCTTGGAGAAAGAGCCTGGGCGGGCACCCAACGTCTTCGACAGACTAGTTGTGGTCGTAGACGCCGACGTCGCGTTGGCTGCGATGCCGCCGCTCTGGACGGTGAGCGCTAAGGGCGAGCCTCCGTCCAGAGCGCACAGAACGTCATCGGTGAAAGATCATTCCGCTGTTACAGGGAGCTCCTGTTCACCGTTCGCAAGCTCGGACCGGCATGGTCCGCACAGATATTCATAGTCGGAGTGACTTTGCGATGCGTCACCGGCGACGGCGTACGCGGATGCTCGCGGTATCACCGCGCCACAGCGCGAGCAGCTCACATAGTCGTGACCGACGATCGTGCTCAGCGTGCCAATTTCGTCCTCTTGCATGACTGGCCTCCCGTGTGTCGGTGCGCGCGGATGTGGTGCGGATCCCGCGCGCGTTGGAAATTCCACCGCGTCCTCCGTCACAACGGCACTCTCCCAAAAATTATGACACAGGCATGTGACGCTCGCAAGCTTCGTTCGGTTGCTTCAAGCCGTGTGCCATCCAGATATAGTGCTCGTTCGCACGGTAGTGGGTGACGCAGAAGTGTACAGTGGTTCGTTGTACACTTTGAGGCAGAAGTAGTGCCAGGGCTGGTCGTGCAGTCGTCGGGCTAGATGCCCGCTGCGGATAGAGGTCGGGGCTGGCCTGTGGCGAAAGGGCACGCGGAATGGTGAGAGGGCGTTCGCCTCGCACGAGCAAGTGGCCGAGTGAGGGTCGATTGCGCTACCGGCTGCCGGATCATTCCACTAGCCGAATCTGGCTGGTGGGCGTGGGCATAGGCGGCGTCGTGGTGCTTGCGTTAGTGGCATACGCCATCGTGTGGTTCCGCGCGGCCGGCGAGGCGCAGCGACCGTATGATGTCGCGCTCTCCTACTGTTCCGCACTGCGCCAGAACGACACCGCCGCCGCATACGCGCTCCTGGATGCGAACGCCCGTAATGGGGCGACACAGGGTGCGTTCGCACAGGCACAGCAGACACGTCGCCAGATCGACGGCGGGGTCACGGGATGCGTCGTCGCGCGGCCTGGCACTCCATCACCTCTGAGCATCGCGCAGACTCCCTCCGCCCAGATGGTGACGCTCTTTACGACCCGCGCGCGCACGTTCGCGGGCGCGCTCGCACTCCGGCAGGAGAACGGCGACTGGAAAATCGCGGATGTTGCGCCAGGCGCAGATGGGAGCGACCTCGGCCCGCTCTATGCCGCGGAAGCCTACTGCACGGCGCTGCGTTCGAGCGACTACAGCGCCGCGTTCGGAGATGCCACTGGAGCGTATCAGGCGGCTCTTGGCGGGCAACAGGCGTTCACCCAATCGATGCAGACGCTGTTCGGCGGCGGTGCAGTGTCGCTTCAGGACTGCTCGCCGCGCCTTGCGACGTATGCCGTGAGCGCAGGTGGTACGGCGTCGGTCGATCTCACGCTGCAGGTGCGCGCTGCCACGACGGGGGGCAGCATATCCGCGACGCAGACGTTCCATCTCGTGTTGCTCAAGCAGGGGAGCACCTGGAAGATCGCGGGCCAGACGCTACGAGCGTAGGACGTGGCGGGGCTCTTTCAGGTTTGACGATGGACTGCCCTTGTGCTACTATCGCCAGTACCGAGGGCAGGCGGCGCAGCTTTGCGGTGGGGGCGGGGACGCGGATGGAGACGACGTGCCGGCTGGCACCCACGGGCGCATAATGGGGTGTGCTGTAGCAGCGAGGGAGCGCCCGATGATCGCGCGACGGTTTCTCTCCTGGGTGCGTCACGTTGTGACCGCCTGTGTCACCCGCATCCGAAACGTCTTCTCTGGCGAGCATGCTCCGCAGATGGTTCCCGCCGGGCAGGCGGGCGCGCGAAGCGAGCGTTCGCAGTCGGACCTCACTGCGTCAGGTGGGTCCTGGATAGATGATGGCCGCCGTCTGCGCTCTCAGGTGAATCCCCTCGACGCGCATCGGCGTGACGTTAGCCAGTCGTCGGGGGCGCCTCGCGCCACCTCGGCCTCAGAACCGGTGCGGCAGCGCAGCCTTTCGGGCTCGCAACAGGGACTGACTGGTCTACCAGAGGTATCCGCAGCGCTCCGGCCGGATGTGCCGACGGACGTTCCCCCGCCAATCGCTGGCGACTCTCATACAGAGCACGTCGACGTGACGAACCTCGAAGAGCTGGAGCAGCTCGATGCTGGCCAGCGGCGCCTAGTGCTGCTGCGATATCTCGTGCGGCAACGGGTATACAACGAAGGCTTCCCCGGCGACCGCATTCCCCAGCAGTATCACCACAGCGTCGGCCTCGACGAGTCCTCGCCTGCGGACGATGGCTCCCCGGCGTAGATGCCTGGCGGCTCTCGCTCCTCCTGTCGACGGTACGTCCAGTGGTGCTCTCCACAATGGGCGCGACCATCTGCCATTTTGACTGGCAGGCGCCTCATCATGATATGCTCAGACATGTGGACATGATGGCATAAGCAGGTGTGGAGCAGCGGATGGCCTTGGCGGGGAGCACTGAGCAGGCACCAGATGAGCGGCGTGAGCGTCGCACGGGACGGACGGTCGTTGCAGACACGTTGTATGGCGACATTTCCACGGCGAGATGGGCCGATATCCTGCTCCGGACACCGGAGTTTCGCAGACTAAACGGTGTGTCCCTCTCAGATGTGCCAGGTGAGTTGCTGTTCGGGCGACGATTCCCCACGCGCCTCGAACACGCGCGCGGCGTGTATCACCTGGCGCGTCTCGCGCGTCCCCGCGACCGCGTGCTGCAGCTCGCCGCGCTGGCGCACGACCTCGGACATGGCCCGCTCTCGCACCTCACCGAGCCGCTCATGCTGGAGCTGCTGGGGATCGACCACGAGCAGCGCTCAGTGGCGCAGCTCCTACGTATCCGGCAGTCGCTTGCACAAGCGGAAGCGCGGGCGTTGAGCTGGGTGGACTGGGACGAGGCATCTCGGCTCGTGCTCGGAGAGGGCGATGACGGGCGAGGCGAGCTGCTGAACGGGAGGCTCGACTTCGATAATGCGGACAATGTCGCGCGTTTTCTGTCTGGCGCTGGGTTAGGTGTGCCCGAGTACGATCCGGTCGCGCTCGCCCGGGCGCTACGCATCGCGCCTGAGCCGATCGCTTCGCGGCACCTCGCCCCAACACGCGTCTATCTGCGCCAGGATGCCGCAGCCGACGCCCTCGCGTGGCTGCGCGACCGAGCGCGGACGTACGACTATCTCCACGAGGGGCATCGCAACCTTGCGGCGCACGCGATGCTTGAGAAGGCGTTCTCGCTGCTCGCACTCGGCGGCATGCTCACACCCTCGTTTTTCGAGCTTACCGACGCTGAGGCGCTCAGCTTCGCGCGCCTGAGCGGCAACCGGGGCGCGGCGGCACTGGTGGAGAGCGCGCTCGATGACCGGCTGTATCGCTGTGTGTATGAGGCGGTGCTTCCCGATGACGCTGGTTGGATCAGCGCGCTGCAGCAGAGCTGGCGCGACCGGCTCACGCTGGAAGCGCAGCTCGCCGCCGAGGCGGGTCTCTCGCCTCACGACCTGGTGACAGAGGCACTCGTCTCGTCCGCGAGCAGAGCGCTGCCCCCGATCGGGAACAGCGCCACAGAACGCGAAGCTGAAGTGCTTGCGCTCAATACGACTCCCGCACCATGTGTGCTGCATGTGTTCGTATCACCGGCCGTGCCGCGAGACTACGTGCGGCGTCTGCGGATGGCGGTAGCGCGCCTGTACGAGCCGCAGGGAGCCAACCCTCGCGGGAGCGAGCAAGTAGGCTGATTACATGCCGCTGCCGGGTGGAGACGTGGGGAGCGTAAAGTCTGGCGCAGGCACCTGCCGTGCCGCCTTGGCACGCTCACGGAGACGCAGCGCCGCCTCTGGTGGCACGGCACGACCGCCGAGCGGTGTGGGATGAATGCCGGGTCCGTGGTAGTCGCTACCACCTGTCGCGATGAGCTGGAACGATTCCGCGAGCGCGACCAAGCGTTCGACTGTTGTGGCATCGTATTGGCCGTAGTAGCTTTCGAGCCCACCCAGTCCCTCCGCAGCCAACGAGGGCACAAGGGGGTCCGCGAGGCCGGCGATGCCCGCCGGATGCGCCAGCACGGCGACACCGTACGCGCTGCGAATGAGCCGGACGGCATCGACCGGTGAGAGTTTGTAGCGCGGCACGTAGCCTGGCCTCCCCGGCGTGAGGTATTTTTCGAATGCCTCGGCAACGTTCGACACATAGCCGCGTTCGACGAGCGCCTGCGCGACATGCGGCCGGCCCACCGCTCCTGTGGCCAGCCCGCGCACACGGTCCCAGGTAATATCCAGGCCGAGCGCGCGGAGCTGCTGCACCATGCGTTCGCCGCGCCGCTCGCGGACATCGCGCAGGGTACGCAACGCCGCCTGGAACGCCGTCTTTGAGGTGTCCACAAAGTAGCCGAGGACGTGCGCCTCGCCCTGGTTTCCCGGCAGATACGTATTGACTTCGATGCCGGGAATCACGGTCACGCCCAATGACTGTCCGGCCTGCTGCGCCGCCGCGACGCCTTCCGTGGAGTCGTGGTCGGTGAGCGCAATCAGGTCTAGGCCCGCTTCGTGGGCGCGACGCACCAACTCCTCCGGCGGAAACAGCCCGTCAGAGGCGGTTGAGTGCGTATGCAGGTCGATGTGGTGAGGCACTGGCAGCGCGGGTAGGCTCATTTCGCGTAGTCCACCACGCGCGTCTCGCGCACGACGGTAACTTTGATCTGGCCTGGATAGTCGAGGCTGTCCTCAATTTTGCGGGCGACGTCGGTCGCGAGCTGCGACGCCTGGAACTCGTCGATCTCCTCCGGCTTGACTAGAATGCGCACCTCACGCCCGGCCTGGATGGCGAACGACTTCTCGACACCCGAGAACGAGTTGGCGATGCTTTCCAGCGCTTCGAGACGCTTGATGTAGAGGTCGATCGTCTCGCGCCGGGCGCCGGGTCGTGCCGCCGAGATGGCGTCTGCCGCCTGCACGATTGCCGCTTCGAGCGACTGGGGCTCTTGCTCGGTCGCGTGGTGCGCCACAATCGCGTGGACGATCTTGGGCGAGCGGTTGAAGCGACGCGCGATCTCGCCGCTGATGAGCGCGTGCGGTCCCTCGACCTCCTGATCGATGGCCTTGCCCAGGTCGTGTAGCAGCCCGGCCACCTTACACACGTTGACGTCCGCTCCGAGCGCCGCGGCGATGGTGGCGGCGAGCACGGAGACCTCGATAGAGTGGTTGAGCACGTTCT
>CAYRVF010000134.1:0-13213 GCA_964427535.1 uncultured Ktedonobacterales bacterium
CCCCTGACCTTCTGCATGCCATGCAGACGCGCTCCCAGCTGCGCCACAGGCCCGTACAGACGCGGTCGCTACACCGCATCGGCCCTCTCATAGTATCACAGTGTGGGCGGTTCCGCAACCCTCTCGGGGACCCACCATCGCATCCCCAGCGTCTCCGCCAGCGCCCGCAGCTCGTCCTCGCCAACCAGTGGATTACCCATGTGATAGACATGCCAGAAGTATGCGATGTACTGCAAAAGTGAGACCCTATCGTCGTCGGGCAGATCATCAGCGGTGAGTTCCGTCCGGACCCAAAAGGCAAAATTGAGCTGAAAGAGCACGCGCTGGAACGCCATCTCACCGACCAGGTCGAATCCGCTGTACTCACGAATGGCTTTGAGCTTCGGCAGTTGGTCGCGTGCGGTGAGCCCTTTCAGATTAGTTAAGCGCTTCGGCTCAGGTCCCATGTAACCATCGCTATAGTAGGCGCTCACCAAGGTTACTGGACCGACAATATGGCGGTTGAACACTTCCAGGTCACCAGCAGGCACCCAAAGCTCCCGATGCTCTGCACTGCCCACAACATGCGACTTATATCGTGATGCATACTTGGCGTCAATTTGGAACTCGACGACGAACCCGGCATTACCTCTGGCCGCATCAGGGGCGTTCCAGCGCTCAGCAATTTGCTCCGCATAGTGCCGCGACAGTACGGGGTAGAAGATCGGTTGCTCTGGACGTCGGGGCGGAAAGTGGCCGGATTCCAACACCTGTACCGTCTCGCTGAGGCCCATCGGGCGATACAGCGTTCGGACCGCAGTCTTCTTCTTTTTCATCGCCACCCACTCACTTGCTGCGGCGCGTCTTCTCGCCCGTTCGCGCTCCCGCCGCACGCAGCAGTTCCAGCACACGGCGCTGCGCCTGTGTCGTCTCCGGGGGCGCTGCCGGCTCGTCGCCATCAGGCGTGCCGTAGCGCGCGCGCTCGTACTCCGCCGTCAGTCGCGCCAGGGGCGCGTGCGCGTCGGACTCTCGGGCCGCGGCCACACCAGCGGGCTGGGCGACGCCGTCGAGCGCGGGCGCGAGACGTCCGGCGTACTCCTCTGGCGTCTCCGTCACTTGCCGCGCCATGCCAGCGTGCGACGCCGCCCGCAGCACCTCCCTGTACAGCGCCCGCGCGCCGTCGGGTCGAAGTGTCGGTCCGCTCTCGGCCAGCGCCTCCGGCCGCTCTCCGCGAGAGAAGAGATTTCTGAGACGCCGGGCCAGGATGTCGCGCGCATCGAGACCCTCGCGCTCCTCGTCAAAGGCGTCGGAGCGGCTGAACGTATTGTAGTGACGCATGGCGCGCAGAGCCAGCAGCAGCAACACGGCCACGATCACCGCGAGCAGCGCCCACCGCTCGACCGTGAGTGTGCTGGCCGAAATGTGGTCCGTCAGGCGGGGCGCGTGCCCGGCGTTCGCTGGAGGCTGTGGCTGGGCATGCTGGTTAGGATGAAACAGGTGATCGTGCAGCCATTGGAGCGGATTCAGGATCAGGAACAGCAACACGGTGGCAATCGCCGCCAGCACGATGTCGAGCAGTGCCACGACCGGACTGACTACCGGCGCGAGCAGAGACCCAATCGCCTGCGCTGTGACCGGAGACACGAGCACGATCACCAGCAGGCTTACGACCACCACCAGTACACTGAGCGCCAGCGCCGTCACGACCCACGCGCGGGTCATCGAAAGGATGTTCTCGCGCGCCTGGGCGCGGCGGGTGGCGTCGCGCTGCTCGCGGGCGGTATCGAGCACCGACGCCGCCATCAGGCCCATCAGCCCAGCAATCGTCTCCAGCGGCAGCAGCAGCGCAAATTGGGCGTCGAGAATGCTGCGTGCCCGTCCGCTCAGGGTCGTGGCACCGATCAGCACCACCACGAGCACGCCAAAGCCGATCACCAGACGCCGATAGACACGCTCGCGTGTCACGTACGTGCGCGCGAGGGCAAGTCCGCGCCACCAGAGATACGCCGTGACGATGCCGAGGCCGAGCACGGTGCCGCTATTCTGCCCAGTCATCGCCATCGCGAAGCTCGACATGTCGGAAATACGACTCAGCGGCGAGACGATCGATGCGAGAGTCGCGACGCACGCCCACCCGGCGAGCGTGACGACCGCCTGTCCGACGCGCACCGCACGTGAGGGTGGTCCCGCTTCGTCGGCGTTCGCCCACCAGCCGAGCAAGGTAGAGAGCGCCCATCCGGCGAGCATCGCGCCTGCGACATTCCATAGTGGAAGAGCCGGTACCTGGCCACCACTACCGAATGCGAACAGCGCTAGCAGTGCGTAGACCGGCACCGCCTCGACGACGACGGCGGATACCACCGCCAGCGCCGCGAGCCAGCGGCCGACGCCAAAGTGTGTCATCCCTCCGCGTCGTAGCGGACGCACCTGAGGATTCTGGCGTCGCGGCTCTCGCTCGTCGATGCCCGGCTCATTCATGGCCGCACCTCCGCCTCGACGGTCGCGTCTCTTTCCGACTGTGATTGGTGCCCCACCTCGTTGCCGTTGCGATCGAGACCTCTGGCGGCCAGCGCCTGCTCGTAGATCGTGTCCCAGCGCGCCGCGCCGCCTAGGCGTACAATCCGCAAGTCAGACACGTCGAGCTCGGCGTCGCCCGTCAGCAGCAGTGTGACCGCATGTCCATGTCGCCGCAGTCGGCGGAGGACTGCCAGCTCACCCTGCGAGACTACCGATGCGGCGCCGATGTATACGACGGTCGTCCCGAATGGCAGGCGTCCCTCTTCGCGCGCCACGACGTCGGCGATGGACCCGGCGAAGTACGGCACGAGCCGCGCGAGCGATTCTTCGATGCGCACGAGCTGGCGACGGTCGGTGCCTGGTGGAACGCGTAGTCGTACCTGATCGGTATTTGTCCCAAGGTGTGCGCTCGTCGGATCGAGGTCGAAAGTCGCCGCCAGCGGCGCTCCACCATCGGCTTCATCAGCATCGGTGCGCTCGTCGAACGAGGCCAGCGCGCCATTGGCATAGAGCCCCACCGCGAAACGCGCGTCGAGCCCCCACCTGGCGACGGACGCGGCAACGCAGATCGCCAGCTCCGCCAGGCCCTCATCATAGCCCGCGACCATCTCACGGTACGTCCGCACATCCAGAAAAATGGCGAGCGTGGCGTGCGCCGACGTTTCCAGCACCTTCGTTTGCAGAGCGCCCGTGCGCGCGGTCGCCTTCCAGTGGATATGGCGGGGATCATCGCCCGCGACATAGGAGCGCACACCTGTCACGCGCAGTGGGTCCTCCAGCAACCGGCGGGGTGCGCGGTGGTCTCCCAGCAATGCACGTGCGGGCAGTCCCAGTTCTTCGAGCGGGAAGACGAGTGGATAGACGAGCAGCGCGGCAGGCCGCTCGATGCGCGCCTCGCGAGTCAGCAGGCCAAACGGATCGCTACTCTCGACGGTGAGCGGCCCGAACGACCACACGCCCCGTTTTAGGCAGCGCACGCGGTAGCGCCGGGTGATCCGCTGGAAGGACCAGGGTGCCAGCACGTTCTCCAGCACTCGCCGGCCCGGACGTGTCGAGACGCCCATCGTCACGCCCGGTATCGGCGTCTCGTCTGGGATGTCGTCGAGCAACGTGAGATGCGGCAGCGGCAGGAACTTGCGATTCTCGACCCGCAGCTCCAGCGTCAGCTCGTCGCCGATCTCGGCCCGCTGGCGCGTAAGCCGCCGGGTGACGGCCACATCTCGCAGGCTGTGGCGGTACCAGATCTCGGGAATCGCGCCGAGCGCGCCCGCGACCACCGCGACACCGAACAGCAGCGGCTGCCGCAGCACGACGCCGATCACCAGCAGGAACGCGGCGACGAGATACCACGCGCGACGGCTCAACGCCAGCTCGTCCGTCGCCGAGACCGGAGGCGCCAGCGCCGACGAAAGCGGCTCTTTCGGGCGTGGCTGTTCATCATGACCAGAGCGGCCAGCCGCCCGAGCGAGAACGTTGCGCAGAGCCATACCTACTCCCTGCTTGCGAACAGCGCCTTCACGCCAGCGCACCGCACGCGCAAAGGGCGAGGCATTCCTCACCCGCCCCTGCCACAAGATGGTTCCCGCGAATGCGTATTACTTACGCGTGCAGATACTATGACGCTCCGCCAACCGTCCTATTTCACCGGCCCCATCGGGAATGCGCCCAACTACCGCATAGTGAGTGTGCGAGCAAAGTCGAGCGCGTCATCCTCCGTCGTGACGGTGCCGTTAAGTTGTGCCGCGCGCACCGCCGTCAGGATATCGCCGACATTGGGTCCTGGCGCCACACCCGCCTTCTCGATGACATCTCTTCCGCTGAGCAGTGGCGGGGGCACAAGCCGCGTCCGATCTGTGAGGTAGGTCGTGAGCACCCAACCGGCAAGCGCTCGCGACTGCTCAGACGCAGCATTCCGTCCACCGGCTGACGCGACAGCCAGAGCGCCGACGATCGCATGGACTCCTGCCTCACCATCGCCCTGTGTGTCCGCGAAGAACCAGCGCCACGCTACTTCGTCGCGCACTCCGGACCGCAGGAGGTCAAGTGCGCGCGGAACGAGCTGGGCGGTGGTGCGAGCGACCAGTCCAAGATGCCCCCTCGGCGTGAACGGCAACGCCGTGTTCCCCTGCCGTAAAGACCCATCAGCCAACGCGTAAAGAAGCACACCCCACCGCAGACCTGTGAGACGCGGCTCCGCGCCGGCTCGCGTCTCCGCATACCATGCGCGGAGGGCGTCCACGGCATGGCCCCAGGCGCCCTCATCAGAGGGTACGTCGCCGCGTCCGAACACGAGCGCCGGAATCTGATCAAGCGCCGAAGCCACGGAGCTCCACTGTTCGGCGCGTGAACCCGGCGCCAGCGGATCGTACGCGCCAACACCGATCAGCCAGCGAAGTCCGCGTCCGGCATCATCCGCGTCGAGCAACCGGCTCATCTCCTCACGCAGCCGGTCGGCCGAGAGCGACGCAAGTGACGGCACGGACTCACGGGCCAGCCGCTCCGTGCGCGCATCGGGCGTGAGGTCGAGACGCGCTATCGCCGTCGCCGCGCGCAGCACCCGACCTGGGTCTGCCCGGAAAGCGCTGTCGCTCGCTGCGACCAGCTGCCGGGCATGCAGATCGCGCAACCCGCCCAGTGGGTCCAGTAACGGCACGTCGTCCGTTGGCCGCTCCGACGCACGCGCGCGAAGCAGCCGCTCCCACGCGGAGAGCGGCACGGCAATCGCGTTTATCGAAAAGTCGCGCCGCCGCAGATCATCGTCGAGCGTCCCACCAGCCAGGCTCGACACGTCAATCTCGCTCACGTTGGAGTGCCTGGGAACGAGACGCACGGTCCGCGCGTGCAATGGCGTGACGGCCCAGCCAAGTTCGGCGGCGAGTGTCTCCGCGACGCGATGTGCGTCGCCCTCCACGACGAGGTCCACATCGCGTGGCACCTGGCCGAGCAGCAGATCGCGCACGGTGCCGCCGACCAGCCATGCACGCGTGTCGCTAGTACGCAGCACACGTTCGACGTCTCGAATCGACGCCGCGAAGGACGTCTCACGCGCGGCAGTCGCGTCTGGATCGTTCACAGACATTCCTTCACGAATTGATGTCGTCGGGCCCGGCGTATTGCTGCGGCACGGCGAGCGGACAGCAGCCGGAAGCTGTTGACGAGACCAGAGCAGAAGCCGTATACTGGCCACCAAGTACACCGGTTCGCGCGTCACCAGCCGCGCGTGTGCCGCTTGTAGGCCGGAGGCGGGCATGATTGTAATGGACGGCGAGGAGTTCCTGTCGGCGCAGGAAGCTTGCGCGCTCTTGCAGATCAAGCCTGCGACGCTCTACGCCTACGTCAGTCGCGGTCTGCTGGGCAGCTACCGGCAGGGCATTAAGCGCACACGGCTCTACCGCCGCGACGAAGTCGAACGGCTTACGCGCCTGCGTGGCCCGGAGGCCGACGAGCACCAGGATGGTGACCCTCAGGCCTGGATTCCGTACGTCTAAGCCCCTCTCGAACACCTATCACGATTCGACTCGACTGCACTAGCGTACGATAGTGACCACGAACGACGCCGCTAGCACATCTACCGGCCAGCCTACGTCATGCCATTCCACATTATCGAAGAGCCCGCGGCAACGCACCACTCGGCGCGTGAAGTCGTTCAGGTACGGCATCATCTCGCTCGCCTCCCCGGTCGAAGAGGCCCCTACTACATCGCCTGATTGACGCCTGCTGGCTGCTCGGGATATATTGTACAAGATGCGCTCGTGGCGTGCTTCACACGGTGATGCGCGTCACGTCCGTGAGGGTGTGCCAGGTCGATACCGGTGCGGAGGGCAGCAGACGATGAGTGCGGTCACGGAAACCGCGGTCCGCTTTCCGAGCGCGGGCACCGAACGGCTGATGCTCGAAGGCATCCTGACGCGTCCTGAGGAGAGTGGCGCGGACGCTGCCGAGGGGGAGCACCCTGTCGCGGTGCTCTGTCATCCTCAGCCGATCAGCAGTTCGATGGATGACGGCTTCACACGGCAAGTGGCGCGCGACCTGGCGGCGGAGGGATTCGTCACACTGCGGTTCAACTTCCGGAGTGTCGGATCAAGCGAAGGCGCCTCGACTGACGGACGGCTGGAGCCGCTGGATGTCGCGGGAGCCGTCGCATTCGCGCTCGCGCAGCCAGGCGTGAACGCCCGGAAGCTGGCGCTTGTCGGCCATGCGTTCGGGGCATACGTCGCGCTAGTCTACGCCGCGGCAGATGCTCGGGTGCGCACGGTCGTGGCCGTCAGCCTGCCCGTCTTCCGCATCACGCCGGAGCTGGCGCGCTTCGAGCGGCCACGCCTGTTTGTGACCGGCGAGTACGATGAGGTGTCGCCGCGTCACAAGTTGATTCCCTGGCTCGAAGAGCTTCCCGGCGCGCGCAACCTGCGTGTGATCTCCGGAGCTGGTCATTTGCTGCGCGGCAGTGAGGCGACTGCTTCCGCAACCGTTGTAAGATACCTTGTACAGTGGGCGGCTACGCCCGGCGTGTGAGAACAGTGCGATCAGTGGTGCGGAGACTCCAGTGCCGATACAAACGACGAATCCGGTCATCGTGCAGAGCGACCGAACCATACTGCTCGAAGTCGATTCTCCTCTCTACGCGGAGGCCCGCGACGCCCTCGCGCGCTTCGCGGAGCTTGAGAAGTCGCCCGAGCACATTCACACCTACCGGCTGACGCCACTCTCGCTGTGGAACGCCGCCGCCGCCGGTCTGACGGCTCCCGAAGTGCTCGAGCTGCTCGGCCGATTCAGCAAGTACGACATTCCGCCCAACGTGACGACTGACATCCGCGAATACATCAGCCGCTATGGGCGCATCAAGCTGCTGCGCGAGGGGTCCAGCCTGCTGCTGCGATCAGATGACATCGCCCTGATCGCCGAGGTGAGCCGCCAGAAGCGCGTCCAGCCGTTCATTCTGGAGCAGCGCGACCAGCGCACGCTCGTCATCGATCCCGCGCGCCGTGGGCACGTCAAGCAGGCGCTCGTGTCGATCGGCTTCCCGGCGGAAGACCTCGCGGGCTACACCGACGGCGCGGGGCTCTCGTTCGACATGCGCGACATGACGCTTGACGGCGGCGAGTTCGCGTTGCGCCCCTATCAGCGCGACGCGGTGGAAGCGTTTCACGCCGGTGGCTCGTCGAGTGGCGGCAGCGGTGTCGTTGTGCTCCCCTGCGGCGCTGGCAAGACGGTCGTCGGCATCGGCGCGATGACCGAGATTCAGCGCTCGACACTGATTCTGACGCCGAACACCATCGCGGTCCGCCAGTGGATATCGGAGCTGCTCGACAAAACGTCGCTGCGGCCCGACCAGATCGGCGAGTACACCGGCGAGCGCAAAGATATCCGTCCGGTCACGGTCACGACGTATCAGATGCTGACCTACCGGCCCAGCGAGAACGGCGAGTTCCCGCACTTCGGACTGATCACCGGCCACGACTGGGGCCTCATCGTCTACGACGAGGTACACTTGCTGCCCGCGCCGATTTTCCGTATCACCGCCGAGATTCAGGCGCGCAGGCGCCTCGGGCTGACCGCCACGCTCGTCCGCGAAGATGGGCGCGAGGCGGACGTCTTCGGCCTCATCGGCCCCAAGCGCTTCGACGTGCCCTGGCGCGAGCTGGAGAAGCAGGGCTGGATCGCGACCGCTGAATGCCACGAGATTCGCGTCGCCCTGAGCGACGAGGAGCGCCTGATTTACGCCGTCTCCGAGGAGCGCGAGAAGTATCGCATGGCCGCCGAGAATCCGGTGAAGACGCACGTCGTGCAGGAGCTGATCAGCCGCCACAGCGACGACCAGGTGCTCGTCATCGGGCAGTATCTCGACCAACTCAAATACCTCGCCGAGATGCTCAATGCGCCGTTGCTGACCGGCCGGACCAACAACGCCCAGCGCGAGAAACTCTACGACCAGTTCCGCCGCGGCGATCTCAAGCGGCTCGTCGTTAGCAAGGTCGCCAACTTCGCCATCGACCTGCCCGACGCCAACGTCGCCATTCAGGTCTCGGGCACCTTCGGCTCACGCCAGGAGGAGGCCCAGCGGCTCGGGCGTCTGCTGCGTCCGAAGTCGGACGGCAAGCCCGCCCACTTCTACACCATCGTGACGCGCGACACCCGGGATCAGGACTTCTCGGCCAACCGCCAGCTCTTCCTGACGGAACAAGGCTATCGCTACACCATCGAGGATGCCGAGGACGCTGGGCTGCTGAAAGTCCACCACCATGCATCCAGCAACGGCAACGGCAACGGCAATGGCCACAAGCCACGTCGTGCCCGCGCGGGCGCCTGAGCAGACCGCTCCCCCAACCCCCTCCCTCTAAGGGGAGGGGCAGCTTGATGAGCTTTCGACACCTCGGGACAGCCATTGTAGCGGCCCAACCGTATTGTGGCGGCGAGACATTCCTCGCCCGTCCCGCCGTGGATGACACTGAACCTCTCCCCTCACAGCGGAGTGATCGTGCCCTTCACGTGCGCGCACATCACCGGCGGTTGCGATATGCCCGATGCTCGTCGGGTGGTGGGCCGCAGATGCTCCGCACTCTCCGTGAAGCGCGGCTCTGGCACGCCGAAGCACACCGCGCTCACTCTTGGCACAGTCTGTGAGTGGTATACTGAGGAAGCCGGAACGCGGGGCCAGGTACACCGCAGTTACGTGCGTCAGGTAGCTCCCGTTCCTATCTCCGCAGGCCGCGGACAGAGGAGTTGGTCAGATGGACCACGTCCACATCACGCGTGAACCAGAGCTTCAGAATGCCGTGCTCATCGCGGCGCTGGGCGGCTGGAACGACGCGGCGAGCGCGGCCACCTGGGCAGTGAAGTTTCTCATCAACCAGTGGGACGCGCAGCCCTTTGCCGAGATCGACTCCGAAGACTTCTTCGACTATACCGAGACACGTCCCGAGGTGCGCATCTCCAACGGTGTCGTGCGGCAGTTCACGTGGCCAACGAACCGGTTTTACACGCTTCCAGATGCCCAGCGGACCGAACGCGGTGACGCCCGCGACGTCGTGCTCTTCCTCGGCGAGGAGCCGCAGTTCCGCTGGCACGCGTTTACGGATGCGATGCTCGCCGTCTGCAAACAGTTCAACATCACCGAAATCATGCTGCTCGGCTCGCTGGTCGCCGAGGTGCCGCATACCGCGCCGGTGCAGATCAGCGGGACCGCAAACCGCTCGCCTTTGCTGCGTGAGATGACCCGGCAAGGCATTGAGCGCGCGAGCTATAGCGGAGTGACCGGCGTGCTGACCGCCATCCAGGATGCCGCGCGTAAGTCGAGCATACCGGCCGCCAGCCTTTGGGGCGTCGCGCCACACTACATCTCGGCCACGCCGAATCTGCCCGTATCCGAAGCGCTCTTACGCAAGGTCGATGTGCTGCTCGGGCTCCACGTCCAGCTCAAAGACCTTTCGCGCGCGGCTCAGCGCTTTACTCAGCGTGTCTCATCCCTCGTCGCCGACGACCCCGACGTCTCGGCGTACGTCCACGAGCTGGAGCAGCGCACCTCCAGCGACGACGAGGATTCGCGCCTCGATCTCGGCGACCGCTCGGGTATCCATCGGGTGCCACTAGATGGTGAGCTGCCTAGCCCGGAAGAAGCCATCCAGGACGTCGAAGCGTGGCTCCGCGAGGCACGTGGCGACGAAAACTCATAATAGCTGCAATCTCATCCGTACACGATTTCCACTGGGATTATCTCGCCTCGGTCTGTGACCGGACACGCCCCCGAATCGTCCGACCCATGTGAAGGACGACTCCGGCAGAGCATTTCGCACCGCTCTATCCGGAGACTGCATACCCACATTCCGGAACAGGCGGGAGGCATCCCTGGTGGATACACGTGGTCCAGCGACACGCAGACAACGAGCGGCGGCACAGCGAGCGGCTGCACGGAAGCGCGCCAATGCCAAGCATGCTCAGCACCACGCTGCGACCTCGGTTGACAGAACATGGTCCGAGCAAACGGCGCGCGCACAGAGCGACGCCCAGTCTCGCCACCCGGCTCAGCAGTCTCTCCCGGCCGTCCCCGTCGTGACGCCCGCCTCAGAGGCCCTTGCGCGCTCGGCCACAGCTCTCGCCTCGCGTGAAGACGAGACCGTGACCAGCGAGCCGGATGTCCGGCCACCTGAGACACCCGTTTCACACATGTACCCGTATGGCGCCAGCTGGAGCGATTACGACCCCGCGCCAGAGCGTGCGCCATCCGTGTCGCTCTACGTCACACTGCTCGACCGCTACCGAGAGTGGCGAGAGCGCAGGTTTCCCTTCGCTCCGAGTGAGCGGGTGTGGACCATCAGCATCGCCTGGCGCCGTCACTGGCGCGTGATCGCGGGACTGGTTGCGCTCGTTGTGGTCATGGCGATCGCAACGACCGTTGCGCTGCGGCTGGCGACAGCCGCCCCCGGCCGTACCCCTCGGCTATCGCTCGGCGCATCCGCAACGTCTCAGCCCGCCACAGGTGTCATAGTTCATCCACCAACGGGGCAGGGTTCCGCGACACCCGGACCTCTGACCTACACTGCCGGAGTCTGGCTCTCTGACACGTCGCCGCCCGCGAGCGGTGTCGTGCAGGTCTTCGTCCGCGTGAGCAACGAGGGAGCACCTGTCCCCGGATGTGTGACGAGCGTATACGTCAGCTATCCGGGAGGCGGCGGTCAGAGCCTCGGCGTGACGAGAACCGATGCCTACGGGCTCGCGACATTCAATCTCGCTCTAAACAACGCCTCTACGACCAGGCCCATCACCATCAAGGCCTCGGCGGTCGTGCCGACGGGCAGCGCCGACGCGACGATCACCTTCATCGCACGGCCAGCGGGCGGAGCAGTGGTGACGCCGTCGCCTTCCACGAAGCCGTAGCCTGGATGAGCGTTGCCCAGCTCGCCGTCTCATCCATAGCAGGCGGGTTCGGTGGCGCAACGTCTCCAGATGCCGGTGCACCCGCCCGCTTGCTCGCACGCAAACGAAAGGGCCCTCTCTCCATCTGGAGAGAGGGCCCTTTCGTCTGTCTGGCTGAGAACGTTTCGGCTGGATTGACGTTACGACACGTCGAGCTTGATCGCGCCGTCTTCGACCCAGACCGGATAGCTGCCCGCCGAGCCAGTGGCTGGCAGCGAGATCGCATTGCCCGTGCGCAGATCGAAGCGTGCGCCATGCAATGCGCATTCGACGGTGCAGTCGTCCGACACTTCACCGTCAGAGAGCGAGAACTCCTCGTGCGTGCAGGTGTCCCCGATGGCAAACAGCTCGCCGTTTACGTTGAAAATGGCGATCGGCGTGCGGCCAACCTCCACCCGGATCACTCCGTTCTCGGGCAGCTCGTCCTCTTTCGCTACCTCGACAACAGCCATGGTTTTCTTGTCTCCTTGGCGCTACGCGACACTCGCGGGCGCCGCCAACGCGACACGTGCCTGAATCTCGGCGTGTAGTGAGTCGCGCAGCTCCGGCACCGGCACGCGCTCGATGATCGGGTCGACGAACCCCTCGACGATCAACTGCGTCGCCTCGGTGCGGTCAAGCCCGCGGCACATCAGATAGAAGAGCTGCTCCTCATCGACCTTGCCGACGGTCGCGCCGTGCGTGCAGCCGAGGATGTCGTTCGCGCCGATCTCCAGGTTCGGGATCGAGTCCGCGCGCGCATGACGGCTCAGCAGCAGGTTCCGGTTCTGCTGGTAGGCGGCCGTCTTGATGCCCGTCGGCAGCACACGGATGAGGCCGGAATAGACCGAGCGTGAGTTGTCGGTCAGCACGCCCTTGAACAGCAAGTCGCTCGTCCCGTTGGCGGCGCGGTGATCCTGCAGGGTGTAGCGGTCGAGATGCTGGTCGCCATCCTCGATATAGAGGCCGAGCAGGTTGGCGTTCGCGCCGTCGCCATTGAGAATCGCCTCGACGCGCCCCTTCGAGACCGAGCTACCCAGCTCCACCGTCTGCACCGTCACGGTCGTGTCGCGGTCGAGCAGCGCGCGCTCGGTGTGGAAGTCCCATACCGTGCGGCCCAGACGCTGCACACCGAGATAATGCAACACCGCGCCCGGCTTGAGAATCAGCTCGACCACTCGCGTGCTGAAGCCCTGCTCGGACCCCTCCTGCGAGATGAAGTCCTCGGCGAAGGTGGCCTCGCTGTTCGCTTCCATCACGATCAGCGTATGCGTCATGCTGGCGCTGCCGAGCAGGTCCGCGAAGTTGATGGTGCGGAAGGCTTCCTTCACCACCACGCTGGAGGGGATGTAGAGAAACGTGCCCGACTGCCAGAACGCGGCATGCAGCGCGGCGAACTTGCTGTCGTCCGGCTTCACGACGCGCGTCATGAAATACTGCTGCACGAGGTCGCCGTGCTCGCGCGCCGCCGTCGCCATATCGGTGAAGATGACGCCGAGCTTGGCCAGGTCGTCTCGCAGTGTGTGCTGCACCGGCTGACTGTTGCGCAGGCCCAGCACGCCGCCGAAGCGATCAGCGCTCTCGGTGGGGGGCAACAAGTTCTGCGGCTCAGCCGAACCGTCGGTGAACGGCACGACCTCATCGAGCCGCAGGCGGCGCAGATCGGTGCGGCGCCACTCTTCATCCTGCCGGGTCGGCATCGGAATCTGCTGGTAGGTGTTCCACGCCTCAAGGCGCCGTTCGTGCATCCAACCGGGCTCATTCCGCCGCTCGATCAGAGCGTGAACGGCCTCCTCGGTAAAGCCGCGTCGTGCGACCGGAGCTGACA
>CAYRVF010000135.1:0-13070 GCA_964427535.1 uncultured Ktedonobacterales bacterium
CAGCTTGCCCTTCGTCTGGCCCTCGAACTGCGCCTCGGGCAGTTTCACGCTGATCGCCGCGACGAGACCCTCGCGCACGTCGTCGCCCGAGAGGTTCGCGTCGGCATCTTTGATGACGCCGATCTTGCGGCCGTACTCGTTGAGCGTGCGGGTCAGCGCCGCGCGGAAGCCGGTGACGTGCGAGCCGCCGTCCACCGTGTTGACACCGTTCGCGAAGGAGAAGACCGTCTCGCTGTAGTTGTCGTTGTATTGGATGGCGACCTCGATCAGCGTGCGATCGACCTGCTTCTCGATATGCACCGGGCGCGCCATGACGACGTTGCGGTTCTTGTTGAGATTGCGGACGAACGACTTCAGGCCGCCGTCGAAGTAGAAGGTCGCCTCCTGCTCGCGGTCAGGACGCTCATCCACAATCTTGATCGTCAGGCCACGGTTGAGGTAGGCCATCTCGCGGATGCGCTGAGCGAGCGTGTCGAAGTCGAAGTTGTTGGTCTCCATGATCGTCAGGTCGGGCTTGAAGATCGTCTTCGTGCCCGTCCCGCTGGCGATGCCCTTGGCCTTCGCGGGCGCGACCGGCACGCCGCAGCGGTACTCCTGCATGTGCAGCTTGCCGCCACGCCGGACCTCGACCCGGCAGTACTCCGAGAGCGCATTCACCGCCGAGACGCCGACACCGTGCAGACCGCTGGAGCCCTGCTTGTAGCCCTCGCCGCCGAACTTGCCGCCGGCGTGCAGCGTCGTCATGACGACTTCCAAGGTGGACTGTGTCGGGCGCTTAGGGTGCGGCTCGACCGGGATACCGCGACCGTTGTCCTCGACGGAGACGGAGCCATCGGCCATCAGTGTCACGACGATGCGATCACAGACGCCCGCCATCGCCTCGTCGACGCTGTTGTCGATGACCTCATAGACGAGGTGGTGAAGGCCGCGAATGTCGGTGCTGCCGATGTACATGCCGGGGCGCATGCGAACAGGTTCGAGACCCTCAAGAATCTCAATATCTTTTGCGCTATATTCAGTTGAGGCATTGGTGACGGTTGCCATATCGACTTATATTCCCTCCTCATAGCGTGCGCTCCGGCACTCGCCACATGGGTGCTCGCTCCGTGTGCGGAGGCGAACGTTTGACACGAGAGTTGGCACAGCGATGAGAGACAGCGCTTGCCCGGGTGCACGCAGAGAGAGTGCGGAACGGGCAGGTGGCTGAACGCTGAGGTCGCTCGTAGGTGTTGGGCAAGAGTGGACCCGCGCCGACCGGCGCGAGCTGGCCAAGCGGACGGCGAACCGGCGGCTATGTGATGTGCCTAAAATGTTGCCGCCAGCAGTCAAGGGATACTCTCCTACATCTGGCTGGAGTGGCCTCCAGCCGCTGCCGCGTCGTGCCCATGTACTCTTTGTATTTTACCACATTTGGCCGATTTCCGATAGCCGACTAGGACTATTGAACCCGCATGGGTTGCGGTCTGGAGCAATACCAGTCGGTTGCTGGATGGGGCCTCTCGAGTTCTGCTACGCGACTATTCTTTCCGTGGGTGCGAGAACCGGTGATGGCGTTTTCCAGATTTGAGAACACAGCCCTCCCTTGCCAAACAGCGTGCCGTAAGGCTGACACGCTGGAGTGGGCATATATGACTGGTTCTGAGTGGCTACGCGGTCGCTACGTGTCGAGCAGCGCGAGTAGCTCATCCGGCTGCGTCACTGGGCGCTGACACACGAACGACTGGCAGACGTAGGCGGCCGGCTTGCCGTCTACCAATCCGCGCCCTTCGAGAAGTGGCACCTCACGCAAGGCTCGCGCGTCGTCTGGATCGGCCTGGGCGAATACCGCACGCGGCAGGAAGCACGTCCGTAGCGCCCCAGTCAGGGCGTCTGCTGCCGGGGACGTTTGAGGCCCGACGATGGCGATCTCGTAGAACGGCCCGATGAAGTCGTCCAGCGCGGCGAGCAGATGGCCGAAGGCGAGCGGTGTCTTCGCCATCGAGGGGACGAGTGGCACCAGCACCCGCGCGGCATAGTCGCGGTAGTGGCCCTCGCCGGAGAGTGCCGTCAGCCGCAGCAGCGCCTCCACCGCGAGACTGGTGCCCGACGGCGTGGCGTTGTCGGTGAGCTCGCGCGGCCGTGCGAGCAGCGCCTCCGCGTCGCGTGCGGTGTCGAAGAAGCTGCTGGCGGTCTCATCCCAGAAGAGGTCGAGTAGAGTGTCGGCCAGCGCGCGGGCGTGGGTGTAGTATTCCGGTTCGCCCGTCAGCTCGTAGGTCGAGAGCAGCCCATTGACGACCGCGCCATAGTCTTCGAGATACGCGCCGAGGCGTGCCTCCCCGCCACGCCAGGTGCGACGGAGCCGCCCGCCCACCACCATCTCGCGTAACAAAAAACCGGCGTTCTCGACGGCCGCGGCCCGAAGGTCGTCGCGGCCAAGGACACGTGCCGCTTCGGCCATCGCGCGCAGCATCAGCCCGTTCCACGCGGCGAGCACCTTGTCATCGCGGCCCGGCCAGACGCGCTTGGCTCGTGCGGCATAGAGCACCTCGCGCGCCCGCCGTAGTCCCTCGCGTACGCGCTCGACGGGTAGGTCGAGCGCGGTTGCCGCCTGCTGCTCTGTGCGCCGGACGTGCAGGATGTTCTTGCCCTCGAAGTTGCCGCGCGCTGTGACGCCCCAGACCATCTCGGCGATGGATGCGTCGTCGTCGCCCAGCAGCGCCTGGATCTCCTGTGGCGTCCAGACGTAGAACTTGCCTTCTTCGCCCTCGCTGTCGGCGTCCTGGGTCGAGTAGAAGCCGCCTTCCGGGCCGGTCATCTCGCGCAGCACGTAGTCCAGAATCTCCTCGCCGATGCGGCGGTAGCGCGGCTCGCCGGTGAGCTGCCACGCATGGAGGTAGACCGGCGCAAGCAGGGCGTTGTCGTAGAGCATCTTCTCGAAGTGCGGCACCAGCCAGACCGCATCGGTCGAGTAGCGGTGAAAGCCGCCACCAATTTGATCGTAGATGCCGCCACCGGACATCTTATCGAGCGTGAGGAACACCAGGGAGAGCACCTGCTCGTCGAGCGCGTCATCGTTGTTTGGGCGTGAGACGATGCGCAGCAGGAAGTCGAGGCTCATCGCGTGGGGGAATTTGGGCGCGCCAGCGATGCCCCCGTGCTCGGCGTCGAACTGGTCGACGTGCGCGTTGGCCGCCTCCACAAGCAGCCTCGGATCGAGCGCGTCGCCCGAGAGGTCCACGCCCGCGGGCGCTTCGAGCTTTACCTCGTCTTGATGCGCATACCACTCACGGAACGCTTCCGCCTGCTTTTCCACGTCATCGCGCCGGGTACGGTAAAACTCGTCGATGCGCCGGAGCAGCGTCGGAAAGCCCGGCATGCCGTAGCGGTCCTGCGGCGGAAAGTACGTGCCGCCATAGAATGGAGCGCCGTCGGGGATAAGAAAGACCGTCATTGGCCAGCCGCCACTGCCCGTCATCGCCTGTACCGCGTCCATATACAGCGCGTCGATGTCGGGACGCTCCTCGCGGTCCACCTTGATGCTGACGAAATTATCGTTCATCAGCCGCGCGGTCGCCTCGTTCTCGAACGACTCATGCGCCATCACGTGACACCAATGACATGCCGAGTAGCCGATGCTCAGGAGAATCGGCTTGTCCTCCGCACGTGCACGAGCAAACGCCTCATCGCCCCACGGATACCAGTCGACGGGGTTGTGCGCGTGCTGTAGGAGGTATGGGCTGGTCTCTGAGATCAGCCGGTTGGTGAAGCGCTGCGCCTCGCCAGAGTGCTCGCCGGATGTCATTGGTAGCTCTCCTTCGCTGCGCTCTCTCTGCTCCTGCGCGTGTCTCGGACGCCGGTGGGAGATACATCAGTGTACCGTATAGGATAGGCGCGCCGATGGTGTCACTCCGGAGCATCGCCCGCGTCGAGAATGCGGCCGTCGCGCATGCGGATGATGCGCCCGGTGCGCGCGCTGATGTCCGCCGCGTGAGTGACGATGACGAACGTCTGGCCGCGCTCGCGGTTGAGCTCGGTCATCAGGTCGAGGATCTCGTCGGCGGACTCGCTGTCGAGGTTGCCGGTCGGCTCGTCGGCCCAGACAATCGCCGGATCGTTGACGAGGGCGCGGGCGATCGCCACACGCTGGCGCTGGCCGCCGGAAAGCTCGGCGGGCTTGTGGTGCTCGCGGTCCTTGAGCCCAACGGCGGCGAGCAGCTCACGCGCGCGCCTGCGTGCCTCGCCCGGCCGCACGCGCAGGACGAGCAGCGGCAGCTCCACATTCTCGACTGCGCTGAGCACGGGCAGCAGGTTGAAGTTCTGGAAGACGAAGCCCATCGAACGGGCGCGGTAGTCCGTACGCCGGGCATCGCTCAGCGTGGCGAGATCGGTGCCGCCGATCACGATCCGGCCCGCGTCGATGGAGTCGAGTCCTGCGAGGCAATTGAGCAGTGTCGTCTTGCCACAGCCGCTGGGACCCATAATCGAGACCATCTCGCCACGCGCGATGTGCAGGTTGATGTCCGTCAGCGCGTGTACCTGCACGCCATGCGCGTGGTACGTCTTCGAGACGCTCTCGGCGCGCACGATGAGCGGGGGCGTCCCTTTAATCACCGGCTCGGCTCCGCCAGATGGCTGGGCGAAGTAATCAGGCATGTATGTCAACGAGCGTGTCCTTCATAGACTGATTGCGCACGCGGCGGGTACGCACATCCTATTCATAGCCTATTCATAGCGTAGCGCGTCGGCGGGCGACACGTGCCCGGCCTGCCACGCGGGCAGCAGCGCCGCGACGAGCGAGGCGAGCACCGCCGCGAGGCAGATGGCGCCCAGCTCGCCCCACGGCACGACCAGCGTCAAGCCGGACTGGAAGGCCGAGAAGAAGTCGACCGCGAAGACGTTGCGGCAGAGCACCAACCCGAGCACGAGCCCGATGAGCGTGCCTGCGACGCCGACGAGCAACGCCTCCAGCAGGAAGATGAGCTGCACGTGCAGACGGCGGAAGCCCAGCGCGCGCAGCATGCCGATCTGTTGCCGCCGCTCGACCACCGCCCGCGAGCCGGTCACCGCGAGCGCCGCCATGCCGACTAGCAGCGTCAGCCCTACCAGCCCGACGAGCACCCGGCTGATGAAGACACGCGGCCCGTTGATGTCGAGCAGCGCATCCTGAACGACCGTCGTCTCGAACCCGTTGTCGATCAGCGCCGAACCGATGGCGAGTGAGTCTGCCCGTGAATCGGCGCCGGGCTTCAGCTTGAAATAGTAGTATTCGTTGCCGAACGGCTGCAGACCCCGCTCGGTGGGCGCGAACGTCTGTGGCGAGCCATACATGCCGTAGCGCTGACCGCGCGTGTTCTCCAGGATGCCTACCACCGTGACTTTGGTCGCCGCGCCCCCGCGCAGATCGGCGATCCACAGCGGCGTGGGCGCGATGGCGCCGGAACCCGTGGCGACACCGTTGAGATGCAGCGTGTAGTCCTGCAGCGCGTAGCCGTTCGCGTTCGCTGCCAGCGCGCCAAGCTCGTTGAGCGTATCGGATTGCGCTCCAGTCTGTCGCCTGCCACCGTTGCCGACGTTGAGCAGCGGTGAGAGACCAGCGGGAATCGGGGCGCCGACAAACTGCTGTGCGCTCACCGGGTCGGGCCTGCTCTGACCGAGAATGGTAGTGTCGGACCCACTCAGCGCTGCGACGTCGATGACCACATCGCCGGGATGCGTGCGTACCGCGTTCCAGACGTCGGCATCTGTGGCGAACCCTGGCGCGCGGGCGACCAGCGGCAGCCCCGTGCCGTCGAGGAAAGCACCTTGCACCTCCTGTGCGGGGTAAAGCGCCCAGCGCGCACGTGGAGCGTTGGCCTGCAGCACCGCGACCGGGACCGGACGGGCAACGCTCGCGGCCGCGATGTCCTGCGCGGTGGAGGGCGCCGCTGCCCCTATCGAGCGCTCCACGCTGCTGATGCCGCCGACCTGTGAGAAGAGCGGCTGACCTGCCACGTCGTAGCCCGCGGCCATCTGCGGCAGGTTGTCGTAGGTCGAGGTGGTGGAGTTGGCGATGCACGCCATGACGACCATCGTGAAGCAGACCAGCGCGAAGAGCGCCAGCCCGATCGCCGTGCGGAAGCGCTGTGCCGCCGGATAGACAAAGGCGATCGCGGTGACGTGGCGCAGCCTGCTCAGGCGCGTTAGCGCCCAGCGTAGCGGCGCGAGCAGCAGGTCGAGATTGGGCGCGAGCGCGAAGACGGCGCCAAAGACCATCATCACCCCGGCGACGAAGAACATCTCGATGCCGCCCGAGAAGCGCGTCAGGCCGAGGGTCTGCAGCGCGTCGAATGGAAGCGACCAGTAAAGAGCCAGCCCGCCGCCGATGAGCAGTGCGGTGAACCGATCGGCGAGCAGCGCGCCGCGGCTCACGATCCATCCGGCGTCGGCTGGGCGTGTGCGTCGCGCGATCGCACCCACGACGGCCAGCGCGAGCCAGCGTACGGCCAGCACGATGCCCGCCAGCGAGAGCGAGAGACCCAGCGAGAAGAACAGCGCGTTCTCGGTGTCGATGGCTGAGAGCAGCATCGCGCGGCCGACGAAGAACGGGACAATGCCGCGTGTCGTCAGTCCCCAAAGCAGCGCGCCCCACGCACTCGCAGCGCGCACTGGCGTTATATGTCCCGTCAGGATGAGCGCGTTCCGAGCGAGCACCCAGAGCGTCGGCGTCGGCGGCGGAGGCTCAGGCAGATCGCGGAGAGCCGCGGCTACGGTCATGCGTGTGACGGTCCAGGCTGCGAGCGCCGTGGTGACGAGCGTAAAGACCAGTCCCAGGCAGAACGCGACGAGCATCGTGCCCGGTTCCAGGTCAACTTTGAGCGGGAAGCCGATCTTCGCTATGGTCGGGCTGACGACCGCGACGATCACCACGCCCAGCAGCAGCCCGGCGAGCAGACCGAGCGCGGCGGCGGTAGCGTCGTAGACCGATCCCTCGAAGAGCAGCATCCAGACGACGTGCGCCCTCCGCATGCCTAACGCGCGCGCCATGCCCAGCTCTGCCCGCCGTTCGGCGGCCAGCAGCACGAAGATCAGGAAGATCAGCAGCAGACCGATGGCGAGCGCGAACAGCGTGAAGAGCAGCAGAATGCGACCAAAGATGTCTTGCGCCTGGAGCGAGAGGCGCACGCCGTCCGCTTTGGCCGTATCGATGTGCAGAAAGCCTGGAATCAGGGATGCCGTGGCCTGGGCGACGCTGTCGCTGTAGCCCACACCGGTCAGCCCGTCACCCGCGTTGGCGACGTAGATGTGGTTGATGCGGCCGGGAGCGTGGGCGAGCCCTTGCAGCGTGGCAAGCGGCAGCACGATGGCCGGCATGTCGCCGAGCACACCGCCAGTCGCCACGTCCCGCACATGGAACTGCTCACGCTGGCCCGGCCACTGGTCGGAGTAGAGGTAGATCGTGTCGCCAGGATGGGCGTTGAGGACGAAGGCGAGATTGCGGTTGAGGTAGAGCTCGTGAGACCCGAGCGCGCTCACCGGGTCAGCCGTCGTCCCATTCAGCGCGCGCAGGTCGGTCAGTGGCCCGCCTCTGTTGCCACTGAGGCCAAATGCCAGCACCGTGCCGCGCACCTGACGGGCTGTCTGGTCGGCGACGAGCAGGTTCTGCATGACGAGTGCGGGCGCGACTCCGGCCACCTTGGGATTGCCGCGCAACCCCGCGGCAGCGTCGTCTCCAAAGTCTTGCGGGAACGCTTTTAGCGGGCCGAAGCCCCCAGTGACATCCTCGTCGACGCGGCCGAGGTTGTAGACCGCCACGGTCTTCACGGCGAGCGAGATGGTGTCATCCACCGCGAGCGCTGCCGCGACGAATGTGCTCGCCAGCATCAGGCCCGAGACGATGAGCAAGGTGCGCAACCGCCGACGTGGCACGTTGCGCACGCCGATACGCACGAGATGCGGCGCGCCAAGCCCGCGCACGAGCAATATCGCCAGCGCGAGCAACGCCGCGATGAGCAGCGGACGCAGCGCGGCGGAAGGAGAGAACGAGAAGACGCCATTCAACACGGGCAACCTCACTCGCTAGGGGTGGATGCCCGCCTGTGTGATGGCGGTCGCGAATATCTGGGCCAGCCGCCGTGCGCCAATCGTCGAGGGATGCAGGCCGTCGGAGGCGAGATACTCGGGATGGCTCGCCAGCTCACTCCAGCCGGAGTAGAGGTCGACGAGGGTGGCGTCGTTCTGGGCGGTGACCTGCGCGATGGCGGCGTTCCATGCCTGCACCTTGGTGACGAGCTGATCGTGGTTCTGTCCGGCGAAGTACGGCAGCAGCGTCAGATCGGGCAGGTTGCCGACGAAGATATGCGCCGAGGTCTTCGTATGGAGGGCGGACAGCATCGCGCCGAGCTGGCTCGTGTACGTCGGAAGCGGCACGTTGTCGGCGATGTCGTTGACCGCCAGCCAGATGGTGACGACGTTCGGGTGTGCGTCGAAGGCGACAGGTAGCTCTGTCTTCTGGGCGAACTCGACGGTGGCACCAGGAATGCCGAGATTCACCAGATGAACGTGTGACCCAAGGGATGTCGAGAGCACCGTCGGCCAGTTGAGCCGGTCTGGGTCGTCGGTGCCGATGCCATAGGCGTCGGACGCGCCAATTGCCACATAGGTAAACGCGGGCGTTTGCGCCTGGCCCGCCGAGGCTGCGCCGATCGCTGCCCGCGAAGTGCGCGGCGCCGATGTCGTATGTGGTGTAGCCGCCGATCCACAGGACGCCAGCACCAGAGCAAGCGCGAGCACAAGGAGGCCGATGCACCAGGAAAGCCCCCCAGATCCTCGCCGTGGAGGTATTTTCCACCCAATCAACCGCATCCTCACGTGTGGGTTTTCCTATCTGCGAGATCGAGATGTACAGTCCGTGTGTGGAGGTTTTGAGTATGGTGTCTTGAGTATATCGCGGGGGATTGAAATAGCGCCTTATTGGTAGCTGCGCGACTGGTCAGGGCTAGCGGGAGCTCGCCAGGACGATGCTCGCTCGATGTTTGTCAACACGAGGCACAGTGGTTTCACACAGCTCGTACCGTCGATGTGAAACGGCGAGCCGTGCCCGAATGGGTTATGCCTGCCTAGCCCAAACGGAAGCCCGCGTTGCCGCTGAGGGCAGCCCATCCGTACAATTTATCAATACGTACATATGTTCCTGCTCCACATGGAGAGAGGCGATGGCGGCAGAACTCGAAGAGACACGTAGCGCGGGCGGCGGCCAGCTCGACGAGCTTGACGCCGAGGCGTTGCCGTACCTCATTCACCTGCCGGGGTTCGACGGGCCGCTCGATCTGCTGTTGCATTTGATCGAGAAGAACCAGCTCGAAATCACTAGCATCTCGCTCGTCGCCGTCACCGACCAGTTCGTTCACTACATCCGAACGTGGGAGGCGCCTCCAATCGCACGTATGGCGGAGTTCGTCGCGATGGCCGCGCGGCTGCTGCTGATCAAGTCGCGCAGCCTGCTGCCACGCCAGCCGAAGCACGACGACTCCGCCGACGAGACCGACCCGCTGGACGACGCAGAGCAGCTCGCGCGTCACCTGCTGGAATACAAGCTGGCACGCGAGATCGCCCGCGCGCTGAAAGACCGCGAGCTCGCTGGGCTGCACTCGTTCGCCCGTCCGGGACGCCTGCAGGTGGACCCCGAAGAAATCCTCAACTGGAGTCCGCCGAAGCTCGTCGGGCTGAACGTCAACGCGCTGGCGCTCGTCTTCAAACGCGTGCTGACGGAGAAGAAGTTCTCCGAGCCAGAGCAGCTCCCGCTGCCGCTGGTGACAGTGGCCGAGATGATGGCGGAGGTCGAGCGCCGGCTGCAGGAGCGGACGTACATCAGGCTGGAAGACATGCTCGATGTGGCGACGTCACGCTTCGCCGTCGTGGTGACATTTCTGGCGGTGCTGGAGATGTGGCACCAGGCGCGGCTGGTCATCCAGCAGGAGTCTCTGTTTGGTCCGGTCGAGATCGCGCGTGGTCCGCGCTTCGAGGAGGCGCTTGGCCGGCACAGTCTCATCGCGGAGTTCGACCCGCCCGGCGCATCGCTGCCATCCGCGCAGGCAGAGTCACCAGGCGAGCCGGCGCCGCGACGGACCCGTGCCCGCCGGCAGCGTGGGGAGCCGCAGCCGCCAGCCGGGCCAGCCGACGCTGCCGAGTAGCCGGATATGCTGCACGTGTCGCCATCCAAGGAGCGTGCGACACTAGTCGGCGCATCGTCAGCAGGGGCGAGGCATGCCTCGCCCCTGCTGAACTCATGAGGTACAGGCGCTGGGCAGAGCTCATCGTGTGGTACACTGCAGGCGACTCGTTCTGGGGCCTATAGCTCAGCGGCAGAGCAGGCGGCTCATAACCGCTTGGTCGCAGGTTCGAATCCTGCTGGGCCCACCTCATCTACCATATTTACCATCCGTTGCGATTTGAGTTCAGCAGCATCGGTGCGGCGTGTGTGGCACTGATGCTGCTGTGTTTTTGCTCACTCGGACGGCGTCTGATGCGCGGGCCGGGGGCCCCGCCGCGCGGGAGGATGCACATGCAGTTTTACGATACGGCGAAGATATACGTGACCGCTGGGAACGGCGGTAACGGCTCGATCCACTTTCTGCGGGCGAAGTTCGTTCCGCTGGGCGGGCCAGATGGCGGTGACGGTGGGCGCGGAGGCAGCGTCTACATGGAAGCTGATCCTGGCCTGAACACGCTGGTGGACTATCACTACCATCCGCATCATAAGGCCACGTCGGGCAAGGGTGGCGGCGGCCAGAAGATGCATGGCGCGAAGGGCGAGGACCTGATCCTCAAAGTACCCGTCGGCACGGTCATCCGCGATGCCGGCACGGGTGATCTGGTCGCCGACCTCGTCGAGCCTGGCCAGCGCGTGATGGTCGCCCGAGGCGGGCGCGGAGGCCTGGGCAACGTCCATTTTGCCACGTCCACGAATCAGGCGCCGAAAGAAGCGCAGCGTGGCGAGCCGGGCGAAGAAGTCACGCTGGAGTTAGAGCTAAAGCTGATCGCCGACGTGGGGCTGGTGGGGTTTCCCAACGCAGGCAAGTCGACGCTGCTCTCGGTCGTCTCGAACGCGCGGCCCAAGGTGGCCGACTATCCCTTCACCACGCTGGTGCCAAGTCTTGGCGTCGTCGTGATCGGCGATCCGAGCCGGGGCGACGATTTCAGCTTCGTGTTGGCGGACATTCCCGGCCTGATCGAGGGGGCGGCCCAAGGCGTGGGGCTGGGGCTGGAGTTCCTGCGGCACGTCGAGCGCACGCGGCTGTTGCTGCATCTGGTCGATGGAGCGAATGTCGAGCGCGACCCATGGGATGAGTTCGAGTCCATCAATCGCGAGCTGGTCGAGTATAGTCCAGAGCTGGCGGAGCGCCCGCAGATCGCGGTCATGACGAAGATGGACCTGCCTGAGGCCCAGGAACGCTACGAGCTGCTCAAACAGCGCGCCGAGCGGGAGGGCATCCCTACGATGGCGATCTCTTCTGCGACCGGCCAGGGCGTGCGGGAGCTGATGAACACGGCTGCCCAGCGCCTGCGCGACATCCGCGAGGAAGACGCCCAGCGCGAACGGACGATGCCGCGCGTGGCCGAGGCGGGTCCGGTGCTGCGGCCCGAGCCGGACGATGCCTATATCATCGAGGCGACTCCCGAGGGCTACCGGGTGCGCGGCAAGCGAGTCGAGCGGCTGGCCGCGATGACCGATCCCGAGAGCATCGACGGCATGGACCGCCTGGAGCGCACGCTGCGCCGCATGGGCGTCTTCGCCGCACTCGAAGAGGCCGGAGTGCAGCCAGGAGACACGGTCCGTTTCGGCAAGACCGAGATGACCTGGGGCGAGGAAATGGGGTGAGGGGAGGCTCGCACGGCGCCATCCCGCTCTTCCGGCGCGTGTCTGCTCCGTCAGCTATAATGCCTTTCGACGGGGCTGGAGCTCACGGCGAAAGGAAGAGATTCCATGCGCGATGTGGTTCTCGTTGAGGCTGTGCGTACGCCGATTGGACGGCGCAATGGGTCGCTGAAGGATGTCCATCCAGTAGTGCTCGCGGCGATGACGCTGCGCGAGTTGATGCGGCGCGCGGGCATCGAGCCGGCGCTGGTCGAAGACGTGGTGATGGGCTGCGTCAGTCAAGTCGGCGAGCAGACGTTCAACATCGCTCGCAACGCCGTGCTGCAGGCGGGCTTCCCCATCGAAGTGCCCGCAACTACCGTGGATCGGCAGTGCGGCTCGGGTCAGCAGGCGATCCACTTCGCCGCCAACCTGATTCAGTCGGGCGTCTGCGACATCACCATCGGCGCGGGCGTCGAGAGCATGTCGCACCTGGCCATCGGCATCTCGGCCTCGGTGGGCGGCCAGCCATTCCCACCCTCGCTGATGGAGATGTATCCGATGGTGCATCAGGGCATTTCGGCGGAGATGATCGCCGAAAAGTGGAACATTCCGCGCGAGGAGATGGATGCCTTCGGGCTGCGTAGCCACCAGCGCGCGGCGGCGGCGCAGGATGCCGGGGTGTTCGATCGCGAGATTCTGCCGGTCGCGCTGGCCGACGGCTCGACCTTCACACGCGACGAGGGTGTGCGGCGCGATTCCTCGATGGCGAAGTTGGCCGCGCTACAGCCATCGTTCAAGCCCGACGGCAAGGTCACGGCGGGTAGCAGCAGCCAGATCAGCGATGGCGCGGCGGCGGTGCTGCTGATGACGCCGGAGAAGGCGGCGGAGCTTGGCCTGCGTCCGCGCGCGCGGATCGTCGCGCAGAAGGTGGTCGGCGTCGATCCGGTGATGATGCTGACCGGGCCGATTCCGGGGACGCAGCAGGTGCTCAACAAGGCGGGACTGCGGCTCGACGACATCGATCTGTTCGAGGTCAACGAGGCGTTCGCGCCAGTCGTGCTGGCCTGGGAGCGCGAGATTCACCCCGATATGGAGAAGGTGAACGTTAACGGCGGCGCCATCGCGCTGGGCCATCCGCTCGGCTGCTCCGGCGCGCGCCTGATGACGACGCTGGTGAACGCGCTCGAACAGCGAGGCGGCCGCTACGGCCTGCAGACGATGTGCTGCGGCGGTGGCCTCGGCACGGCGACGATCA
>CAYRVF010000136.1:0-12668 GCA_964427535.1 uncultured Ktedonobacterales bacterium
CCATGCGGTTCTCGAAGTTGCGGTTCTGCGAGCTGAGCCAGACCTCGCCCTTGCCCGCCTTGCGGCTGGCGATGCCCAGGCACATCGAGCAGCCTGGTGGGTCCACGGTGAATCCGGCGCGCTGGTAGATATCCCAGAGCCCCGCCTGTTGGAAGTGCTCGCGAATCCACAGGTCGCCAGGAACCACGATGCGGCGGCCAGCATCCACCGGCACCGGCATCTTGCCGTCGGCGAGCGCCACTTCGAGCACGAGGGCCGCCAGCGCCAGCTCCTCCTCGGTGGTAGTGCAGGCGCCGACGAACGCGCCGTCAAGCTGCTGCCCGAGTAACTCCGTCACGTCGAAGACGTTATCAGGCGAGAAGGGCTTGGCAATCTGTGGCGCGAGACTGGCCAGATCGATGGGATAGTGCGCGATGTACGGTGCGTCGTCGTCCGCGCGGAAGTAGAGCGCGGACGTGTTGTAGCCGCGCCGCCGCCGCGCGAGCCAGTCCGCCACCGGCTCATTCGCCTCGAAGATGCCGTTGAGGCCGCCGAACTCTGCCGTCATATTGCAGATGGTGAAGCGCATGTCGGTGGTGAAGCGCTTCGCCGCCTCACCGCGATACTCGACGGTGCGCTCCATCGCGACGGTGTTGCGCCCCAGCGCGCCGAGCGTCTTGAGGATGATGTCTTTGCCGCCAATGCCGAATTGCGGCTCGCCCTCATACTCGACGGCAATTGCCTCGGGCACCTCCAGCCAGGTCTCGCCGAGCACCATCGCCGCCGTCACATCCGCCCCGCCCAGACCAATCGCGAACGCGCCCAGGCCACCATGCGAGCTGGTGTGCGAGTCGGCGCCCAGCACGACCTCACCCGGCTGCACCAGCTCGCGGTAGAACTTGGTGTGCATGATGGTCTGGTTGGCATCGTAGAAATGCTGGATGCCGCTCTCACGCGCGAAGGTGCGCGAGGTCTCCACCAGCTTGCGAGTACGGGCGTCATTGCTCAGCGTGACGGGATCGACGGTGTGGTCGAGGGCGAGGTAGAAGCGTGACGGGTCGGCGATCTTGGGCCGCCCGAGCATCGTGTAGGTGCGCTCCATGCCGTTCCAGGCGAGCTCACTCGCGATGGTCCAGTCCACCCGAATCTGGAGCATGTCGCCCGCCTGCACATACGGACGGGGAAGGCTTACGGCGTGCTGCGCCAGAATCTTCTGCGTCAGCGTCATCGGACGAGTGTGTTCACGTGTCGAGGACATTGCTACGGTAACTCCTTCGTATTCCGTATCACGCGGTCCGTCCCGATCTCGTATGCGGCGGGTAGCCTCTCGCGGATGCCTCTAGTATACTCCGAAACGGGACGCTGGCCTGCCGCTTCCGTTCGCACACGACGGTTGGCCGCTGGACGCCCACATCTCCCCACCTGGAAGGACACCCCATGATTCCCGACCGACACCGTCTGCTCTCGCTGCTGCGTGCCCTGCATGGTGAGATTCGCGATGCCGTCGTCGCGCGGGCCGAGACGGACGAGGATGCGCTCGCGGCGGTCGCGGATGATACGGCGGCGGGTGACACCATCTTCGCCATCGACCGTGTCAGCGAGGAGCAGTTGACGGAGTTCTTCGAGCGCGAGATCGCGCCCTCCTGGCCGCTCGTGCTCGTCGCCGAAGGGCTGCCAGATACCGGCGCCGGAGAGGGGAAGCTGGTGCTGCCGCGCGGCATGAGCGAGCACGACGCCATCATTCGCGTGCTGATGGACCCCATCGACGGCACACGTGGGCTGATGTATCAGAAGCGCAGCGCGTGGATCCTCACCGGCGTCGCGCCCAATCTGGGACCCGCAACCCGCCTGCGCGATATCGAGCTGGCACTGCAAACTGAGCTGCCGCTGGTCAAGCAGCACCTCGCCGACCAACTCTGGGCGTTTCGCGGCGAGGGCTACGTCGGCGTGCGCACGAACTGGCGGACTGACGAGATGGTCCCGCTCCGACTTCGGCCCAGCGCGGCGTCCACGCTTGACCAGGGATTCGCCACCATCGACAGCTTCTTTCCAGGGATGCGTCGCGAGCTGGCGGGCATCGACGAGGACCTGCATGCGGCGCTTTTCGGACCAGTCCGCCGCGGCAAGGCGTTCACCTTCGAGGACCAGTACATCTGCAGCGGCGGGCAGTTTTACGAACTGATGGCCGGGCACGACCGTTTCGTCGCCGATCTGCGTCCGCTAGTCGAGCCGCTGCTCGCGAAGCGCGGCCTCGCCCTTGGCCTCTGCTGCCACCCCTACGACGTCTGCACCGCGCTGATCGCCGAGCAAGCGGGTGTCGTGCTCACCGACGGGCAGGGCCACCCACTCGACGCGCCATTCGACGTCACCACCGATGTCGCGTGGGTGGGCTACGCCAACGAGGCGCTGCGCGCGCACATCGAGCCCATGCTGCTCGCCACGTTGCGGGCACATGGCATCCTCATGTAGCCAGCCGGTAGCGCCCAACGCCGCCGTCTTATACACTAGAAGATATGAGTAGATACGACCTTATTCTCTTCGACCTGGATGGCACCCTCACCGACCCGAAGCCTGGTATCACCCGCGCCGCGCGCTACGCCCTCAGCCAGCAGGGCATCGTCGTGAACGATCTCGACGCGCTGACGCCCTTCATCGGCCCTCCGCTGATCGAATCCTTCATGCGCTTCTATGGGATGGATCAAACGCAGGCCGAGCGCGGGCTCGCCGACTACCGGGCATACTTCGTCCCGACGGGCATGTTCGAGAATGCCGTGCTGCCGGGCATCCCGGAGTTGCTGGCGGAGTTGCGAGATGCAGGCAAGCGGCTGTACGTCGCGACCTCAAAGCCAACCATCTACGCCGAGCGCATCCTGGCGCACTTCGATCTGGCGCGGTTCTTCCGGAAGATTTGCGGCGCGAGCCTCGACGAGACGCACTCTGCCAAGGCGGAGATCATCGGCGACATCCTGGCGGCGGAGCCTGAGACGCCACACGCACGGGCAGTGATGGTTGGCGACCGCGAGCACGATATCCTCGGCGCCCGCGCGAACGACATTCCAAGCATCGCCGTCACCTACGGCTATGGTTCGCTGGATGAGCTCTACGCCGCGCAGCCCACGCACCTTGCCTCCACCGTCGCCGAGCTGCGCACGCTGCTGTTTGAGGGGACGCCCGCCTCGTAGGGGCGAGGCATGGCTCGCCCGCTCCCTCGCTATACGTGTTTGTTCTCAGGCAGGGTCACACGCCCGCTTGTGACGCCAGCTCGCCCTCCCCATCGAGCACGGCTCGCAGCATCGCGCCGACCTCGCGCTCGGCTGTCGCCAGATACGCGTCGCGGTCTCCGGCAACGATTTCCTCAGCGCTTCCGATCAGAGTGGCGATGGCGACGACGTCCGGTTGCGAGCCGAGATGCTTGAGGCGCACCTGCATCGCGTAGAACTCGGCCTGGATGCCGTGGTCGGCGGGCCGCAACGCCGCCACCTCGGGAAACAGGCGCATCGGTGAGACGAGCGCATCGGCAGCGTAGGGGAAGATGTCTGCCAGCACCGCTCCGATGCGTCGGGTGAGCGCGTCGTCGGTGCATGCGGCGGCCAAGGAGTCGCCGAGGGCAGGGTTCGCGTCGTAGAGCGTGCGCTCGAAGGCCATCTCGACGAAGTTATGCGCCTTCCAGAGACCCTGTTCCTCCGCCACGCCGCATGCCCGGGCAGCCGCGCTGGCGATCACGCGTCCGCGCTGGAACGCGTACCCCTTCTCCGCCAGCGGCCGTCCACCCCATGACTCGTCGCTGAGCCAGTCGAAGCCATGCGGCTCGGAGCCGTGCGAGAGCGCCCCCACGACGAACGCGCGGAACTCGTCGCGCGCGGCCCCTGGCGCCATCGCACGCAGATGCTCCACCAGCCGCAGGCCCTCGTGGTGCGACTCCTTGTGGGTCATCGGGCTCTCGAAGAGCATGTCGGGCCAGATGCAGCCCAGGTAGCCCGCGAGTGGTGGCTCAGGCACGAGCCGTGTCAGCAGCCAGGCATGCGCGATCGGGAACATACTGTCTCGCCTTCTCTCCCCATCTGTCTACGCCGTTCGCGGTCTGACAGTGTGCGACCGCTTTCCAGCATATGCGCGACCACCCGCACCGTACCACAACAGCCGGGCCTCCCTCCCGACCTCACTCTACGACGGGTTTTGGACGCCTCGGCAAAACGCAAAACTTGTTGCCATACTGTTGTCACACGCCCCCGCCATACTGGAGATGTGACCGGCGGGAACGATCCCGCCTATGCCAGCGAGGCCCGGATTCCGAAGCATTCCGGCCTGGCCGTGTATCTCAGATGGAGGCGTGTTCCATGTCCACCGCTCTGCTTCGCGACCTCAGCTTCGTCGTCGTCTACACGACCGACATGTCCGCCGCCCACGCGTTTTACGTCGACACTCTCGGCATGACCGCCGAGGCCGAAAGTCCTGCCTTCCTCCAGCTCGCCGCACCGGACGGCAAGGGCGCCACGCTGGGCGTCCAACTCGCCGGTCCCGACAGCCCGGCGAACGGCGCCAGCCCGGAGATCTGGTGGGTGGTCGACGACGTTGACGCGCTGCATCAGCGGCTCACCCACAAGGGTGTCGCGATCACCCAGCCGCCGACAGACATGCCGTTTGGCCGCATTCTCGCCTTCGCCGGACCCGACGGTCTCGTCCTGCACGCTTTCAAGCCGCGCGGCTAGTCAACTACGGCGCCCTCTGACATGCGACATCCCCCTACTCCACGTGAGGAGAAGGGGGATGTCGCGTCTCCGGAGCCAGACGATTACGAGCACTGAGGAGATCGTCTGCGACAAGCAGCGTCATTGTCGGGCTTACATGTCACCATAGATACCCGGCAGCCCATAACTGCCAAGCGCCGCGGACAGTTCGCCCGCATGGACAATCTCATGCTCGAGCACGTGCCAGATAATCCACTTCCGGCTCAAGTCCCCATACATGCCGCGCTCTTCTTCGCTCATGACCGCGGGCGGTGAGAACATCTGCCCGAGGTCGTCGGGAATCCAGCGGGCGAGCGCGTCGGAAATCATCTGCCAGGTAGACTCAAGCCCAGCCACGAGCTCGGGGGTATCAACCGGAGGATGCTCCACGACATCCTGGGGGTCCCAGTGCGCGATAGGGGCAAGCTCGGAGTTCCCCTCACCCATCCACATCTGGAACCACCAGACACGATTGGCCACGATATGTTGCGCTACCAGCCCTATCGGCCAGTGATGCGACACGGCTGGCAACGCCAGTTGCTCGCGGGAAAGCGGCGAGATCATCTCGACTAGGCCTTGTTGGAAGGTTTCCCAGCCCGAGTAGACCGTGGAGAGCGTGATGGTCTGGTCCGGCATATTAGTGATACTCCTAGCTTGGCTCCTCTGCCGTCAGCCAGCAGGCGCAATCAACCATGCAGGCGGCAGCGGGAGCAGTATAGAGCGGGATTCCGACCAGCGTCGCCGAAAACGGTCGAAAACGGCAAAGGAGTCTCTTACCATCCTACCTGCATGCCTTCCAGATCGCGCAGGGAGCACGTTTCTCCTACGCCCTGGCCCCGTTCACTCCACCGTGGGAGCATCGTCGGCGAGGTCGTGTGAGAGGCGGTCGATGAGCGTGCGCACGGTCTGCCCGTAGGCGTCATCTCCCAGCACATAGGCAGCCATACGCGCCTGCTCGACGTGCGCGCGTGCTAGCTCGCGCTCGCCAAGGCGCAGGTAGACGTCGCCCAGATTGGCGTGCAGTGAGGGATAGAAGGCGCGCACGCGCTCGTCGCCCTCGCCTGCAGCCACGGCGGCGGAGGCTAGCGAGCGACGGTGCCACTCCAGTTGCGCAGTGGGCTCGGAATGGGTATGCGCCAGAAAGTGAGCGAAGACGCACGCCCGGTACTCATCACCCGCCTGCCGCGCGTGTTCCCAGAGGTCCGAGTACACGGCGCGGGCAGCCTCGTGGTCGCCGCGCACCTCGAACGCCTGCGCGCGGACGATCTGCTCGACCAGCTCCGGATCGTCCATCATTCCGTCGTTCCCCTTGTACCGGTGCCGCGAGCGCGATGTGGCACCCTATGCGTTGGCAGAGATCGGCTGAAACGGCTTGACAGGCGGGGCGGGCGGAATGCCCTCTTGCTCGAAGCCCCAATCGAGCAGCGCGCGCATATCGTCGATACGCACCTGCCACGAGGGCTCGTCGAGCACCGCGCCGACGATCAGGCGCCCGTGCCGCCGTGCCGCGAACGACATACAGAACATCGCGCCGTAGGTGAAGCCGGGCTTGACGCCGATCGCGCCGGGATACGGCGAGCGCGCGCCTGAGAGCAAGTCGTTGCCAGTTTGCAGCTCATAGGATTTGTGCGTATCGGTCTTGGGAATGCTGTAGTGCAGCGCCGAGGTGATGGTGACGGCCTCAGGAATACGCAGCACGTCGGCCGAGAGCACTGCCAGATCGCGCGCGCTCGTGTAATTGTCCGTATCGTCGAGCCCGTTCGGCGAGGAGTAGTGGGTGTGCGTCAGCCCGAGCGATTTGGCGCGATCATTCATCATCGCGACGAACTTGTCGACATTGCCACCCAGCGCGTCGGCGATGGCGACCGCCGCATCGTTGCCTGACGGCAACACCAGCCCGTAGAGCAGGTCACGCAGCGTCAGCTTCTCGCCCGCGCTCACCCCCATGTAGCTGCTGTCGGGATTCACCAGCGCAGCGGCGTCCGGCCCGATCGTGATCGTCTGGTCCAGGCTGCCGCGCTCCAGGGCGAGCAGCAGTGTCATCACCTTGGTGGTGCTCGCCATCGGGTGCTCGCGGTCGGCGTCTTTCGCGTAGTAGACGAATCCGCTGTCGGGATCGAAGACGTACGCCATCGGCGCCGTGACCGAGGGCTGAGGGCCGATGTGCAGGGCCACGATGCCGCTCGACGCCAGCGTCTCGGGATGGAAGGGCGTCCCGCTCGGCCCCGCCTGCGACATGCGCAGGAGCGCGGCGGACATCGCCGCCAGCGAGAAGAGCAGAAAGATCGTCCATGAGAGGGCGCCGCGCGTCACCGAATGCTTCGCCTTGAGTCCCGCGTCCCGCATGCCGCCGCGCCTCCTCCATGCATCCCTGTGTGCCGCACTCCCGGCTGTTTCCTCTGGCCGCGCTGTCAGTCTAGCGAGCGCGCGCGTAGGCGTCAAACCGCCTCCCTCGTTGGTCCTACACAAGAGCTTAAGGAGACGCGAGCGTGTGATAGTCCGCGGCCACAAACATGGGGGCCACAGACTCCATCTGGGACGGTTTAGAACGGTATAGAGTGTGTGCGTGGCCACGACGGGCAGTTCGTCAGCGTACGCCAGGTTCCGTCCTCGCGCATGTAGCACGGCATCTAGACTCTGGAGGACATGAGATGCGGTGCCGCATCCGCCCGCAGATGAATCAGGAGTCGATCAGGAGACCTTGACGAATGTATGGAGAGGGCTATGCAGATCACCCAGCTCGACCATCTGGTCCTGACAGTACAGGATGTTTCGGCGACCTGCGAGTTCTATTCGCGTGTCCTGGGCATGGAGGTGGTTACCTTTGCTCCAGGACGCACGGCTTTGCAGTTCGGGAGCCAGAAAATCAACCTACATCAGAAGGGGAACGAATTCGAGCCCAAGGCACAGCATCCGACTCCTGGCTCTGCCGACCTCTGCTTGCTGACCGTGACGCCGATAGTGGCCGTCATCGAACATCTGCGCGCGTGTCAGGTTCCGCTCCTGTTGGGTCCTGTAGAGCGCACTGGCGCCACGAACCGCCTCATCTCAGTCTATTTTCGTGATCCAGATGGGAATCTGCTGGAAGTCTCAAATACGCTCTGAGCCATGCACGTGCTCAACCGGCGAGCACTGCCGACCGCATGTGTTAGGGCGTTCTGCATGAGGAACAGCAAAAGAGGAGAATGGGTGTAGGGGGCAAGGAGCGGGGAACCAGACGACAAGCCGGGAAAATACAGGGTGCCAAGGGGCGGAATCGAACCGCCGACACCAGCATTTTCAGTGCTGTGCTCTACCGACTGAGCTACCTTGGCAAATGCGGGAATGCCTCCCCGGCCACGACAGTGTATCACGGCGGTTTTGGCGTGTCAACGACAATGGCGTATGCTTGCTACGTCCGGTGACACAGCAGCCGTGTCCCCGAAACTGTTCGAGACAGTACAGGGAACACGGCTCTTTCCTGCAGGCACGGATGGGATTACCCTTCGAGCAGCAGTGACTCCGGGTCCTCCAGCAACTCCTTGACGCGGACGAGGAAGCGCACGGCCTCCTGGCCGTCCACGATGCGGTGGTCGTAGGAGAGCGCGACGTACATCATCGGGTGGATGACGACCTGCCCGTTCAGCGCGATAGGCCGCTCTTCGATCTTATGCATCCCCAGGATACCCACCTGGGGTGCGTTCAGAATCGGCGTCGAGAGCAGCGAGCCGAACGTGCCGCCGTTCGTGATGGTGAACGTGCCGCCCTGCAGGTCGGCCAGGGTAAGCGCGTTGGTGCGCGCCTTCTGGGCGAACTCCGCGATCTGGCGCTCGATCTCGGCGAACGAGAGCCGGTCGGCGTCGCGCACCACCGGCACGACCAGACCTTCCTCCACGCCGACCGCGATGCCGATGTCGTAGTAGTGCTTGAGCACCATCTCATCGCCCTGAATCTCGGCGTTCAGCCGGGGGAAGGCCTTGAGCGCGCCGATGACCGCCTTCGTGAAGAACGACATGAAACCGAGACCGACGCCGTTGCGCTCCTTGAAGCTGTCTTTGCGACGCTTACGCACCTCGATAATCGCGCTCATATCCACCTCATTGAAGGTGGTGAGCATGGCCGCGTTGTGCTGCGCCTCCACAAGACGCCGCGCGATCGTCTGGCGGCGGCGCGACATCCGAATGCGCTCCTCGCGTCTGCCGAGGCTCGTGTCGAGGCCAGGGATTGCGGGGATAGATGGCGTCTGCACCGGAGCCGTCGGAGCGGGTGCGGGAGTCGCTGGCGCGGGCACCGCTGGTGTGGGCGCAGCCGGAAGCACCTGCGCGGCGGCAGCGGAGCCTCCGTTGCTGTGGCCGTTCGCCTTGGCAGTGATGTAGGAGAGCACGTCATCCTGCGTGACCCGGCCGCCGTGCCCGGTGCCATGCACCTGCGCGACATCGACACCGCGCTCGTCGGCGATGCGGCGGGCCAGCGGCGTCACGCGCGCATGCTCCGCGCCGATCTCCACCGTCTCGGGCGCCGTCGTCGAAGCAGACTTCGCCGCGTTCGCATTCGCAGAGGCCGGGGTCTGGCTATCGGCCTGGGCTGGCTGCGCGGCGGTCGCGGCTCCTGTGCCGATCTCGCCCAGCACCTCGCCGATGCCGACGGTCTCGCCCTCCTGCTTGCGGATCGCGCTGAGCGTGCCAGTCGCGCTCGCGACGACCTCCATGTTCACCTTGTCCGTTTCGAGCGTGACGACGGCCTCGCCCTCACTGACAGCATCGCCCTCGTGCTTGAGCCACTGCCCGACCGTCGCCTCGACAATCGACTCGCCGAGCGGCGGCACGATGATCTCACCCGACATGTTGTTCCTCGCGCGTCTCATTCAGCGCCCGCGTGTCGACCGGCTCACCGGCGTACGCGGCTTCAACGATCTTCGCCTGCTCATGCGTGTGGACGTCGGCCTGGCCCTCGGCGGTCGCCGCGCGCTCGGGGCGTCCGATGTAGCTCAGTGGCAGGCCCGGCGGCAGGAGCTCGCGCAGGCGCGGTTCGACGAACGTCCACGCGCCCATGTTCTTCGGCTCCTCTTGCACCCAAACGACCTCCGCGAGCGCGGGATACGACTCGATCACCTGCCGGATCTCCCGCTCCGGGAAGGGATACAGCAGCTCGACTCGCGCGACGGCAACCCAGTCAGCCTGCTCCGGCCGCGTGCCCGTCAGATCGACGGCGACCTTGCCGCTGCAGAGCACCAGCCGCCGCACGCGCTCGCGGTGGTCGGCTGCATCGGCGTCGTCCAGCACAGGCGCGAAGTGTCCCTCCGCCAGATCGGCCAGGCTCGACCCCGCGCGCGGATGTCGCAGCAGGCTCTTCGGCGTCATCAGCACTAGCGGCCGGGGGGCGGACTCCAGCGAGGCCGCTTGCAGCCGCAGCAGATGGAAGTATTGCGCCGCCGTCGTGCAGTTCGCCACGCGCAGGTTGTCTTCGGCCGCGAGCTGCAGGTAGCGCTCGAGGCGCGCGCTGGAGTGCTCGGGTCCCTGGCCCTCGTAACCATGCGGCAGCAGCAGCACCAGTGACGGATGCTGGCGCCACTTGGCGCGCGCCGCCCCGATGAACTGGTCGATCAGCACCTGTCCGGCGTTGGCGAAGTCGCCGAACTGCGCCTCCCACAGGTCGAGCGTCTTCGGCGCATGCACGCTGTAGCCATACTCGAAGCCCAGCACCGCCGACTCCGAGAGCGGGCTGTTATACACCGCGAAGGACGCCTTCGCCTGGGGCAGCGCCTGCAGCGGCGTATAGCGTCCACCAGTCTTCGCGTCGTGCAGGACCAGGTGACGCTGGCTGAATGTACCGCGCTCGGTGTCCTGTCCGCTCATGCGAATGGCGCGCCCTTCGGCGAGAATCGACGCGAAGGCCAGCGACTCGGCGTGCGCCCAGTCGATGCCGCCGGGCTTCTCGATGTTCTCGCGCCGCCGTGTGAGCAGCCGCTCCAATTTGCTCACCGGCGTGAACCCCTCCGGCCGCGCGAGCAACGCCTCGTTGTAGGCGCGCAGCTCATCGGCGGGAACGCTCGTCGCGAAGTCGGTCAGCGGCGGCGCGACCTCCAACGGAGCTGGTTCTTGCTCCGTGTGGCCGTTCGTCAGCTCGTCGTAGGCCGCGCGCAGGCGCTGCTGCGCGTCGCGCTGCATTGCTTCCGCCTCGTCCTGGGTGACGATACCCTCAGATACCAGCCGTTCGGCATACAGCGCTCGGACGGTGGGGTGTTTGGCGATCTGGGCGTACATCTCGGGCTGCGTGAAGCCCGGCTCGTCGCCCTCGTTATGGCCCCAGCGCCGGTAGCCGACGAGATCGATCAAGAAGTCGCGATGGAACCGCTGCCGGTACGCCTGCGCGATGCTGATGGCCGCGAGGCACGCGTCGGGGTCGTCGGCGTTGACATGGATGATCGGAATCTCGAAGCCCTTGGCGAGGTCGCTGGCGTAGAGCGTCGAGCGGCCCTCGCGCGCCTCGGTCGTGAAGCCGAGCTGGTTGTTCGCGATGATGTGGACGGAGCCGCCGGTCTGGTAGCCCGCCAGCCGCGAGAGGTTCAGCGTCTCGGCCACCACGCCCTCGCCGGGGAACGCCGCGTCGCCGTGGATCGTGACGGCGACCGCGCGCTCGCGGTCCTGCTGGGGGGCACCGGGCTGATTGCGCTTGTCTTGCGCGGCGCGGGTGAAGCCCTGAATGACCGGATTGACGAATTCGAGATGGCTGGGGTTGTGGGCCATCGTCAGTTGAATTCGGGTGAAATCGTCCTCTTGCACCGTCGCACGTGCGCCAAGGTGATACTTCACGTCGCCAGTCCAGCCGTAGTTGATGCCCATCGACCCTTCCGAGGGGCCGAGCTCTTTATTCGGCGCGGCATGGAACTCAGAGAAGATCGCGCTATACGGCTTGTTGAGGATGTGCGCCAGCACACTTAGCCGCCCACGGTGCGCCATGCCGATCAGTACCTCGCGCGCTCCCGAATCCGCCGCCTGGTGGATGAGCGTGTCGAGCATCGGCACGAGCACGTCCAGCCCCTCGATGGAGAACCGCTTCTGCCCCTGGAAGGTGGTGTGCAGGAAGCGCTCGAAGCCTTCCACCTCGGAGAGCCGGCGCAGCACCTCACGGCGCTCGTCGGCGGGCAGGGGCGCGCGGTACGTGCCGGACTCCACCGTGTCATGCAGCCACGTGCGCTCCTCGAAGTCCTGCACGTGGTCGAAGTCGTAGCCCAGCGGGCCGGAGTAGATCGCGCGCAGCCGGTTGATGGCATCCAGGCAGGTGCCCGCCTCGGGTCCGGCATCCGGCCAGACGATGGTAGCCGGGAGCGAAGCAAGGATCTCGTCGGTCAAATTGTGTGTCGCGGGATCGAGCATCGGGTCGCCTGGTGGAGGCACATCGAGCGGATTGATGCGCGCGGCGAGGTACCCGTACTCGCGGATGCTGCGCGCCAGCCGGGCCGCGTGAACGACGGTCTTCGCATCCTGGGGCGACCAGCTAGCAGACTGCGGCGCGGTAGGCTGGGCTTGCTGCGTCACAGCAGCGGCACCCTTCCCGCTGGAACGTCCGGCGTCGTCGAGCAGCGGACCGACGCGGTCGAAGAAAGCGCGAGTGGCAGGGTCTAGAGCATTAGGATTCTGCTGGTAGCGCTCGTACAGCTCGAGCACGTAGCCCGCGTTTGGACCGTAGAAGATATCGAGAAGATTCATAAAGTAGCTTTCAACCTCGCCCGGCTCCGCTACCAGGCGCCGTGAACGGCGACAGACATTCCGCGGCACGTGATTGAGTCGCCGTCGCCGTCATGTCGCTGCGCTCCGTGTTTCCCCCTACATCTTAACGATGTTACCACACCTCGGTATCCGCACGACGGTGCCCAGCTACACACTGCACGCCTTCCAGTTGCCGGTCAGCCAGCGACCGCCGAGGTGCCGCGTATTTCAGACGGATGAGGCGGCGAAAAGGGTGCGGACCTCTCCCCCAACC
>CAYRVF010000137.1:0-12626 GCA_964427535.1 uncultured Ktedonobacterales bacterium
GAACTTGGCCGAGAGCGGCTGGGCGCTGCCGGTTTCCTTCACTGTTACGACCGCGTTCCAGACACCTTTCATCGAGAGGACGCCGTTGGCGTGATACGAGCCCGGCACCGGCATCGCCGTCAGCGCAACATGTACCGGCTCCATCGCCATGTCAGGCATCGTCAGATCGGCAGAGACCGTCGCGCCTTGCACCGGCACACCCTGGTCGTCCTGCACGGTCACGGTGAAGGCATACGTCCCAAACTGGTCGGGCGTGGCCGTCAGCTCAACCGTCTGTCCATTCACTGTCTGCGACTGAATGATCGAGTTGGCCGGTGTAGTGGTGGCCCCCTGTCCCGTCGAAGGCGTCGCGTTAGTCGGCTCGCTCAAGAGCTTGGTGATGAGACCGCTCGCGACCTTGGGGTCGAATCCTTCTTCAAGATAGGTGCGCTCGCGCCCTTGGGCGTCGATGAGGTAGACGCCGGTCGTGTGGATCACAACGCCGTCCGACTGCAGAATCGACTGCATGTGATAGGCGCTCCACAGCGGCGTGAGCTGCGAGACGCTGCCCAGTACGTAGTGCATCGGCACCGTCACCTGACGCGTCGAGAGGAAGGTCGTCGCCGACTGTGGCGTGTCGTGCCAGGGGTTCAGGCTCAGCGCCACCCAGCTCACGTTCGCGCTCTTCGGTCCCAGATCGCGCGCGGTGGCGTTGATGTAGCCAGCCATCAGCGAGCAATCGGCATGCGGGCAGACGGAGTCGAAGAACGTCAGCACCACCGGATGTCCCTTAAGCTGCGAGAGCGTGACCGTCTTGCCGCTCTGGTCTTGCAGCGTGAAGTCTGGAGCGGGAGTCGCCCCCAGGTCCGTGCCCGAGTAGACTGGAGGCTGGGCATCAGAAGTTGTCGGAGAGCTGTTCCCGTGAGCATGACTGATGAATAGTAGCGTCCCGCCCGCCAGTACCGCGACACACAGAACACAGAGCCAGATGACGACAAAGCGATTGAATTGAGATGATTGCCTTGGCTGTGGAGGCGCCGGATCGCCAACCATCATCGAAGTCTCCTTTACCTTCCGCAGATACCTGGGCGACTGCTGACATGGCGGCGGTCGGAGCCTGGGCACATATACACGATCAGGTGTCTCCTGACATGATACACCTTCTCCATGAGAAGCAGATGTACGTTCAGGGCATGGTAAGGCTCCAGTGTCGGCCCTGGTCGGATGTCACATCCACGCCAACCGGAAACGAGAGCCCCACGACGGCCCGCGACGGGTCCGCTGCATCGACGGCGACCGCCGCCGGCTGGCGTGTCGTGGTGGCAGTCCGCATCCACGACCTGCCCGCATCAGTCGTGACGTAGACGGTGCTGGACGAGAACGCGAACGCCGTGTGCGGCTGCCCATCGCTGGTCGCGAGGCCGTAGAGCGAGATCGGCGCGTGAACGGCTGCGAACGTCGTGCCGCCATCCGTCGAGACGAGCAGCCCGCCTTCCCCATAGACATACAGTGTCATCCGGGCCGCGACGATCCAGTAGACACCACCTTGCACGGCCGACACCGACTGCCAGTTCAGGCCGTTGGTATCGCTAAAGTAGAGGCCGTTCGAGGCGCTCCACAGCAACATACGCCCGGTATGTCCGGGGTCGGCCAGAATGCCAGTCGGCTGGTTCGTCGGCAGCAGCGGCACCGTATGCCAGTGCCCGCCTGTGTCGTCGCTCTCCATGAGACTCTGGTTGCCCAGACGCGGCAGGATGGCAAAAAGCTGCTCCGCTGTCGTGCCAGCAGCTAGCTCGGCCACCGCACCGGTCGAGAACGCGCTGAGTGGTGTCGCCAGGTTCCACGTCAGCCCGGCGTCCGCGCTGGTGTAGATGCCGGGCGTGCCCATGCCAGGTGTGTTCGCTGCACGAGGTATGCCCAGCACATAGACACGAAGCGGGTCAGCGCGGCTCTGCGTGAGTTGATACGTCATCAGGCCGCTCATGACCTGTCCGTCCCCTCCGGCGACCTCACGCCAGGTGCTGCCACCATCCGCCGACCGAAAAAGGCCAACGTGCGTCGCCAGCAGCAGCGTATTGGGTACACCGCCGAGCGCGAGCACCGCATGCGTATGGTTCTGCGGGCCGCCCGGTCCCGTGCCGCTCGCCGCCGTGCGCGGTGCCGCGGACGAACCGCACCCCACGAGGCACAGCAGCGTCAGCGCGAGGATACCTGCCAGCGGGCTTCCGCACCTCTGCCGCCAGCCGCGGCCCTCTACCAGACGCCGCCTCCGCCTACTCATGGCAGGGAGCCTTGCCAGTGGGCGCCGCCATCCGTCGTGCGAGTCACGCCAAGCGGATACGACGACCCCACATAAACCGTCTCCATCCCGCTCGCCGCGACGGCGATGCCGCCGGGATGCTGAGCGAGCGTTGCCGTGGGCGTCCACGTGTGCCCGCCGTCGCTCGTCCGGTAGACGCCAGTGCCCGTCATCGCGTAGGCATGCTCTGGCGCGGACTCGCACGCGACGATAGACGAGAACGTATCCTGCCCGTCGACGAGCACGAACGGCGTCCCCGGAGCAGCCGATACGAACACCCCCTGATCTCCGTTGGCATATACGGCGTCGCCCGCGAACGAGGCGGAGAAGATGCCGCCCTGCACCCCGGGTACCCGCCCCCACGTCACGCCACTGTCACTACTGGTGAACAGCCCATCGGCACTGCTCCACAACCACAGCTTGCCCGGCTGGTGGACATCACCCGCGATGCCGGTCGGGCTGGTGGTGGGCAACGGTGCTAGTGGGTGCCAGTGCACACCGGCGTCGTCGCTCTCATAGAGGCTATGATTGCCAAGCGACGGCACCAGCGTGAACACCTGGCCCGGCGCCGCCGAGCCCGCTCCAATCGTGTAAATGGCGTGCGTTGGGAACGATGCGAGCGGCGCCGCCAGCGTCCACGTCTTGCCCGCATCCGCACTGGTATACACGCCGGGCGTGCTCCGCGCCGCCTTGGGATTGTCTGGGCGCGGCTCCGAGAGCACGTACACTCGCTGTGGATCGACCGGACTCTGGGCAAGCTTGTAGAGCATCAGCCCATCCATCGGTTGGCCGCTCCCTCCGGCGACCTCGGCCCACGAGCCGCCAGCATCCGACGAGCGATAGAGGCCGATATGCGTCGCGAGCAGCACCGTACGCGGCACATCTCGCAGCGCGAGCAGATCATGCATATGATTCTGCGGTCCCCCATACGCGCTCGATGTCGTAGAGGACGCCCCACACCCGGCGAGCGCCCCGGCGAGCAGTAGCGCGGCGACCAGTACACTCCGACCAGTGAGCCACCCATGCCTTAGCGCACCGCATCCCTTAGGTATTCGATCGTTCCTCACTACGAAGCCGTATCCTATTGTGATGTTGTGTCAGTTGCCTTGGCCTGCCTGCGCCGCGCCCGTCGCAGATCGAGAATCGCGAATGCGCCCAGCGCGACGACGAGCACGACGACGCCCATATCCACCAGAAACGCCGTCGAATTGCTCACCGCCGGCGGATATGCCCCGGTGACGAGCGCGACCGGCGCGCCGCCGACGGCGACATTCGCCAGAAGCGTGTGCGAGCCGGCGTCGAGCAGCGCCACGGAGCCGCTTGCGCGCCGCGCGACGAAGCCGTACGACCCCTCGAACGTGATGGCCACCGCGGAGGGTTCGCCGCCCACATGCAGTACCCGTTCGGGTTCGTGCGGACTGCTCAGGCCGGTACCATCGGCGGAGGCTGAGACCGGCCTGAGCACGTCCACCGCGCCCAGACCGTCGGGCACGTAGATTTCGCCCGTCACCGCATCGTAATCCATCGTGCCGAAGTGTGCGCCAGGGACCCGCAACACCGTGCCGAGCACACGATTCACGCTCAGGCTGACCGCCTCGATCGTACCATCTTGCGTGCTGACGTAGGCGATGCCACCGCCGCCAGGAATGACGACACCGACCGGGCCGCCCGGCACCGGAATCGTCGCCTCCACCTGCCGCCGCGCCGTGCTGATCACAGAGACGGTATTGCTCGCCGTGTTCGCGACGAACACCTCGGGGTCGTCCGGATTCGGAATACCGCTATTGGCCGCCGCGAAGCCGACACCCGACGGATGCCGCCCCACTGGCACTGTCGCGAGCACGCGGTTCGCGTCGGGGTCGAGGATGCTCACCGAGTCGCTGCCGGTATTGACGACGTAGAGATGCTGCGTCGAGTACGAGACGTCGATCGCGATTGCGGTTGGGTCGTGTCCGACGCCGATCGTTTGGGTGACGTTCCCGCCGTGCGTGTCGATCACCGCGACCTGGTTACGCGCGGACTGCGTGACATAGGCGTAGCGGGCATCCGCGCGCAGCACGACGCCGCTGGGAGCGCCGCCGACCGAGATGCGCGAGGTGACGGCCCGTTTGCCGATGTCCACGACGGCCACGTCGCCGCCTGAACTGCCCGCGCCCGCGACATACACGAGGTTGGGCGCGCCACCATCCGCCCGAGCCACCCTTGACGGCACGAACGCTACGACAACGGCGAGCGCCATCAGCGGGAAGAGCAGCCAGCCCCCTCTGCCACGAAGGACGCGATGGCTACAGGAAAGGCGAAAAGGAGCGGGGTCCAGTTGGCGCATAGCACTCGTTCTTTATTGCCACGAGCAGCGATCCAGTGCCCATCACATCGCGTGCGACGGGCACCGGATCGGTGCGGTATAGGTGTGCGACGGGTGACTCTCAGCCAGGATGCCGAAAGTGCCTATCTAACGCTCGATGGGATCCTGCGGGCGAGCAGCCGGGGCCGCCGCCGGGGCCGGTGGGGTCCGGCGCGCGAAGGCGATGCCCGCGCCCGCCCCTATGACTAATCCTAGCACGCCGATGAGGGCGACGACCCATCCGGGGACACCAGAGCTCGACGAGCTGGACGTAGTGGTCGCCGGGGTGGTCGTCGACGTGCCTGTCGACGAGGCGTTGGCGTTCACCGTGAACGTGAACCCGCCAACATCGGGATCGCCGTCATCGGCCGAGACCGTATGCCACTGCACGAGGTAGACGTCGGAGCCGTCGCCTTTCATCGGCACGGTCATTGTCTTGAGGTCCGACTGCACAACCTGAGCGGGTGCGGTGCTGACGGTGTTGCCTTTGGCGTCGTAGATGACGATTGCGCTTCCGTTGGGATTGACATGCTCGGCGAAGTGAACAGTCACGACGCTCGGCGCCGTCTTGACCACGCCATTCGCGGGCGGATCGGAGCTCACGTAGCTCGCATGGGCGAAGGCGATATTCGGCGCCGCGAAGAACGCGAGAGCCGCGACGATCAGGCCCGACACGCCGAGCGTGCCAGCGACTCGTCGCCACCCCGCGCGATAGGCCTTCTGAATGCTGGAGATCATGAGCGTGCCTTTCCGGACAAATGGACCGCGAGAATGAAAAGACCGGTGGAGCGTGTACTGCACGCACGAGAGTGTCCGCGGCCGCCTCGATATACGTGCTTCACGTGCCAGCATAGCAAACACGCAGGACAGATTGCATCGGGTCGTTTCCCGATATTCGGGTTGAAATCCTCCTCAGCATCGTGGAGGCGACTCGCCATCCACCGCCTAACACTCCGGATTGACCAGGCCGCGACGCACGGCATAGCGCACGAGATGCGTGACATCACGCAGGCCGAGCTTTTCCATAACCGCCGCCCGATGGCTCTGCACCGTCTTGACACTCAGATGCAGCCGGTCGGCGATCTCCTGATTGGTATACCCTTCGGCGACAAGCTGGAGCACCTCGCGTTCGCGGCTGGTCAGCGTGTCGTAGCTGTCGGGCGCGGCTGCTCCAGCGGCTGGCGCGCGTGTCCGTGCCGGTCGCCCGCCGCGCTCTGAGTATTCCGTCACCAGCGCATGCGCGACGCTCGGCGAGAGGAACGACTCGCCACGCGCGACGGCCCGCACGGCGGCGAGCAGGTCGGCGGATGCCGTACGCTTGATGACGTAGCCCGCGGCGCCCGCCTGCAACGCGCGAAAGAAGTATTCTTCGGCCTCGTGCATCGTCAGGAAGAGCACCCGCACATCGGGCGCGGCCTGCCGGATGCGACGCGTCGCTTCCACACCGTCGAGCTCGGGCATGCTGATATCCATCAGCACGACGGTCGGACGTAGCCGCTCGGCTTCCTCCACCGCCTCGCGCCCGGTGCGCGCTTCGCCCACGACGACGATATCCGGCGACAGCTCGAGCAGCGCCCGCAGTCCATCACGCAGGATATCGTGATCGTCCGCCAGCAGCACCCGTATCTCGCTGGCCGTATGCCCATCCATCGCTACCTCATCCCTGACACGCGGACGTCCGCGCCACGCCGTGGCACCACAACCCGCACGACACAGCCGTGGCCCGGTGATGAGCGTACGAGACATGTTCCTCCAAGGATGCGTGCGCGCTCACGCATCCCCGCTAGCCCGAGCCCGCCCTCTCTGGTCGGCGATGGGGCTAGCCGCATACTGGGCGTTGAGCCTGGCACGAAGCCACGGCCATCGTCGGCGACACTGAGCACGACATGCGTCTCATAGGCGGCCAGGGCAATGCGCACGCGTGTCGCGGCGCCGTGCCTGAGCGCATTGGCCAGGCACTCTTGTGAGATACGAAACAGCGCGGTCTCCATATCGGGCGGCAGTCGCTCTGCGCCGTCCCGGCTCTGCTCGCTGGTGTCGGCGTCGTCCAGTCCGCGCACACGCACACTAACACTCGCGGACTGCGCGGACGACGAGGCCAGCCAGCGCAGTGCGGCGGCGATGCCGAGATCGTCGAGCAACGGAGGCCGAAGCTGCCGCGCCAGCGCCTGCACCTCAACCAGCGTCTGTTCGGCGTAGTGCGCCAGCCGCTCGGCCTGGCTGCGTGCAAGGGCGACCGATTCGGGACTGGCGCAGGGATCGAGCCGCTGGGCGATGGCGTTCGCGTGCAGGGCGAGTGCGGTCAGGCTCTGGCCGGTCTGGTCGTGCAGCTCCAGTGCGATGCGCCGGCGCTCGGCCTCCTGGCCCCGCAACACACGGTCGGCCACGTCGTCGCGGGCGCGCGCCAACTCGTCAAGCATCGCGTTGAATGTGCGGGCGAGCGCGACTGCATCGCTGTCGCGGGAGTGCTCGTCCACGCGCGCATCCAGATCGCCCTCCTCGACGGCGCCGATCGTGTTCATCACTGAGCGCAGTGGCGCGAAGGCGGCACGTAACAACGCAAAATTGATGAGCAGGCTGAGCAGCACGCCGAGCACGATGAAGCTTGTATCAATGACGTAGTGAAACGTCTCGGGGTTGTGCTGGGTGAGCCACCAGCCCGCCGCGGTATCGAGGACGATGATCGCGCTGTTCGCCAGCACGGCCTTCTCGAAGGTCGAGAACCGCCGTGATGGAGGGGTAGACGCGGCGGCCCCGGTCTCGGCATGGCGCGGCGTCCAGATGTCCAGTACGCTCATGCGCTTGAGCTCCTTGGCGCCCCTCCGCAAGGCGCACGAGCGGGCGGGGAGGACGCGCCGACGTCGGCCGCGGTGGCGGCTCCGGTCCCGGCGCTCACAACCAGACGAAGGCTCGTGTTCCAGTCCGGGCGTCCCGGTGTCTGGACGGTGACGTGAATCTGCCATTCCCCGGCCATGTCCATACGCACGGGCACCGAGAATGCGCTCGCGCCGCCAGGCCGTCCAGAGGCGAGCACGGGCCGCGTATCCATGTGCATCCCGACCATGTCTGAGGTGAGCGTGGCATGCGCCCACGGACCCGCCAGCGCCGCCCGATCTTGGGCATCCGTGGGCACGACGAGTACATAGACGGGGGCGCCAACGGACGCCTCAACCGGCCAGACACAAAGCTGCGCGCGAAGACCCTGCGAAGCGGTGTGCCAGAGCGTGAGTGCGGGGACAAGCAACGCAAGCACCACGGAGCTGCCCAGTACCACCCAGCAGAAGCGACGCACGTGTCCGAACCGTGTCTCTGGGACCGCGCGAGCCATGCCAGTTCCTCTCGCTATCATATCGTGCCGTAGACGGCAATTCTCTCATCTCTCGCACACGCTAGCACACTGCTCCGCTCACCTGCTATCGGGACCTCTGCCCCCACAAACTCAGTACACATCCCTATGCGCGCGGATGGCCCCCTCTCCCACCCTCTCCCCCACCTCACGGCGGGAGAGGGGAGCCAGAAGACGCGGCGCTTGAGCGCACGCGATACTCCCCCTCTCTTGGCGTTAGCCGGGGGAAGGGGTCAGGGGAGCCGCCCCGCACATGATACGCTACCCATACTGACCATCGAAAAACACGCACTGGAAGGACGACGCTTCGTGGACGAGGCATTGTGGTGGCAGCGCGGAGTGATCTATCACATCTACCCGCGCTCGTTTCAGGACACCAACGGCGACGGCATCGGTGATCTGCTGGGTATCACACGTCGGCTGCCGTATCTCGCCGACCTGGGCATTGACGCCATCTGGATCTCCCCGATCTACCCCTCGCCGCTCGCCGACTTCGGCTACGATGTCTCGGACTACACCGCCATCTCGCCCGAGTTCGGCACGCTCGCCGACTTCGACGCGCTGGTGCGTGAGGCTCACGCGCGCGACATCCGGGTGCTGCTCGATTGGGTGCCCAACCACACCTCCGACCGGCATCCCTGGTTCATCGAGTCGCGCGCCTCGCGGCAGAGTCCCAAGCGCGACTGGTATCTCTGGCACGACCCACGCCCAGACGGCGGCCCACCCAACGGCTGGATTAGCAACTTCGGCGGCAGCGCCTGGCAGTGGGACGAGCTCACCGGGCAATACTATGCTCACGCCTATCTGCCCCAACAGCCTGACCTGAACTGGCGCAATCCCGAGGTGCGCGAGGCGATGTACGGCACGCTGCGCTTCTGGCTCGATCGCGGCATCGACGGCTTCCGCATCGACGCGCTGCGCCAGATCGTGAAGGATGCCCAGCTGCACGAGAATCCGCCGAATCCCGACTGGCACGCGGGCATGTCGGAGTATGAGTCGCAACTGCCGTTCTATACCACCGACCAACCAGAGGTGCAGGAGATCATCCGCGAGGTGCGGCAGGTCGTCGAGGCATACGGTGAGCGGATGCTGATCGGCGAGTTGTACCTACCTATCGAGCGGCTGATGGTCTACTACGGCGAGAACGGCTCCGGCATCCACCTGCCCACCAACTTCCACCTGCTCACGACGCCCTGGCGGGCGGACGCGCTCGCCACCCTGATCGACACCTACGAGGCGGCTCTGCCAGCGTATGGCTGGCCCGACTGGGTGCTGGGAAACCACGACAAACCGCGCGTCGCCTCGCGCATCGGTTTGGCCCAGGCGCCCGTCGCCGCGATGTTGCTGCTCACCCTGCGCGGCACGCCGACGATGTACTACGGCGACGAGCTCGGCATGCGCGACGTCCCCATCCCACCGGACCGCCTGCACGACCCGGTGGCGCTCCGAGGCGCGAGCGCGGGCAGCGGACGTGACCCCGAGCGTACGCCAATGCAGTGGGACAGTTCCCCATCCGCCGGGTTCACGTCCGGCACGCCCTGGCTCCCACTCGCCGCCGACGCCACAACCACCGCCAACGTCGCCGCGCAGCTGGCGGACCCGGACTCACTGCTTCAGCTGTACCGGCGACTGCTCGCACTGCGCCGGCGCGAGCCCACACTCACGATTGGCGCGTATCGCGGCCTGGGGGCCTCCGGCGACGTGCTGGCGTACGTCCGGGAGTACGGTGAGCGACGTCTGCTGGTCGTCCTCAACACCGGCTCGGAGCGCGCCCACTTCGACGTTCCACACGCCCATGGTGCAGGCGGCAGCGTCGTCCTCAGCACCCATCTCGGCCGCGAGGGAGAGGACGTCGGCGCGAGCGTCGAGGTCGCCGGGAACGAAGGCGTCATCGTCGCGCTGAGTTGAGGTTGATAGGGGCGTGGAGGCATGCCACCGCGCCCCTATCATGCCCCCTCATCCCGCGCGCATGCGCAACGCTTGCTCCTCGGCGCGCGCATCCTGCTCGTCGGCCTTCATCCACGCCAAGACGATGAGCACGATCGCCACGATGAACACGCACGTGCCCGTTGCATCCATCATCGCTCCCGCCCAGCGCTGATCGGCCACAACGTCGATCATCCCGGCGGGGCGCTGGAGGTTCGCGTAGTACGGATACAGCGGCGACATCCAGAACATCAGCATCATCGAGATCACATTACATTCGAGAGCCGCCAGAAACACGTACACCGCTTGCTGCCAGTAGCTCATGCGCGGCTTTCCGTGCCCGGTGGGGATGACCAGTGCCCAGAAGAGCAGCGCCGTTCCAAAGAACAACAGATGCTCTAGAATGTGGACGATGTCGTTACGTAGCGCGAGATCGTACAACCAGGGCACGTGCCAGGCGGCAAACGTGACACCAAACACCAGCCAGACGACGCGAGGCGTAAGGAGCCGGGTCCACGTCTGGTGCCAGAGCCGTCGGGGCCACCCCTGCCGCATGATCCACTGAAGTGTTGTCCGTCGTAATGGCAAGGGCAAGCCGCGCCACAACACCATGCTCGGCGCCGAGAGCAACAGCAGCGGAGCGGCCACCGTTATGAGCAGTCCGTGCTCTAGCATATGGACGAAGAAGTACTGTGTGCTCCAATAGTCGATCGGCGACTCCAGCGCGAGCAAGATGGCGAGCAATCCGCCGCCGAAGGCCACGAGGCGCCACAGATGTATCTGGCGCACCAGCCCTCGCTCCAACGAATAGCGCAGGCCGCGCCAATAGAGCACGGCGGCGATACCGACGCCGAGAATCACCGGCGGCTCGACGGCCCATCCCGAGACGAAGAGCCGCGCGAGAGCGTTCACGTCCATGAGACACCTCACCTGCGCTCACATCGGCACCCGGCGGATCAACCTGGAGGCGGCACTTGCGGCGGCTGCACGAGCAAGAGTATCCACAGCAAAATGCCGTACGCGACCGTCCAGTACCAGTAGTAGCCAATCGCTCGAACGCCTCTGGTATTCTCTGAGCTATAGCGGCTATGGAATACCCGGTTGACAAACCCGAGACCAATCAGCGTCGCCGCAAGCAGGTGGGCGACGTGATAGCCCGAGAGGGTAATGAAGCTGCTCGCGAAGGCGCCATCCGTCGTGGTGAACGGCAGATGGCTCATGTACCAAATCTCGCCGACCAACGAGACAAGCATGAAGAGGTACGCCAACGCCATCGCCACGCGGAAGAGCGCCTGGTTATCCGCATGGAGTGCGCGCTCACCAAGGTAGTAGCAGACACCACTGGCCGCGATGATCACGCTCAATACTGTGATGGGCACGAATGGAGGCGGTGGAACTCCAGGTGGGAACCACAACCCTTGTGTGTTGTTGACGCGCAGAAAGACGTACGCCGCGAACAACGCGAAGACGAACGTGACGTCTATCGCGACCAGTAACGGAATACCAACCCGCAGCTTGCGCTCCGACTCACCGAGATGCGCCTCCGCAACCGCATGCCCACCGACCGGTGTGTCCATATGTCATCCTCCGTGATACGTGCATGTTCAGCGAAGAGGGCCGGGGACTGGTGTGCCCACGGCCCAGAACGCTAGCCCACAATGGTCTCCGGTTCGATGCTCGGTGCTCCTGGTGGCTCCGTTCCAGGCTCGCCATAGTTGTAGAAGCCGCTGGTGACGACCGGAATCTCCTCAAAGTTCTCCAGCGGCACGGGAGTAGGCACCTGCCATTCGAGGGTCTTGGCTCCCCATGGGTTGGCCTCTGCCCTCCGCCCGGCAATCCACGAGGCGACCAGGTTGTATCCGAAGATCACGATGGAGGCGCCCAGGACGTAGGCGAAGAGGCTGGAGATGAGGTTGCCTGTCGCGAACAGCGTGGAGTAGTCGGCGACGCGGCGCGGCTGGCCTTGATATCCGACGTAGAACATGGGTAAGAACACGCCGTTGAAGCCGATGAACATGCCCCAGAAATGGACCCAGCCGAGCTTGTCGTTCAGCATGCGTCCTGTCATCTTCGGGAACCAATAGTACACAGCGGCGAAGAACAGGAACAGCGCACTGCCGAGCAACGTGTAGTGGAAATGCGCGACGATAAACATGGAATCGTGCGTCTGGATGTCGATCGGCACATCTGAGAGGAAGATGCCGGTAATACCTCCGATCAGGAAATTCCAGAAGAACGTGAGCGCGAACGCCATCGGCAGGGTCAGCCAGATCCTGCCTCGCCACAAGGTTCCGAGCGCCGTAAGGAAGATCAGGCCGGTTGGAATGGAGATGCTCTCTGTGGTGAGCATGTACCAACCGCGCAACTCCGGTGCCCACCCAGAGGTGAACTCGTGGTGCGCCCAGAGCACGAAGCTGATCACCGTGACACCCATCAAGCCGATCACCGCGGTTCTGTACGAGAAGAGCGGCTTACGCGTGAAGACCGGCAGCAACTCCATCAGCGCGCCCCAGGCAGGCAGCGCGATCAGGTAGACCTCGGGATGGCCGAAGAACCAGAAGAGGTTCTCCGAGAGCCAGGGGTTGCCGCCGCCACTGTGCCCACCCGCGTTTGGAATAAAGAAGGTGGTCTTATAGATGCGGTCCATCAGGATCAGGAACAGGTCGGCGGTGAAGGACGAGGTCCCGGCCATAGCGATGATCACCGAGCCGAGGATGCCCCACACGAAGATG
>CAYRVF010000138.1:0-12591 GCA_964427535.1 uncultured Ktedonobacterales bacterium
ACCCCTGCGCGAACAGCGCGTAGTCATCTTCGGCGCGGGGACCGCGGGGATTGGCAACGCCGATCAGATCCGCGCCGCCATGATGCGTGAGGGCTTGTCACAGGAAGAGGCGACCCGGCGCTTCTGGTGTGTCGATGTGCAGGGCCTACTAACCGACAACATGGGCAGCGTCTTGCGCGACTTCCAGGTGCCGTACGCCCGACCAGCCGCCGAGGTGGCCGGATGGACCCACGACATGCCGGGTGGGGGCATCAGCTTGGCCGAGGTGGTACGCCGGGTCCATCCCACAGCGCTCATCGGGACGTCCACCGCGCCGGGGACCTTCACGGAAGCCATCGTCACGGAGATGGCGGCACACACCGAGCGTCCCATCATCTTCCCCCTCTCCAATCCCACCAGCCTGATGGAAGCCAGTGCCGCCGACCTGATCACCTGGACCGATGGGCGGGCGCTGGTGGCGACGGGCATCCCCTCGCGCCCCGTCACCTACAAGGGCATCACCTACGCCATCGGCCAGGCCAACAACGCGCTGCTCTATCCCGGCCTGGGGCTAGGCACGATCGTCGTGCGGGCGCGCCAGGTGAGCGATGGCATGCTCATGGCCGCGGCCAGGGCTGTGGCGAGTTTGGTGGATGCTCAGCAGCCCGGTGCGTCGCTGTTGCCTCTCGTGGAGAACCTGCGCGCTGTCTCAGCGACAGTGGCCGTAGAGGTCGCCAGAACTGCGGCGGGTGAAAAGCTGGCACGCGTAGATCTGAACAATGCTGTTCAGCAGGTCCAGGATGCGATGTGGCAGCCGGTGTACCCTGACATCCAGGTAAGGAAAGAAGCGGGGAGAGGGACCCTGGTATGACCACCAGCCGGAGCGGGCGCCCGCATCCCGCGATCTGCCGATTTCGACTGGGGCGACGAGGCAAGCATGTGGGGGGAGGAGACCGCTATGGCTGGAAAGGACGATACAGCGAGGCGGCGCTTCGAGAGCGCGCGCGAGCAGCTGATTGCTGTGTTCGGCGAGAAGCGCTATCGGGCGGACTGGACGAACGACCGTCATCGCGCCAGGCGACTGCTGAGCGAATTCATCGGTACGTTCGGTTTGCTCTTCGTCCTCTCTGCGGGGGCGGGCGCGATCACGGCCGGCGCCGGGGCGCCGCTCGGCGAGGTGGCGCTCGGCAAGGTGGCGCTCGTCGCGCTGCTCTCACTCACCTCGGCGCTCTGGCTAGTGGCGGCCATCTATGCCTTAGGTGACGTGTCCGCCCACTTCAACCCGGCGATGACGTTCGCTTTCGCCCTTCGCGGGGACATGCACTGGTATATGGCCGTGGCTTATTGGGTCGTGCAGGTCGTCGCCGCGGGGTCCGGCTCGCTGCTCGCGCGCGCGTTCTTCGGCCCCGCCAGCCACCTGGCCGCGACGATGCCTCCACCTGGCCAAGCGTGGCCGGCGGTGGCATTCGAGGCCATCATCACCGGTGGGATGGTGCTGATCGTGCTGGCGATGGCCGCCGGCCCCAAGTTGAATGGCCCGTTCGTCCCGCTCGCCGTTGGAGCTTATATCTTTTCCCTCGGCATGACTGGCGGCCTGTACGAGGGGGCGGCCATGAATCCGGCACGCGCATTCGGGCCGGATCTCGCGCTGGGGGAGTACGGCACGCTGTGGGTCTATATCGTCGGGCCGATGCTCGGCGCCACGGTGGCGGTGCTGCTGGACACTGTGCTCAGTGGGCGGGCGACCGTGCGCGAGGCAGCCACAGCGCAGAGCGTCACGCTGGACGCAGAGATATCATCGCCCGACAACTGACGAAGTGGCTCGGACGATGGCATCGCTCTGTGTCGAAGCGGGCGCCCATCGTCAATCGAACACCTACCGAATAGACGTGAAGAAACTACGTGATTTGAAGACTGAACACGACGATAACACAGGAGAGCACTACCATGGCACAGGTAAAGGACACGGAGCTCAAGGACGGCCACTATCCGGCCGGCACACTGCTCGACGACGGCACGTACCGCGTCGAGACCGACTCGCTGGGTGAGGTGCTGGTGCCGGCGGATCGGCTCTGGGGCGCGCAGACGCAGCGCTCGCTTATCCACTTTTCGATTGGCGACGACCACATGCCCAAGGCCGTCTACCATGCCTATGGGTACGTCAAGAAGGCCGCGGCGCTTGTGAACGCCGCGGCGGGCAAGCTTCCTAAGGATAAGGCGGACCTCATCGTCCGCGTCTGCGACGAGGTCATCGCCGGCAAGCTGGACAGCGAGTTTCCGCTCTACGTGTGGCAGACCGGCTCGGGCACGCAGTCGAACATGAACCTCAACGAGGTCATCTCCAACCGCGCCATCCAGCTCGCCGGTGGGAAGCTAGGGACGAAGACGCCAATTCACCCGAACGATGACGTCAACATGTCGCAGTCCTCCAACGACACCTTCCCCACGGCGATGCACGTCGCGACGGTGCTGGAGCTCGCGGACCACCTGATCCCGCACGTCGAGGCGCTGACCCAGGCGATGTGGGAGAAAGCGGTGGCGTGGGTGGACGTCGTCAAGATCGGGCGCACCCACCTGGAGGACGCCACCCCGCTGACGGTCGGGCAGGAGTGGTCCGGCTACGTCACCCAGCTCCGCGACGCGCTCGACCTCGTCAAGGCCTCGATGAAGGGCCTGTACAAGCTCGCGGCGGGCGGGACGGCGGTCGGCACCGGCCTCAACACCCTGCCCGACTTCGGCCCGAAGATCGCGGCCGAGATCGCCACGCTCACCGGTCAGCCGTTCGTCACCGCGCCGAATAAGTTCGCCGCCCAAGGCTCGCTCGACGCCATGGTCAACGCGAGCGCGGCGCTGCGCGCGCTGGCGGTGGCCCTGATGAAGATCGCCAACGACATCCGCTGGCTGGGCTCGGGCCCGCGCGACGGGCTGCACGAGCTGAACCTGCCGGCCAACGAGCCGGGCTCCTCGATCATGCCGGGCAAGGTGAACCCGACCCAGGAGGAGGCCATGGTGATGGTCTGCATCCAGGTGATCGGCGACGACAACGCGGTGGCGTTCGCCGGCTCGCAGGGCAACTTTGAGCTCAACGCCATGCGGCCGATCATCATCAATAACGTGCTGCACTCGGCGCGTATCCTGGGGGATGCCAGTGAGAAGCTGCGCCGCTACGGCATCGAGGGGATCACCTTAGACACGCAGCGTATCGGCGCGTACGTCAACGACTCGCTGATGCTGGTGACGGCGCTCAGCCCGGTCATCGGGTACGACAAGGCTTCGGCCATCGCACACAAGGCGCAGGACACGGGAACCAGCCTGCGGGATGCCGCGATCGCGAGCGGAGACATCAGCGCTGCGGAGTTCGACAAAGTCGTCGTCCCCAAGCAGATGGTCGGAGACCCGCACAAGGACGTGGGACTCTCCGGGCTGTCCTGACGCTCCGGCGGGGAACAGCGAGAGCTCCCAAAACGACTGCTTCCAACACCTACCGCTGAGTACCGATCCATCGAAAGACCTTTGACGAGCGGCAGTACCACCTCACCAGGCGCGGACTGGGCCACTGGGCGGCGCCCGTTTGTACGGGCTGCCCCGTGTCAGTGATATAACAGGTAGCCGACAATACCGCCCAGGACGAGGATAATCAGCAAGTTGACCTTATGACTGGCGGACAGAGCCAGTGATGCGGCGGCGATGATGAGACCCTTCCAGTCAACGCCTGGCTGATGCAGAATGGTCCAGATCACGGTGACGAGCAGACCGAGAACCGCCAGCGAGACCCCTTGCATCGCCCCTTGCGTCCATCGCCGCTTTTCGATGCGACCGAACTGTGCGGCGACGACGAGCACCAGCAGCGGTGGGAGGGTGATGGCGATTAGCGCGAAGACTGCTCCCAGGATGCCATAGGTGAAGTAGCCCAGACTGATGACCCAGAGCCCGTTGGGGCCTGGGCTGATCTGCCCCATGGCGATGGAGCGCCCGAAGTCAGCCTCCGTCGCCCAACCCTTCGCGAGAAGATCCTGATGCAAGCTCGGAAGGTTACTGAAGCCGCCTGTCGAAAAGAGCGAGGCTTTCAGGAACAGAAGCCAGTAAAGAAAGGGGTTGATCACAAGAGTTCCCGCTGCTGGTCGTCCTTCTCAGATGTCTTCCAGCCGGTCGTCCGGCCCGGTGTATACAGCAGGACGCCGAGACAGGCGGCGCCGATGACAATGACGATGGCCGAGACATTCCACCTGATGACGGCCACCGCGAATACCGTTACGAGGGCGCCGCTGAGAAGCAGACGGAATAGCCCCGTCTGGCGCCAGTTGCGGGTGATTGGCTGGGCAAAGTTCACCAGGACGAGCGCCATGATGCCAGCGGTAGCCGGGACAATACCTCGCAGCGCCGCTTGAACTGCCGCTTGCTGCTCCACCTGCACGAACAGCGCCGTCAACAGACAGGTGATGGTGGCGCTTGGCAGGAGTAAGCCAGCCAGCGAGGCGACAATGCCGCGTGTACCGCCCATGCGCTTGCCAAGCAATACGGTAATGCCGATGAGGTTGATGCCAGGCGCCAGCAGGCAAAGACTCCACAGCTGGGTAAACTCTTCGATAGTGACCCAGCGATGCCGCTCAATGAAGGCGCGCTGGATCAAGAATGTGGTCGAGGCGCCGCCGCCAAAGGATTGCAGGCCGATGCTGGCCCAAATACCGAAGAGCTGTCTGGTGCTCGGTTGCGGATTGTGCTCGCTCATAGTGTGCTGGTCGCGTCTCCCTATTACGTCTCCCTATCCGGGTGCCATGCACACGACGCCATGAGGAATGGCGCGCTGGCGCGCGGTCCACCCGGCTCGTGGTAGAGCGTATCGTGCTCGCGTGCCGCCCCGCCTATGCTGGGGGAGTGGCGTGTTGCGCTGGGGCGCGCGAGTCGCCCGGAGGTGCCTCACGCATACGGGCGAGCTGGCCACGACTCGCCGCCAGGAAGCTTTCGAGCGTACCGAATGCTGTCGTGAAGCCGTTGCCGGTGCCGATCAAGGCTTGCGCTTCCCGTCCGATAGACGCGGCCTCCTCAGGATTGACGCCGGTCGGCACGCCGCACGACTCGAACAGATAGATCAAATCCTCGGTTGCGACGTTGCCCATGTTCGTCGTATGAACCGGCATGGCAATACCACCGCCGATACCACCGATGGCTCCTTCGAAATGGGTGATGCCTGCCTCGTACGCGGCAAAGACGTTGGCTATCGCGGTGCCAGCAAGCGTATGCAGATGAAGGCCAATCGTCAGATCAGGCCAGCGCGCGGCGATGGCTCGGACGCGGTCGCGCACCAGCGTCGGCCATGCAAGACCGACACTGTCGGCCAGCGAGACTTCGGTGATGCCGGCGGCTACGAAGCGCTCGATCAGGCCGAGAATATAGTCCTCCGGCAGCACCCCATCGTATGGGCAGATGAAGGATGTGCCCATGCCGACGGACACCCCGATCCCCGCTGCCCGACCGACCTCGGCGATCTGTTCGATCTCGCGCACATTTCGCTCGACCGTCATATTGGAGTTCAGCCGGTTATAGGTCTCACTCGCCACAATGAGACACGAGAGCTTTGGGACACCCACCGCCATCGCCCGCTCAGCGCCGCGCATGTTCGGCACGAGCGCACGGTAGACGGCACGGTGCGGGCGGGCAAGCGCCTCGCGTGCGACATCTTCCGCGTCTGCCAGGCTGGGGATCACCCGCGGATGGACGAAACCGGTGATTTCGATCTCAGGCACACCGGCATTGTCTAACCGCTCGATGATGTGGACTTTCTCCTCCGTTGTCGGCACGCGAAGGTGCGGCTCGTGCAGCACCGTCTGCAAGCCGTCCCGGGCGAACACGTCTATGATTCTGACGCTGCTACTACCAGGTGTCTGCTCTGCCATGCTCTCGCTCCTCACTTCGTTTGCTCGCGCACGTGCCCGTCTCGCGCGGCTTTTGGCGGGCCATGCGCCATCTTCTACTTGACCTGCGCTGTCGGTTGCTTCCGCGACTCTCCGTATTCGATGGCGACGCTCTCGGCGCGTTGAATATGGGTGCGGATCGCCGTTGCGGCTGCGTCCGCGTCGTGCGCATGAATGGCCGCGAGTAACCGATCGTGCTGCTCAAGGGAGCGCTCGGCGCCATCGGGCTGTATCCAGTTGATTTCGAACATGAACTTCTTCCAGAGGTGCTGAACGAGCTCAAGCAACACGCGGTTCTCTGCTGCCCCATAGATCAGCAGATGCCAGTTGGCATTGAGCCGATTCAGCCGCTCGATGTCACCACGCCGCGCCACTTCACGCATCTCGCGCTGCATGTCGTCGAGCTCCGCGATCTGAGCATCGGTGAGGTTCGGCACCGCGAGGCGCGTCGCCTGCGACTCGAGGTCAGCGCGCAGCTGGAAGATGTCATGGATGTCCTTGGCCGAGTACTGCGTCACCGAGGCAGAGTGATGCGGCTCCAGACGGAGCAGTCCCTCCGCCTGGAGGGTGCGGATCGCTTCACGCACGGGGGTCGGGCTCATGCCGAGCTGGGCCGCGAGACGTGTTACGGTAAGCGGCGCGGTCTGGGCGATATCGCCACGCAGAATGGCGTCGCGCAGCGCGTCCACAGCGAGCGCGGTCTTTGTCATATGTTCATTCGAGACTCGCAACGGTTCCTGCTCCGTTCCACCAGCTTGACAAAGCTTGTGTCTCACATTATATATTATATACAATATATTTCGTGCGTTGTCCAGCGCCACCCGTTCGGACTCTCTTTAGCGCAAGGATACCTAAAGCATGGCAGAAACTGCTCGCGTCGCAGATGTGGATGCGGATGCAACCGGCACGCGTCCGATGGCCCTGGCAGGTGTCCGGGTGCTCGATATCGCTACTATGGCTGCCGCGCCCTGGGCCGCCGCGTATCTCGCTGAGCTTGGCGCCGATGTGATCAAAGTGGAGATGCCCGGCGTGGGAGACCACCAGCGCCGCTGGGGCACGCCGAAGAACGGCGTGGCGCTGTTCTGGAAGTCTATGAGCCGCAACAAACGCTCCATTACCTTGAACCTCGGCAAGCCGAAAGGCGCCGCCCTCTTCAAGCAGCTCGCCACCGATGCGGATGTCGTCATCGAGAACTTCCGTCCGGGTACACTGGAGCGCTGGGGCATCGGCTACGAGACGCTGCGCGAGATCAATCCTCGCTTGATTATGCTCCGTGTGACGGGATTCGGGCAATGCGGCCCTTACAAATCCCGTCCAGGATTCGGGACACTGGCCGAAGCGCTCAGCGGTTTCGCGCATCTCACGGGTCAGCCCGGGGGGCCGCCGACGCTGCCGAACGGCCCACTTGCCGACGGCATCGCGGGGATAACGGGCGCGTTCGCGGTCATGGTTGCGTTGTACTGGCGCGACGCTCACGGCGGAACGGGCCAGATGATTGACCTTTCGCTCTGTGAGCCGCTATTGCGCCTGCTGGAGCCCGCCCTGCTTGACTACGATCAGCTCGGCATCGCGCGTGGTCGCGTCGGCAATCGTAGTGACCATGTCGCGCCGCGCAATACCTATCAGTGTGGCGATGGCCGCTGGGTCTCCCTCTCGGCCAGCGCGCAATCCATCTTCGAGCGGCTTATGGACGCCATTGGCCGGCCTGAATTGCGTACTGATCCGCGGTTCGCGCTGAACGCCGGACGGGTGGCAAACGTCGAGGCGCTCGACGAGATCATCGGGGAGTGGATGCGACGGCACACCCGTGACGAGGTGCTGGCGCTGTTAGAAGCGGCTGAGGTGGCCGTCGCGCCCATCTATGACATTCCCGACATCTTCGCCGATCCGCACTTCGCCGCGCGCCAGAGTCTTACGCCTGTTGAAGACGCTGACTTCGGCACCATGCGCATGGTCAACGTCGTCTCGCGCTTCAGCGAAACGCCCGGCCGCATCACCAGCACAGGCCCGGCGCTTGGCGCGTCCAACGACGAAATCTACGCCCAGTTGGGCCTCTCGCCGGAGGAGCGCGGCGCGCTTCGCGAAGAAGGTATTATATAAGAGTCCAAAAGCCGACAGGGGGGCTTGTGAACATTCTGCGCACGCTGCTTTTTGCGCCTGCCACGTCGCCACGACACGTCGAGAAGGCGCTGTCCGGCGCGACGGGCGCTGACGGCGTTATTCTCGACATCGAGGACGCCGTCGCGGCCTCCGAAAAGCCCAAGGCGCGGCTCGCGGTACGCGCCGTTCTCGCGGCGCGTGGCACGCCAGAGCGCGGGCCCGCCGCCTACGTACGCGTGAACGGCCTGACCACGCCGTACGCGTACGAAGATCTCTGCGCGGTCGTCGGTCCTGGCCTCTCTGGTATTGTGCTGCCGAAGACCGAATCAGCGGCGCAGCTTCTTATGGTGGATTGGCTCCTATGCCAGCTTGAGCGGTCGGCTGGCTTGCGCGAGGGGAGCATTGACCTGATGCCTATTGTGGAGACCGCAGCCGGCATCGCCCACCTGGCTGAGATCGCATCGGCTACGCCGCGCGTGCGCCGCCTCAACTTCGGCGCTGGCGATTACAGTCTCGACACCAACATGGCGTGGACGGCTGGGCATGAGGGACTATTATGGGCGCGCATCGCGGTTGTCAACGCCTCGCGCGCGGCTGGCTTGGAGCAGCCTGTAGATACCGTCTACGCCCGCCTCGATGATCCCACTGGTCTCGCCAGTGAAGCCGAACAGGCGAAGCGGCTTGGCTTCCAGGGCAAAGCCTGCATTCATCCCGCGCAGGTCGCTGTCGTAAACCCAATCTTCACTCCGAGTGAGGACGATGTTGCGCTAGCGCGTCGCATCGCGGATGCCTTCACTCAGGCGGAGGCCGGCGGTGTCGCCTCGTTCTCCGTAGATGGCCAGTTCGTTGACTATCCCATCGCGTACAAGGCGCGGCGGACGCTTGCCATCGCGGAGCAGATCGCGGCGAACACGCCGCGCAGCTGATTCCGCAACGAAGACACCGGACACCCAGCACTCCTGCAACGTTGCAGACCCCCACGGCGAGCATGACGGGGGTAGGGGAGAGTGTTATGTATTCTTCCGCCGTCATTCGCGGCTGGCTCTCTCAGCGCAAGAGACCCGCCGCGCTTCAGGTTGTCCGGCGTTCGTTGCTCGTCCAGCTCCTGGGCGTCTATCTCATATTTGTATTGCTGGTCATCGGCAGCGGCTTCGAGGCGGACGCGGTAGGGCAAAGCCAGATCCGCGACGGCTTCCAGAGCACCGACCTGACCCTCGCACAGGAAGTCTCTTTCGATACCTATTCCACGCTGGACACGATTAGAACGTCGCTCGTCGAGCTGGGGCAGACCGCCGCAACCTATGTTACGAGCGGCCGAGACATGACGGACGTCTTCTCCGTCTACGAGATTGCTCGGCCAGACATTGATCGTGTCTACTGGTTGGATGCCACTGGTGTGCTGCGGCTCTCTGTACCGTCGGACCTGCGTGTACAGGGCGCAACCTTCTCGAACAGCGCCGTCTTTCGTCTGGCGGCAAGCAGCAACGATCCCGTTGTGGAAGGCGGCGCCATTGACCCAACTACGCACAATGCCGTTGTTACGATCGCGGAACCGGTGCGCGACAATCGGGGCGCGTTCCTGGGTGTTCTCGCCACAACGCTGTTGCTGGATGGACTCAGCGCGCCCTTACGCACGGTGATCGACGCGTCAACCATACAAGGTCAGCACCTCGTCATCAGCGTTCTTGACAACCAGGGTAAGCTCATCGCCTCCCCTGATTCCGCCCAGATGCTCCAGCCGTTGGCCAACACGTTGCCAGGGGCCGCCAGCGCGCTCGCGGGAAACAGCGTCACCTCAGAAGCACGTGGCCCAGACGGAGCGAATTGGCTGTACACCGCTGTGCCTGTCCCGGCGCTGGGATGGGCGGTGGTCGTCCAGCGGCCGGCGGTGGAGATATCCCAGGCGACGGCCGACTTTCGCATCTGGCTTCTGCTCGCCACTGGACTCTTCGCGCTCGGTGGTCTGCTCTTCTGGATAGTCCTGCTGCGGCGCGTGGTGCGCCCGCTGCACGCGCTGGCCGATGAGCATGGTCAACTGCCACCCATGGGTCCGGTACAGGTTTCAACCCTCCCAGTGCTGACGGAGCGCGCGGATGAGATCGGCAAACTGTCGCGCTCGCTGCAAGCTCTGCGACATGACGTCGCGGTTCAGCTCTCAGAGCTGCGCACGCTGCTCGAAACATCGAACGCGGTCGTCAACTCGCTCGATCCGCGCGCCGTTGGCGCGACGATAATCCGCGAGGTGCGACGACTGGTGGACGTGCAGGCGGCGGCTGTGCTCGTGCCTGATGAGGAGGGAACCCTCCACGTGCTGGTCAGCGAAGGGAGGGCCGAGGACTACGGCGACCTCGTGCAGGTGCGCCCCGATAACATGGCGGTGCCGTCGGCCCGCGCATTCCATGATCGCAGGCCAGTACAGGTAATTGATGATGGCAGCTCAGAGTTTCCGAAGATCGCGCAATCGGAAGGCTTTAAGGCCATCCTGGCGATTCCCATTATCACGCAGCGTGTCGGCGGTGTCGTGCTCGTAGTGCATCGCCGGGAGCCGCAGCCGTTCTCGGCAAATGAGGTGGATCTGCTGCTGACGTTCGCGAATCATGCGGCGCTTGCCTGGGAGCATGCGGTGCTCTACGAGCGCAGTGATGAGCGACTCCATGAGGTAGCCCGGGAGAACGAGCGTCTGTATCGGCAGGCGATGGCGGAGAAGCAAACTCTTGCCGCGATCATGGGGAGCATGACCGATGGGCTGCTCCTGACCAGCGCCGACGGCGTTGTGCTCTACGCGAACCCAGGCGCATGCTCACTACTTGGCGTGCCGGATGTGGTGCTGGGTACAATGCATATCAGCGCAGTGCATACGGCGCTGGCCGCTCTTGCCGAGAAGCCTGAGGAGTATCGCCGTAGTGTCGCGCGGGCGGAGGCCGGTGAAATCGGTGATTGGCTCCTCGACGCGCGACAGGGGCACATCGCCCGCGCGATGCAGCTCCGCCTCTTCGACGTACATGGTGACGAGGGCGAGGCTATCGGTCGCGGGCTGCTCTTGCGCGATGTCACGCGCGAGCGCGAGCTGGATCAGTTCAAGACCACGCTGCTGGCTGCCGTCGGCCATGAGCTGCGCACGCCACTGGCGGCTATCAAGGGGCATGCTTCGACGCTGCTTCAGGACGATGTCTCGTGGTCGCTCGACGACCAGCGCCACTTTCTCGGTACGATCAGCACCGAGGCGGATCGTTTGGCGCAGCTCGTGACCAATCTGCTCGACCTCTCGCGGCATGAAGCTGGGCTCCTGGCGCTGCGCCGGACGGCGCACCACCTCGACTCCATTGTCGAAGACGCGGTGCATCGTCTCAACCCTCCACCAGCGCGCCTCTCGGTTGACATTCCCGACGACCTCCCTCCTGTACGGGTTGACGCGGCGCGCATTCAGGTTGTCGTGCAGAACCTGATCGCGAACGCAAATGCCTATGGCGACGGCGCTGTGAACGTGCGCGCCTCGCGCGACGTCGGACACGTGCGCGTCGCGGTCGCCAACGATGGCCCTGGCATCGCCGAAGACGACTTGCCGCACATTTTTGAGCGCTTCTATCGCGCTGATCGCACGCGGAACCAGAACGGCGGTACCGGCCTGGGTCTGGCACTCTGTAAAGCCTTCGTCGAGGCGCACGGCGGCATGATCTGGGCTGAGAGCGACCGAAATAGCACCATGATCGCGTTCACCTTGCCGGTATCTGATGATAGTTCCACGACTGCCAACAAGCGGGAATCGCCGGAAGCGCTCGTCCTGACGGAGAGGGGGAGCGGCGTATGAACACTGCCGCGAGACGCATTGTGGTCGCGGAAGACGAGTCGTCGCTCCGCGACTTCATCAGCCGCAACCTCCGGGCGCGCGGCTACGTGGTCCACGAGGCGAGCAACGGACTGGAAGCGCTCGCCCTGTGGGAAACGGAGTCTCCGCACCTGCTGGTGCTCGACATCATGATGCCCCGCCTCGACGGATTGGAGGTCTGCCGCCGCATTCGCGAGCGCTCCACGGTGCCGATCATCGTACTCACCGCGCTGGACGCCGAAAGCGACAAGGTCGCGGCTCTGGACCTCGGCGCCGACGACTATCTCACCAAACCGTTTGGCGTCGAGGAGCTGCTCGCGCGGGTGCGCGCGTCTTTACGGCGCGCCAACTGGGAGGAGCGCGCTCCCGCGCCGGGAATGCGAACGTTCGGCTCGCTCACGGTTGACCTGGAAGGACATGTGGTGCGGCGCGACGGGGTAGAAATCCGTCTGACTCCGACAGAGTTCGCCTTGTTAGCGCAGTTGATCATCCATGCCGGCAAGGTCCTGACGCACCGGCAGCTTCTTCGGCGTGTCTGGGGCGAAGCGTATGGCGACGAGGCGGAATATCTGCGGGTCTACATGGGCCGCCTGCGCCGGAAAATCGAGACGGATGCCACAGCGCCGCGGCAGCTCGTCACCGAGCCGGGCGTCGGCTACCGCTTCGTCCCGTGACACGCGTGTTCACCTAGAGAGCCGGTCAAGAAATCAAGCAGCGATTAAGGCTCGTGGTCCGAATGCCTGGCTGTGGCCCGCGATCTCGATGGTTCTTTCA
>CAYRVF010000139.1:0-12364 GCA_964427535.1 uncultured Ktedonobacterales bacterium
AAGCAGGCAGGTGTCAGCATCGACGATTTCATCACGCATCTTTAGGCAGCCCGACGGAGTACTAGGCCGACTACTCTCGTCGTCCTTCCCCTCGCGGGAGGGGCGGCGGGGAACCGGTCTTCCCGACAGGGACGCTCGCTTGCGTGTGGATGTCCCGTTGTGTTGCTTCCCAGTCGGGCCCACTCATATACACCGAAAGACGTCCTCCTCAGCGTACAATGAGGGGAGCAGCAGACAATCAATGCACTCTCCGGAGAACAGCGAAGGTACGGACGTAATTCAGGCGATTATTCTGAACGGCGGGTCGAGCTCGGGCAAGACGACGATTGCGACCACACTTCAAGATATCTTGTCTTCCCCCTGGTTGCGGTTCAGCATCGATACACTGATTGACGCAATGCCGAAGGCGCTCCTCGACGCAGGGAATGGCATCACATTTGGCGCTGACGGCTCGGTACATCCGGGGCCAGAGTTTCGCCAATTGGAGTCGGCATGGATGCGGGGTATCGCCGCCATGATCCATGCCGGAGCCCGGATCATCATTGACGATGTCTTCGTCAGTGGTGTTGACGCGCGCAACCGATGGCGTACGGCTCTGGCTGGCGTGTCAGTGTTGTGGGTGGGCGTGCGCTGTGACCCGAGTGTCGCGGCCGAACGCGAACGAGGACGCGACGACCACATCCAAGGCATGGCGACACTCCAAGCGCTGATGGTGCATGCGGGAATCGAGTACAACATGGAGGTTGACACAACTGGCATGCCTGCACTGGAATGCGCTCGCCTCATTGCGACACGGGTCGGCAACTCAGATCCGCGACGTGGACACCGTCAGCGTGTCGTTGCCGCTGTTCGACGCTCGGCTGCTCTCCGATCGCGCGCTCTCGCACACCCCCCACACGCATGCTCCCTGGCCTCTTCCCCTCTAGCGAATTGGTCAGGTGTTGTCTGCGTTCACGGCAGAGGCACGGAGAGATTTTGATCGCTTTCGTCAGGTAACGAAACTTCCCCATTCCATTCCACGTCATCACGAGTATACTAGTGCTGTGTCGCAGGTGGATGTGTGCGACACACTATCCGCACGGTCGTGCCCCTACGCCTGGACGCCGGCGACTGTGCCCTCGAGACCACCGAACCGAGACCACCAACAGACGAGGATGGCCCATGACGGAGTCCGAGCAGCCACGAGGCACTGAGTCGCTGGTATTGCCAGATTTCGACGACGACGACACGCTCCTGTCTGACGAGATCGCCCCCCATCCGCGTCCCCGCTTCGAGTGGACGCGAGATCGCATCGTGATCGCCTCGATCGCGGCGGCGGTGCTGCTCGCGTTGATCGGTGGCATCATCTTCGCCATCGCGCGTGGCCGGACACCGCAGTACACCTACACGTCCATCCAGCAGGGGAATCTCGCGCTCTCTGTCGCGGCCACCGGTCCCATCCAGAGCGCGGAGTACGATGTCAACTTCTCTGGCAGCGGCACCATTACGGAGATTAACGTGAAGGTCGGGCAGCAGGTGAAGGCTGGCGACACGCTCGCCAAGCTCGATCCAACCTCACTGCAAGACGCCGTCAACTCCGCGCAGCAGAATCTGAGCAGCGCGCAGCAGAGCCTATCCGACGCGCAAAGCAACCTGCAACGCGTACAGGAGCAAGCGCAGGCGCAAGTCAACGCGGCCTTCTCGCAAGAGCAAAACACGATCAACAACACCTGCAACAAGTCTTCTGACTCGTCAAGCTGCATCCAGGCCGCCCAAGATCAATATGCCGCTGTACAGGCGCAGGCCAACGCCCAGCAGGCTCAGGCGCAGAGCCAGGTCGACAGCGCGCAGGCGCAGGTCAACTCCGCACAGAGCCAGTTGCAGACCGCGCAAGACAACCTCAAAAACGCGACCCTCGTGGCGCCCCACGCTGGCACCGTGGCGGCCATCAATGGGACGGTCGGGGGCACGCCGGGCAAGACGGGCACCGCCGGCGGCAGCTCGGCCAGCCAGTCGAGCACGTTCATCTCGATCGTGGACCTCAGCATGCTGCAGGTCAATGCCTCCGTCAATGAGGCTGACATCGGGCGCGTCGCCGCGGGGCAGGCAGTCACCTTTATGGTGAGCGCGTACGGCACGCGGACCTTCTCGGGCACGGTGAGTGCCATCTCACCTCTCGGGCAGACGACCTCGAATGTCGTCACCTACCCGGTGACGATCGACGTGGATATGCCCAGCGTGCAGGGCGCGAATCTGCTGCCGGGCATGACGGCGACAGCTACCATCACTACAGACGCCCGCTTCGGCGTGCTGCTGCTGCCGGCCAGTGCCGTGACCTTCGCGCAGTCGCAGGTGGGTGCGCCGAATGGTATCACCAGGGCGCAGGCACAAGCGGCCCTGCAGCAGGCCAATAAGCAGCTCCAGGCGCTGGAAAACGACTCCGCGAATGTCGACGTCTCGAAAGATACGCCGACCCGCGCCTTCGTGCTCGAGCGTTCGAGCACGGACACCTGGATCGTCAAGCCGGTCGTGCTCGGCCTCACGGACGGCACTTCGTATCAGGTGCTGTCGGGACTGCATGCGGGTGAGCACGTCGTCACCGGGCAACAAGGCGGCACCGGGTCGCGCGGCGCCAGCACGCCGAACCCGGCCAGCGGTGGGCAGACCCAGCCGGGCGCCGCGAGTCCCACCACCGCACCGGCGACGCCGCACACGTCGGGCACCGCCAGCCCTGGCACAAGGTCGACGACTCCACCGGATGTGCAATACACGCCGGGCACCGGTCAGTAGAGAAGCGGGAGCCAAGCATGACCGACTATCTCGCGCAGCGGCCGGCCAGCGGGCAGGCGCCTCCGCCAACGGCCTGGACACGCGACGATGAGCCCGCGCCCCCGCTGCCCGACGATCTGCCGGTGATCGAGGTGCGCGATCTGGCCAAGACCTATCTGCTCGGCCAGACGCGCGTGCGGGCGCTACGTGGCGTCAGCCTGACGGTGCGCCGGGGCGAGTTCGTGGCAGTCATGGGGCCATCGGGATCGGGCAAATCGACCTTCATGAATCTCGCCGGCTGCCTAGACACGCCCACCGCCGGAGACTACTGGCTGATGGGGATGCAGGTCAGCGCCCTCTCGCCCGACGAGCTGGCCACCATTCGCAACCTCCACCTGGGGTTCGTCTTCCAGGGCTTCAATCTGCTGCCGCGTGCGACCGCGCTAGAGAATGTGGCGCTGCCGCTCGTCTACGCCGGTGTGCCACGCGCCGAGCAAGAGCGCCGCGCTCGCCGGATGCTGCAGGCGGTGGGGCTAGGTGCGCGCGCGGCACACCGGCCGTCGCAGCTCTCGGGTGGGCAGCAGCAGCGCGTCGCCATCGCCCGCGCGCTCGTCAATCGCCCGGCGGTGCTGCTGGCCGACGAACCGACCGGCAATCTCGACAGCCATACCAGCATCGAGATCCTGGCGATCCTGCAGGCGCTTAACGAGCGGGGACTAACGGTGGTGCTCGTCACACACGAGCCCGATATCGCCGCCTTCGCGCAGCGGCAGATCACCTTCTCCGACGGTGTCATGACGAGCGACTCGCTCGTCATTGCTCCCCGCTCGGCACGCGCCGAATGGCAGCCGCGCAGCGCTGAGGAGTCCGCTCCATGAGCTGGACTCGCTCTGCACCGAGGCGCACCGCCACGCGTACGCTCAAGATATTGCCAGCTCGGCGGAATCTGGTTGCCGCAAACTTCCGCAGCGCGCTCGACGCGCTCTCGACGAATCGCACACGGTCGCTGTTGACGATGCTGGGCGTCATCATCGGCGTAGCGGCGGTCATCGCGGCAATCTCGCTCACGCAGGGTGTGAGCGCGCTCATCACCGCGCGAATCAATGGGCTGGGCACGAACGCCGTGCTCATCAGTCCCGGCGCCGCGACGACGAAGGGCGCCTCGGGCGGCACCGGCACACAGCAATCGCTCACGATAGGCGACGCCGCCGCGCTCGGCGAGCTGCCGCACGTCGTCGCCGTCAGCCCGGTGCTGAGTGTTCCCACCCAGATGGTCTATCAGAACCGGAACTGGAACACACGCGTTTCGGGCGTCTATCCGGCGTTTCAGGGCATCCAGAACTGGCAGCTCGCGGAGGGCGCCTGGTTCAGCGCGACCGACCAGGCCAGTGGCACGCCAGTCGTGGTGCTCGGGCAGACTGTCGCAAGCAACCTCATCCCGTCGAGTGTCGACCCGGTGGGGCAGCGCATCCTCATCAACAACCAGCTCTTCCGCGTGGTCGGCGTGCTGCAATCGAAGGGCGCGGCGGGCGCCGCCAACCAGGACGACGTCGCCTTCGTGCCGTACTCCGCCGCGCATGTGCGCCTCGACAACAGTCTCTACGTCAGTCAGATCGTGGTGCAGGCAGAGAGCGCCGATACGGTGACCACCGTACAGACAGAGGCCACCACGCTGCTACGGCAACGGCACAACATCCGTCCGGGACAGCCAGACGACTTCCAGGTCCGTGTGCCGAGCCAGCTCGTGCAGACCGCACAGGTCTTCGCCAGTACGCTCTCGGCGCTGCTGATCGGCATCGCGGCCATCTCGCTGGTGGTCGGCGGCATCGGCATCATGAACATCATGCTGGTCTCGGTGACCGAGCGCACCCGCGAGATCGGCACACGTATGGCTGTCGGCGCGCGGCGCAGCGACATCCGTGACCAGTTCCTCATCGAGGCATTCACGCTCAGTGCCACCGGCGGAGTGCTCGGCATCGTGCTGGGCCTCGCGCTCGGCTTCGGCCTGCAGGCGGCGTTCCGGCTCCCGCTGGGTGTCAGCCCGCTCGCGATTTTGCTGGCCGTCGGCGTTGCCGCGGCGATTGGCGTCGGCTTCGGCTACTACCCCGCCGTGCGCGCCTCGCGCCTCGACCCCATCGTCGCCCTGCGCACGGAGTAATCGCCTCAGAGAGGCCCACTTGAATGATCTCCGTGCTCCGGCTCCGTCAGTCCTCGGCCCGTGTGATCGGCCTCCTCGGGGAGCATCAGCCAGAGAGAGACGAGCGAGGGCTGCATCGTCTCCGCCACCACGCCCACCAGCTGATGGCCGAGTTCGTCGAGGTCCATCTCATTGCGCACCGAGGCGCCGAAGGTAGAGAGCGTCCGTCCCGCGTTGTACTTGCGGCGGTAGAAGCGGCGGTCGACGAACGTCCGTACACGTCCACGCACGGGCTGGAAGAGCGCGGCAATCGCAAGTGTCGAGATCACCACGGCCACGGCTGACCCCTGGCCCGTTAGTGCGTGAAACGCGGTCTGCAGTAGCAGCACGACGCCAAAATAGGCCGCCGTGAGGGTGAACGTCACCACGCTATAGATCAGCGTGCGCCGTATGATGACGTCGATGTCGTAGAGCCGGTAGCGCAGGATCGCCATGCCCACCGCGAGCGAGAAGACGATCGTCGCCAGCGCGCTACATGGCGGGCTAAGCAACTCGAGAAGCGAACCCGGCCGGCCGAGGGACGGCACGATCAGCGTCGGCGCATCCACCGCGAGTGTGGTCCCGACGGCTGCCGACGCACCAAAGACGACCCAGCGGGTCTGTGCGCGCTCGCGTGGGTTCGACACATGCCGGTACCGGTAGACTTGGGCCACTCCCGAGACGATCAGCCCAACCTGCCAAACGGCCAGATAGACGCCCAGGAGCAGTGTGCCCCGCAGCAGATAGACGCCCATCATCGTCAGCCAGGTGGCGATCCACACCGCAATAAACCAGCGTGTCCAGCGCGGCACGAAGCGTCCGCTGGGGAACAGCGCTGCCAGCAAGAACAGCAGCGTGTACGTGAGTCCCGTCGTGATCATCGCGGGAAGCTGCCAAATGGAGCGGCCCGTCTGAATCGAGCTGGAGACCACCACCGTGCCCAGCCCCACCTCCACCAGGGCGACGAGGAGCGCCATCCAGTCGTCAGACTTGCGCCAGACGATCACGCCCGCGGCCGCGAAGCATACGGCTGAGGAGAGCAGCGTGATCACAAATGTCAGCGCGGTGTACGTGGGAATGGAGAGGCCCAGCGTCGCAAGTGCGCGAGCACTGGTGGGGGAAGGTTGCTCAAGCGCACACCCCGTGCCGGTGCAGACCGTCCGGAGCTGCATCCAATAAACCGGTATCAGGAGCACAAAGAGTCCCAGCAGGACGGACGCAAGGCTAGACCATACCGCTCGCACAACCAGGAGCTGGCGCCCACTAAGGCGCGTGCTCAGGGTCGTGGTACGATCAAGCCTCGTGGCGGCTCTGGCGTCGGCGACCGCCTGCGTGACAGGCGACGATGTGCTGTCTCCCGGCCACTCCATACGGGTGTGCCTCGGTCCGCACATGTATGCTCGCGATGGCTCGCTCCATGCCCCGCGTCGTATGTCGTCCCTGGTCGGTGCCCTCAGGCGCGGCATCGCACGACCCGACGACATACTCATCCGCCGCCTTGTCGTGTGGCCAGCCTCGGGTATCTATTGCCTATCGTACCATGAGGTGGCGCCAGTCTCCACCGATGCCCGACCTCGCCGAGCTCGCAGTGCCGCCCGTTAGCCCCTGTCGGCGAACCTGCGCGTTGGGCTGACTTTCGTCCAGCGGCGCCGGTCGCCGTCGTGTACGGTGCGGCATGCCAGCACGATTAGGCGTGGGCCGTCAGCCACTCGAGAATGCTGGTCATGGCCTGGGGATCCAGGCGCGTGTCGGGGCCATTGTAACTCTCGGGTATCGCGGCTGGCACGATCTCCGACCGGGGCCGCAGCTCCTGCTTGAGGACGTGATTCGCGTTCTCAGGGAAGAGGAAGGTCACGTCTGCATGTCCCGCGGCGGCACGCTGGAGCGGCTCGCCATCGGCCTGCCAGTCGACCTGGACATCCTTCTTGCCGATTACGATCAGCGCCGGGATGTCCACCTGTGCGAGGAGAGGAGCCGCATCGGCCGTCCAGAGCTCACGAGCGAAGGGCAAGTTGAGTGGAGCCTCCAGACTCTGCAACAACTGCTGCACACCCAGCGGCAACGACGGATCGGGCATAATGGGCTCCCCCGCAAGAAAGCGAGCGATGCCGGCATCGTAGAGCGCCAGCAAGGCGTCCCCATTTGGGACGCTGCGAGCCTGCGCCGCCAGTTGCGAGTGTGCCACCGCGCCGACGGGGCGGCCGGGCGGAGCAATCAGCACGAGTCCCGCGAGCGGAATCGCGGGGCTGTTCAGTTGGTAGTGCAGGGCATGCAGGGCTCCCTCACTGTTGGCAAGCGCGAAGATCCGGTCGTCACGGACAAATGGCTGACGTGCCAGAGTGTGGACGGCGCTGGCAAGTTCGTCGAGATGGCTCTGCATGCTGACCTTGCCCATCAGGGCTTGTAGGTTCTCGCGCGCATGGGGACCCACGCCACGCTTGTCATAGCGCAGGGATGCGAACCCAGCCCGCGCCAATGCCTCCGCTATCAGACGGGCGCTGCCATTGTTGCCAGGCAGGAGGGGCGAATTCCAATTGCGGTCCGTAGGACCGCTGCCGGCCACCATCACCACGCCGGGAAATGGTCCTGGACCTAGCGGTCGAACTATCGTGGCATCGACAGTCGTGGAGTCCAAGGGCCAGCTGACGTCCGAGCTTTCGCCAAACGCATCGTCGGAATGGGTCATCATGCATCTCCTGTCTGACAGAGACCTCTGGAAGACACAGTGGACGACGTCCAAGATGGCGGATCAGGTGATAGACGTAGGCGGAATCCCCAGCGGCAGAGCAAGCGATTCGTATGGGCTGGTCATCACGTGCGGTGACAGCCCGTTCTTGAACGATGAATCTCTCCACATGAGAATGCGCCGCGCCCCTCTGCCCGCTAGCCCTTGTTCGCGAGCATACGCTCCAGAGCAACCTTGGCCCAGCCTGCCGTCTCCTCGTCCACCGTGACGGTGTTGACGACGCGGCCAGCGACCAGTTCCTCCAGCACCCAGGCGAGATAGGCTGGATGGATGCGATACATAGTCGAGCAGGGGCAGACGATGGGGTCGAGGCAGAAGATGGTCTTGTCGGGATGCTCCTGCGCGAGCCGCTTGACCAGATTGATCTCAGTGCCGACCGCCCAGACGGTGCCCGGCGCGGACTGCTCGATCACCTGGACGATGTACTCTGTTGAGCCGTTCAGGTCCGCCGCCTCGACGACCTCATGGCGGCACTCGGGGTGGACCACCACCCGCACGCCGGGGAACTGCTCGCGCGCCTGCCGGATCTGCTCTGCGCTGAAGCGCTGATGGGTCGAGCACCAGCCCTTCCAGAGGATCACGCGCGCGTTCAGCAGCGTCTCGTCGTCCTCGATGCCGCCGAAGTCGAGCCGCTGGTTCCAGACGGCGGTCTGCTCCTCGGGAATGCCCATCTTGAGGGCGGTGTTGCGACCGAGATGCTCGTCGGGGAAGAAGAGCACACGCCGTCCGCGCGCGAAGGCCCAGCGCAGCACCTTCTCGGCATTGGACGACGTGCAGACGATGCCGCCGTTGCGCCCGCAGAACGCCTTGAGATTCGCGGCGGAGTTCATATAGGTGACAGGGATGACCGGCTGCATCGGGCTGCCGTCGGGGCCGTCTTCGCGCGGCTCATCGCGGTAGAGGTCGTCGATCGCGGCCCAGCATTCCTCCACCTCGGCGATGTTGGCCATATCGGCCATCGAGCACCCCGCGGCGGGGTTCGGCAGAATTACCTGCTGATGGGGCTGGCTGAGAATATCGGCGCTCTCAGCCATGAAGTGGACGCCGCAGAAGAGGATGAAGTCGGCCTCGGGCCGCTCGGCGGCGAACTGGGCAAGCTTGAACGAGTCGCCGCGCGCGTCGGCATACTTGATGATCTCGTCACGCTGATAGTGGTGCCCCAGAATCACCACCCGGTCGCCAAGCGTGGCGCGCGCGGCGGCGATGCGCCGGTCAAGCTCAGCCGCGTCCATCAGCGCATACTCGCGGGGGATGGCGTCGGCGCGGGATGCTCCCGCGTGGCGCGGCGTGTGGTGCTCGGCGCTCCTGCCTGGGCCCGCGCGCCACTCAGCCAGGCTCGGCAGAATGGTTGGCTCGCGGCTCTCCTCGCAGACCTCATCGGTCTTCGACGTCAGCATGGGAATCTGGATGGCCATAGGATATGCGCTCCTTCCTCGCCGGCGAGGGCGACTTAGCGCGCCTCGAACTCAAGCGAGACGTCGAAGTTGGGCGCGGAATGCGTCAGCGCCCCGAGCGAGAGCAGATCGACGCCGGTCGCGGCTACAGCGGCGATGCGATCCGGGTCGGTGCCGATATTGCCAGATGCCTCGATGAGCGTGCCTGGCGCGTGCTCGCGAATCCAGGCGACGTTCGCGCGCAGGCGGTCGAGCGGCATGTTGTCCAGCAGGATGACCTCGGCGCGGGCGGCGACAGCCTGTTCCACCTGTTGCTCGGTCTCGCACTCGACCTCAACACGCAACAGGTGCGAGCCATACCCCCGCGCGCGCTCGACGGCCTGCTGGATGCCGCCCGACGCGACGATGTGGTTGTCCTTGATGAGGATGCCGTCGTCCAGCCCAGAGCGGTGGTTATGCCCACCACCCATGCGCACGGCGTACTTCTCCAGCGCGCGCAGTCCCGGCGTCGTCTTGCGCGTGTCGACAACCACCGCGCGCGTTCCGGCCGCTGCGGCGGCGCAGGCGCCGGTGAGCGTCGCGATGCCCGAGAGGCGGCCGAGGAAGTTCAGCGCCACGCGTTCGGCGGTCAGCAGCGCGCGGGCGTCTCCGGAGATGCGCGCCAGTGTCACGCCACGCGTCACGCGCTGCCCGTCGTGTGCTGTTGCCTCGAAACTAACGGCTGGGTCGAGCAGCCGGAAGGCCAGCTCGGCCACCGGCAGACCCGCGATCACGCCCTCCGCCTTGGCGAGAATGCGTGCCCGCGCCGTCGTGCCCGCAGGAATGGTGGCCTCGGTCGTCACGTCGCCGCGACCGATGTCCTCCGCCAGCGCCCGTCGCACCAGCACGGGGTCGAAGACGGCGTCGAACGCCTCGACCGAGCGGACTCGCTCCACCTGATCAGACATGTTCGACATCGCGCACCGCCTCCCTCTCCGCCACGACAGATGGCGACGAACTCCGCGCCGGGTCGAGCAGTGTGTGGCGACCGTCGCGGGCGGCGTCGCGCTGAGGATAGTCTTCGCGATAGTGGCCGCCACGGCTCTCGCGCCGTGCAGTAGCCGCCGCTGTGATGAGCTGGGCAACGAGCAGCATGTTCGCCGTCTCAGGATCCACCGGCTGCGACGTCGTGCGCGCGGTGAGGAAGCGCAACGCCTCGCCTGCCGTCTCCAGCCCGGCCGCGCTTCGACGTAGCGAGACCTGCTCCCACATCACGCTGCGGAGCGCCGCGCGAATCTCCTCACCCGCCAACGGGGCGAGCGTGACCGACGCGGGGGGAACGTCAGTCCCAGTCAGCACGTCGCCCGGCAAGGTCGTCTTTCCCGGCCAGCTGCCTGCCTCTGCCACAGCGGATGCCTCGTCTCCAAGTAGCCGCGCGGCCCGCCGTCCATACACCAGCCCTTCGAGCAGTGAATTGCTAGCAAGCCGGTTCGCGCCGTGGACGCCCGTGCAGGCGACCTCACCCACCGCGTAGAGGCCCGGCAGGCTCGTGCGCGCCCAGGTGTCCACGGCGACGCCGCCCATGAAGTAGTGGGCCGCGGGCGCGACGGGGATGAGGTCGTGGGCGAGGTCCAGCCCAGCATGCGCGCAGACTTCAGCAATCGTCGGGAAGCGGGCGTAGACTTCGTCCTCAGGCAGGTGGCGCAGATCGAGGAAGGCGCTCGGCGCGTGCTCGGCGAGCATCTCGCTCAGAATCGCTCGTGCGACGACATCGCGCGGCGCCAGCTCGGCATCGGGCGAGTAGCGCGGCATGAAGCGCTCGCCACGCACGTTACGCAAATACGCGCCCTCGCCGCGCACGGCCTCGGTGACAAGAAACGCCTCCCCGGAGGGGGTCGGCAGCGCCAGCGTCGTCGGGTGAAACTGGACAAATTCGAGGTCCGCGAGTACCGCCCCGGCGCACCAGGCCAGCGCCAACCCATCCGCGGTCGCTCCGGCGGGGTTCGAGGTGCGCAGCCAGAGCTGTCCAGCGCCGCCGTTGGCGAGTACCACACTCCGCCTGGCGCTCAGCCGCATCACCTCGCCGCCGCGCAGCACATCCACGCCCACACATTGGTCGTCGCGCACCACCAGGTCGAGGGCCTGCGTGTGCTCGAAGAGCGAGATGCCCGGACACGAGCGCACCGCTGCGACGAGCGCGCGCTCGACTTCGGCGCCAGTGGCGTCGGCGGCATGCAGCACACGACGGCGGCTGTGCGCGGCCTCGCGGGCCAGATCGTAACGCGTGGCGAAAGTAGTAGCGGTCTCGGTGGACGTCCGCTCACGCTCGTCGAAGCACGTGCCGACCTCAACCAGCCAGCGGACGGCATCCCCCGCTTCGGAGACCAGCACGCGGCTGGCCGTCTCGTCGCTCAGCCCGGCGCCCGCAGCCAGCGTATCGGCGAGATGCAGCGCAGGATCATCGTCCAGACCCACCGCCGCGGCCAGTCCGCCCTGTGCGTAGCGGGTGTTGCTCTCGCCGAGCGCTGCCTTCGTTACCAGCGCGACCGTCAGCTGTGGCGGCAGACTGAGCGCGACGGAGAGCCCGGCGATGCCCCCGCCGACGATCACCACATCGTAGCCGCGCCGGGCGCTTGGCCGCCAGCGCGTTCCGTCAGATGCTATGTCAGGAGGTCCTCCGCGTCTTCCCATCCCGTTCGCCCGCTCCGCCTGATTCGCCGTCGTCATGGATCGCTCCTTCCGCGCGCGAGCAGGGTGAAAGACACCGTTCGTCGCGGGAAATCGCCGTTGCATGCACTCCTGAGACTCTGTGAAACTTGAATTAGTGTTTAGTGTACCCCATACACTAACTCGTGATCAGAATTATACCACTGGCATCCACGGGCGACAACGGGCGAAGGTCCCACTGCGAAGGGTTAGCGGTGCTGGCCCGGGGCCGGGCCTCATCCCCCCGGCCCCCTCTCCCCTTGCGATGGGAAGGGGAGCAGGTACATTCTGCCCTCGGCCTCACCTGCCCAAATAGTGCCCAAATAGCCCCCCGACCCCCTTCCCTTAAGGGAAGGGGGTCGGGGAGATGTTCTGTCCGGAGTGGCGACTACAGCGCTGTCAGCACCTCATGACCATCCTCGGTAATCGCCAGTGTGTGCTCGAACTGCGCCGAGCGCGAGCCGTCGGCCGTGCGGATGACCCAGCCGTCGGGCATGATGCGGATGCCGGGCCGTCCGGCGTTGATCATCGTATGGATGGTGAATACGATACCTGTATCCTTATAGAGGCCGGTGCCGGGCAGGCCCACATGCACCAGAAAGGGGTCCTCGTGCA
>CAYRVF010000140.1:0-12340 GCA_964427535.1 uncultured Ktedonobacterales bacterium
TCAGCCCGCGCTACGCCCGCGAGATCCTGACGCCCGACTTCGGCGAGCGGCTCGATCCGCTGCTGCGCGAGCGCAAAGACCGGCTCTACGGCATCCTCAACGGCATCGACACGGAGGAGCTCGACCCGGCGAACGACCCCTACATCGCCCAGCCGTTCGATGCCTTCTCGCTCGAGCGGCGGCCCGAGAACAAGCGCTTTCTGCAGGACCTGTGTAAGCTGCCCGTCGCCAGCGATGTCCCGCTGGTCGGTATCATCTCGCGTCTGACCGATCAGAAGGGCTTCGATCTGCTCGATCAGGTGGTGGTGCCGCTCATCGATCAGGGCATCCAGCTCGTCGTCTCGGGCACCGGCGACCAGCACTATCATCAGATGTTCCACCAGCTCGCCGCGCGCTACCCGAAGCAGGTCTCGGTCCACCTGACCTTCAACGCCGAGGTCAGCCAGCGCATCTACGCCGGCTCCGACATGCTGCTGATGCCCTCGCGCTTCGAGCCGTGCGGCCTGACACAGATGGTGGCGATGCGCTACGGCAGCATCCCCATCGTCCACCGCACCGGCGGGCTGGCCGATACCGTGCAGGAGTTCGACCCGGCAACCAGCACCGGCAATGGCTTCTCGTTCCCGCGCTACGACCCGTTCCAGCTCTTCTCGTCGGTCGTCCGTGCACTGGAGGCGTACAAGTTCCGCGAGGCCTGGCGCGACCTGATGCAGCGCGCGATGCTCGCCGACTACTCCTGGGATGCCTCGGCCGAGCAGTATGTCGCGCTGTACCGGCGGGCGCGCGAGTTGCGGCGCATCACCGTGGGACGCACGAGCGACCGGCTGAGCGAGGCCAGCGGCCCGGCGGACGGGAGATAGGCATGGTGGCGCGCGACGACACTCCGGCGATCGATCACCTGCCCGATCTCGTGGCCGCGCTGTCGCCCCGCGAGCGCGGGCTGTTCGAGCGCCTCTTCGCAGTGGCCGTCGCCGAGGGCGAGACCGTGCCGCCCACCGAGATGGCGCCGTGGATCGAGCGCACCTTCGGCTCCCTCCAGGCGGTGCGCCGGCAACGCGTGGTGCGCATACACAACCGCTGGACCTTCGAGGGCGCGATCTTCAATCCGCTGCGGGCGCACCGGCCGGGCAGCGGCACCACCACCGCCGCCTCGCCGGAGGGCGCTGCCGCGCTGCGAGAGCGCATCGACGCCGCCCACGATGACGACTTCTGCCATCCCCTCACCCGCACGCCCGCCGACACGTTTGGGCGTATCCATGGGCCGCACGTCGTGACCTCGGCCAACGTCGCGATGGCGGACGGCTGGCATGGCGTCGCGATCTTCGACCGGCATGACCCGTTGGCCATCGATCCGCCGCTCGTCGACGATGTGCTGCGGGTAGGCGAGGAGTGGGCGGCGCGGGCTCATCGGGACGACCCCGAGGCCCGACACATGTTTCTGCTCTGGAATGCCCTGTGGCGGGCGGGCGCGTCGCTCATCCACGGGCACACACAGATGCTCCTGAGCCACCACATGCCGCAGGCGCGCGTCGAGCTGTGGCGCGCGGCGGCACTGCGCTACGCCCAGGAGACGGGCGGAGACTACTTCGCCGACCTGATCGAGGTCCACGAGGTGCTCGGCCTGGGCTTCACGTCGGCGAGCGGCGTGCGCGGCTTCGCCTCCCTCACGCCGGTGAAGGAGCGCGAGGCAGTGGTGTTCGCGCGCGCCAGCGTCCTGCCCAACCGGCTTGGGCTGAGCGCGCTGGCACGTCCGCTGGCGCATGTGCTGGAGCGCGCGAACACGCGCATGGGGGTGCGCTCGTTCAACGTCGCGGTCTTCGGCCCGCCCTATGGCGACCGCACTGGCTGGGACGGCTTCCCCGTCGTCGCGCGCTTCGTCGACCGCGGCAATCCGCTCTCGCCGACCTCCGACATCGGCGCCATGGAGCTCTTCGGCAGCAGCGTTGTCGCCGCCGACCCCTTCGATGTCGCGCGCGACCTGCTGGAAGAGCGTCCGGCCGGCTGGTAGGGCGTGCGCTCGCCATCCACACCATCCGCAGCTCAGCCATCCGGCACGAAACTGGCGTAGGGAGTCGTATGCGCGTTGTGCTGTGTGGAGGACTCGGGAGGAGCACATGGCGGCGACCCATATCATGGTCATCAACGACACCGAAGAGATTCTCGACACCTTTCGCATCTTGCTGGAGGACGAAGGCTATCGTGTGACGCTCTTCTCGTTCGCTCCCAAGGAGATCGATGAGGTCGAGCGCGTCCACCCCGATCTGGTCATCCTGGATCTGATGTTCGGGGCCGAGAATCTGGGCTGGCAGTTGCTCGAGAAGCTGAAGCTGCGCCGCTCTACCGCGTCCATTCCGGTCATCATCTGCACGGCCGCGACGCACGAGGTGCGCGAGATCGAAGGCCAGCTCACCGCGCAAGGCGTGATGCTCGTCGCCAAACCGTTTGACATCGATACGCTGCTGACGGCGATCCAGACCCTCCTCGATGAGAAGAAGAACATCCGCAAGCTGCGCGATAGCGAGTGACGCCCCCTGGTCGGCACGACACGCGCCGCACAGGGGGACGGACCTCACCCCCTACCCTCAAGGGAAGGGGCCGCTATTCGGGCGTTTGCACTGCTGGTTGCGGAGTCGCTCACCACAGCCGTGTGGTCTTCGTGCCGTCCGAGATACCGCCTGCCTCACGACCCCTTCCCTCTAAGGGAAGGGGGTAGAGGGTTAGGTTCTGTCGGTCGCGCCCTCCCGCAGGCTGGCGAGGCCGAAGGCGGGATCGGCCAGCAGTGCGGCGTCGTGTACAAGTGTGTTCGCGGCGATGAGGTCGCGCAGCAGGTCCATCTGTGCGTCGTCGTTGACCATCAGCGCGGCGCGCAGCGTCTCGTCGGCGACGTAGAGCGCGGTGAAGCTGTCCTGGCCGGGGTCGCCGCGGACGACGATCTGCATGGTGCTCAGCGGGTAGCCGACCATGTTGATGGAGAGGTCGAACTGGTCGGAGAAGAAGTAGGGCACGTGTCGGTACGTCTCGCTGGCGCCCGCCATGTTCGCGCCCGCCACCTGCCCTGACGCGATGGCGTTGTCCCAGTGCTCGAAGTGCATGCGCCCCGCGACCGGGTCCGGATAGGCCGCGACATCGCCCGCGACGAAGATATCGGGCGCGCTGGCGCGTAAGTGCTCATCCGTCACGATGCCGTTACGTGGGTCGACGTCCAGCCCGGCGGTGGCCGCGAGCTCGGTGTTGAGCTGGATGCCGATGGCGACGACGGCCAGCGTGGCGGGCAGCTCGAACGGCTCGGCGTTCTCGTCGCTCGTGTTGCGCACCCGGATGCCCGCGAGGCGCCCGTCATCGTTCGCGAGAAACGCCTCCACGACATGCGAGTAGTAGGTAGCCACGCCGCGCCGGGTGAACTGGCCCTCCAGATAATCGGCGAGTCCCTGCGAGAGGATCGTCTGCCACGGGCGCTGCATCGGCTCCACCAGCGCGACCCGTTGGCCGAGGAAGCGCGCGACCGCCGCTGCCTCCAGCCCGATGAACCCTGAGCCGATGACAGCGACGTCCTGCGTGGGCGTCGCGAAGTCCGCCCGCAGCGCGTCGGCGTCGGCCAGCGTGCGCAAATAGCGCACACCCGGCAGCCCCGCGCCAGGGATGTCGAGCGCGCGAGGACGACCGCCCGTGGCGAGCAGCAGCCGCCGGTAGCGCAGCATCGCACCGCTCGCCAGCCGGACCGTGTGGGCGGCGGCGTCGAGCGCGACAGCCGGGTCGCCCTCGATCAGTTCGACGCGCTGCTCCTGATACCACTCCGGTAGGTGCACATACACGCCGCCGTTGCCATAGGTGCCCTCGGCGGCAATCTCGCCGCGCAGGTACTCCTTCGAGAGCGGCGGGCGGTGGTACGGCGGCTGGGGCTCAGCGGCGACGATCACGATGCCGCCGTTCGCGTCGCGCGCGCGAATCGCCTCTGCCGCCGTAGCCGAGGCGAGCCCTCCGCCGATGAGCAGGTAGTCGACGTCGCGTGCTGCGCCTGCTGCTGTCATGGGAATGCTCCTTCTTTGCCCGTCCGCCGCTGGCCGGTAGCGCACCCACATGGGAAGCCGCGTGCCATGCCGTGCCGTGCCATGTCCACTAGGTTATATAGCACACGCCTGCCTGCATGCACGGAACCTCCGCGCCGGAGCGGACAAGTGGCGGCATCCGAGACGTGTCTCGAATGCCGCCACTTGGGAACGCAGGTAGAGAAATGGCGCGGACCGCTACGGCAGGTAGCGCTGGACGACAAATGTTGTGGTTGCCGACTGTGAGGATGCCGACGGACCGGATATACCCGGTGTTGGTGTAGGGGGCGCCGCGCTTGAGGTTGATCTGCCGGAAGACGAGCTTGCTGGCGTGGGCTGCAGCACGACTGTCGTCGTCTCTTGGGCTGTGAACGTGTAGTAGATGTCGCCGCCGGATTTGTCGTGCGCGACGAGCACATACTGCATGGGACTCCGGAGGGAGCCCGTGACTTGGCGCCAGGATGTCTGGCCCGCCTTCCAGGCGTAGAGCGCAGACGTAGCGTTCGCACTTTGCTGGGCCGCGCCAGCCACAAGGATCGCGCCATCACTGGAGACACCGATGGGTACAGCAACACCCGTGGCGTTCGGGAAGCCCTGTGTGGGCGCTGGCTGCCACGTCTGGCCTCCGTCTGCAGTCACGCGCAAACTTGTCTGGTCATTCTGTACCTGAACCGTATGCTGGCTAGAGATCGCGGCGGGCATGTAGATGTAGACAAGCGGGTGCGCCGCGTCCACGCCCGGCGTCACCGTCATATTCTCGGCCACAGGTGTCGGAAGCTCGGCAGAGTGTGTCCAGGTTCCTCCCGCGTCGGAACTATGCCAAAGCGAGAGCGTGGAGAGCGCTTCGTTATCACATCCCGCGTTCGCGGTAATGGCGAAGAGGTCCGACCCGGAGGGAGACGGCGCGAAATCACACACATCCTGTCCCGCGAGGCCTGTATCGATGGAACTCCACGTCGTGCCGCCGTCGCTGCTCGCCACCATGTGGTAGCCGGGGCCAAACGCGCTCAGACCAAGCCCAACCGCCGCGTAAAGGCGGCTCCCCTGGGCCTTGAGCAGGCTCCAGCCGGGCTGTGCGAACGTCTGATTGACCGAGGCGAGAACGCCCTGGACGGGCAGGTGCAGCGCGGCCCAGGTGCTGCCACCATCGCGGCTGATGAATTGGTAGCTGCACGGAATGTACCCCGACTTGCGCCCACCGCTCGGCGTTGCCGGGCAGTTCGCGCCGAGCAGGGACGAGTCCTGTGTCTGCAGCGTGACGAAAACCGTTCGGGCATCCAGCGGGCTAACGAAGATCTGCGCGTCCGAAGACTGCGACAGGTTCAGCGGCGTGCTGAGCGTGTGCCAGGTTGCTCCACTATCATCCGTCCGCTTGATGGTGAGCGGCGACGAATTCACCGTGTAGACCGTGTCGGGCGCGCTCGGTGCGATGGCGATCTGCTGGTAGGCCTCGTGTCGAATGTCGCTCGTGAAGGTGAGCCCATCCAACGTTACCCAGCGGCCATGGATGTCCTCTAGCGACGTTTTGGAGGCTGTACTCGTTCGCTGGAGCCCGTGTCCGGGGACGAAGCTATGCAGCAGCAGCGCGAAGAGCGCGATCACGGCGACGGCGACGACACTCGCCGCGATGCCGCGAAGACGTCCGTGTGGCATGTCTATGGGTCCTTTCAACGGAGCTGATGGAGGTGTGGCCTGCCTCAGAGGACGAGGGCGCTCACGGCGCGAGGACGGAGCCGCGCCCGCGAGTGTCTCGACATAGGAGAGCAGCCGGTCCGGCGGTGGCATACGGCGGCGCCACGAGGCGGCATCCGCGTGCAATCGGCGCGCAATCTCCTCCAGCTCGGGTGGCAGTATGTCAGTGGTATCTGAGGGATCGTGCTGATCGTGGGTGTGGCGCTCGTTCGTCATTGGCGCCCTCCCTTCGGGTCGTCGAGGTACGGTGTATCAGATGGCTGGGCCAGGCGCTCGCGCAGCAGCCGCAGCGCCCGCCGCAGCCGTGTACGAACGGTCGCGGAAGGAATCGAGAGGGACGCCCCGATCTCGGTCGCATCCATCCCGGCGTAGAAGCGGAGGACGACGATGAGGCGGAGATCATCGTCCAGGGTGTTCACGAGCTGGCGCAGATCGAGCGCGGCGGAATAGTCGCTGGTGCCGGGGTCGGCGTCGAGCATTACTAGCGTCTCGCTGGCGTCGCTCTCGTCTAACGGTTCCGTCAGGCGCCGCGTGGTCCCGAAGCGGCCGCGCTGCCAGTTCCGGCAGACGTTGACCGTGATGCGGAGCAGCCAGGACCGGGCCGCACCCACATCACGCAAGCTCGACCACGCCTGCCAGGCCCGCGTGATGGCTTCCTGCGCGGCATCCTCCGCGTCGGCGGGTCCAACAAGCGCGGTGGCGACACGCAGCATCGCCGGAACATGACCGGGAAGGACAGCGGCGAAATCGCCCGTCTCAGGCACACCCGTGGCCACGGCTGTGTCCTCGCCGCCCCCCGTACGTGCGGCTGAGCCGACAGAGGCGCGCCTGCCGTGCTCGCGTCGCACATTCCCCCACTCCATGACGCCGTCCCTTCTTCGTGCGCACTGCGCTCGTCCTTCCACCCTAGAGGATGCAGGCGCGCAATGAAAGTGTTTTCAGAGGCCTCATCCCCCCGACCCCCTTCCCCTTGCGAGGGGAAGGGAAAGCAGGCGTGCGCGGATGCCGCGCAGAGGTGCAGCTACCTGCCATGCGCCACAATCTTCCAATGAGCTGCCCCTCCCCTCCAGGGGGAGGGGGTTGGGGGAGAGGTGGGGCGTGATACAATGGCCGGTACAATGCGGCTCTGTGCCTGTGTGCCGCAGCGAGCAGGCTCGTGCAAACAGACGTTCACGTGGCGCGCAGTGGGGCGCGAGGAGGACGACGATGTCGGATGCGACGGAGGCTGGCGAGCATACGCGGATGCGCACGGCGCAGCGCGTGACGATCGGCCAGGAGTCGGGGCGGCGCCTGACGCTCGGCGATGTCGTGGCGGTGGCGCGCGAGGGCGCGCAGGTACGTATCTCGCCGCAGGCCGCCGACCGGGTGCGGGCCGCGCGTGCGTTTGTGGAGCGCATCTGCGCCGAGAATCGCACGGTCTATGGCGTGACGACCGGCTTCGGTCACCTCAGCTCCGTCAAGATCGACTCCGAGCAGCTTGCCGAGCTGCAGCGCAACCTCATCCGCAGCCACGCCAGCGGCTTCGGTGAGCCGTTCGACGTGCCGACGACCCGCGCGGTGCTGCTGCTGCTGGCCAACAGCCTCTCGCGCGGCCACTCAGGCGTGCGGCTGGAGGTCATCGAGCTGCTGGCCGGTATGCTCAACGCTGGCGTGACACCGGTGGTACCACGGGTTGGCTCGGTCGGCGCCAGTGGCGACCTCGCGCCGCTCGCGCACCTGAGTCTCGTGCTGATCGGCGAGGGCGAGGCATGCTACCAGGAGGCGCGGCTGCCGGGCGCGGAGGCGCTGCGGCGCGCGCACCTGACGCCCGTCACCCTCGGCGCGAAAGAAGGGCTCGCGCTCATCAACGGCACGCACGTGATGGAGGCAGTGGGCGCGCTGGCCCTCGCCGACGCCTGGCGGCTGGTGCGCGCGGCGGAGGTCGCGGCGGCGCTGAGCACCGAGGCGCTGCTGGGCAGCTACGTGCCGCTGGATGCGCGCATCCATGCCCTGCGACCGCAGCGCGGACAGTCCCACACGGCGGCGCGTCTGCGGGCGCTGCTGGCAGGCAGCGAGATCAACCCGAGCCACGCCGACTGCGAGCGCGTGCAGGACCCCTACACACTACGCTGCGTGCCGCAGGTGCTGGGAGCCGCGCGTGACGCGCTGACGTACTGCGGCGAGGTCTTCCGCGCCGAGCTGGAGGCCGTGACCGACAATCCGCTGATCTTCCCCGAGGACGGCGACGTGCTCACCGGTGGCAACTTCCACGGCCAGCCGCTGGCCCTCGCGCTCGACTTCCTCGCCGTCGCGCTGGCGCAGGTCGCGAGCTTCTCCGAGCGGCGTACCTATAGCCTTGTCGGCCCGCATCCGTGGGATACCGGCGAACACGCCATGCCACTCTTCCTCACGCCCGACCCGGGCCTCAACTCTGGCTACATGATCGCGCAGTACGCGGCGGCGGCGAGCGTCAACGAGATCAAAGTGCTGGCGCATCCGGCGAGCATTGACTCCATCCCCACCTCGGCCGGCATGGAAGACTTCGTCAGCATGGGCGTGACCGCCGCGAGCAAGCTCCAGAGGCTGCTGCACCTGGCGTACCGCGTGATCGCCATCGAGGTGCTCTGCGCCGTGCAGGGGCTGGACTTCCGCGCGCCACTGCGTCCGGGTGAGGGCGTCGCCGAGGCGCATGCCGCCGTCCGCGCACTCGTGCCGACGCTCACCGTCGATCGCCCGCCCGCGCCCGACATCGAGGCCATCGCCACGGCGCTGCATGCCGGCCTCTTCGACGATATCACCCCCGACGAGATGGATGTGGACACGCCCGCCCGCACCCGCCGGAAGGCGCAGCGCAACGGCCACAACGGCGGTGTCGCGCTGCGTCGCCCGCAGGTCCCCGACTCCGAGGGCGCCGACCGAGGTGGTCGTGGGCGGCACTAGCGCCGTCATCCCCCCGGCCCCCTTCCCCGCGCAAGGGGAAGGGGGAGCAGGCGCCCGTCGCCTTCGGGCAACCGTCTCGCCCCACAATCTCCCCTCTCCCCGCAGGGAGAGGGGCTGGGGGTGAGGCCCCCACTCATCGCTGTGCCGCATGCCTCGCCCCTACAGAACGACAAACGCAGCAGAAGCGTCTGGCCCCCAACACGCATTCAACGGCATCTCCCCTCCAAGCGAAGGCGGTTTGGGGGAGAGGTTCTGCCCGGCGAGAGGGGCTAGCGTCCGGGCGTATACTTGTCCACACAGCCAAGTCGATTTGCTCCAGTGAGGCTTCTTCTGAGAAAGGACACAGGTGCATGACTGGCGAGTCGCTGCAGCCCACCGCAATTACAGACATCCCCGTCAACGGTATCTCTCTCCACGTGGCCAGTTGGGGCGAGCCAGCGCCGCCCGAGCGCAGCGTGTTGCTGGTGCACGGTATCACGGCGAACTGGGTGAGTATGGCGCCACTCGGCGCGGCGCTCGCGGAGCGTGGCTGGCACGCGGTCGCGTTCGATCTCCGCGGACGTGGCCTGAGCGCGAAGCCGCTGCATGGCTACGGCGTGCCGTATCACGCCAACGATCTGCTAAGCCTGCTGGATGCGCTGGGGCTCCCACGTGCGCACGTGGTCGGCCACTCGCTCGGCGGCGTCATCGGACTCTATCTGGGCGCGCTACACCCTGCGCGACTGTTCAGCGTCACGTCGATCGATGCGGGCGGCCGGGTCGGCGAGGAGGCGCTGGCGGCGGTGGCAGTCACCGTGCGGCGCGTCGGCCAGATCTACCCCTCGATGGACGCGTTTCTCGACGAGCGACGCCAGGCCTCCATTTATGACTGGAACGACTACTGGGAGCAATATTACCGCTACGATGTCGAGGAACGGCCCGACGGCTCGGCATCCTCGCGCATGCCGCTGCATGCGCTGCAGGAGGAAGTCACCGTCAACGCGCTCATCAACACGCTCGTGCTGCCAGAGCGTGTTGGCGTGCCGCTGCTGGTCGCGCGGGCCGCGCACGGCACCTTCGCCCCAGACAGAGGTTTCGTGCTGCCCCCGGACGAGGCTGAGCGCATCCGCACGGTCGCCCCCAACGCGCGCGTCGTCGAGATTCCCGAGTGCAATCACTACACCATCGCGCTCTCGTCCTCCCTGACGGAGGAAGTGGTCGCCTTCCTCTCTGCGCACCAGAGCCCAGGCGTGTAGGGCCTTCTCCACCAGCCCCGCATCATTCGAGGGGCATGGGAACTGGTGCGCCAGTTCCCATGCCCCTCGCCACCAACGCGTAAACAGCGGCCCCTCCCCTCAAAGGGAGGGGGTAGGGGGAGAGGTTTTGCCCACAAGCCCTTCCCAGTTCAAGGGAGCGGGCGCGAGAAGCGGTTCTGCCTACAGGTTCGGATACCCGTATTGCGCCGGGTTGTCCTCGAAGAGCGCTTTACACGCCGGTGAATCGAAGTACAGCGTCTCCATCTGTACGTTGACGGGCGGGGCAAACGTGTTCTGCGCGGTGCGCTTATCGACCAGATTGCCACACACCGGATCGCGCGCGACGTTCGGATCGTTCTCGGAGAGCTGTCCCTGATCTGGATTGAGCGCTTGCTGCCCCTGCGTATCCAGGTCGTTGAGCGGCTGCTGATTGTCCATCGCCTCTGCTCCTTCACACTGATACAGACATCCACACTGGCCCCGCTGGGGCGCCACGAGGAACGATCTCCCCGCAAAGATAGTGCCGTGCCCGCCCGCTCGTTTCGTCCGCGGTCACAGCCCTGTCACAATCGCCGCGATTAGGCCGCCGTATACGGTTCTCGCGATGGTTGGCGTGATACAATTCGGGCGGCGCCAGGGCGACTCCATCGGCACGCGTAGAGCGCGCGACGGAGGATGCTCCCGGCAGAGTGCGCGCGGCAATGGGGCCGCGCGTCCGCCACCGGGGTTGGTTCCCGGCTTTCCATCCTGAGGAGGTCTCCGTCCTATGGCTATTCGCGTCGGCATCAACGGATTCGGCCGCATCGGCCGGCAGAGCCTGAAAGCGATTCTCGAGCGGCACCCCAACGAGCTTGAGGTCGTTGCGGTGAACGACATCACCGATACAGAGACGAACGCCCACCTCTTCCGCTATGACACCACCTATGGCCGCTTCCAGGGCACCGTCGAGGTGGCCGAGAACGACCTCATCATTAATGGCAAGCGCATCCGCGTCTTCGCCGAGAAAGATCCCGCGAAGATTCCGTGGGGCGAGGTCGGCGCGCAGATCGTCATCGAGAGCACCGGCATCTTCACCGATGGCCAGAAGGCCGCCGCCCACCTGCACGACGGCGTGAAGAAGGTTATCATCTCGGCGCCTGCCACCAACGAAGACATCACCATCGTGCTCGGCGTCAACCAGGAGAAGTACGACCCGGCCAAGCACAACATCATCTCGAACGCGTCGTGCACGACGAACTGCCTGGCGCCGGTCGCGAAAGTCCTCAACGACAGCTTCGGCATCGAGAAGGCGCTGATGACGACGATTCACTCGTATACCAACGACCAGCGCATCCTCGACGTAGTCCACAAAGACCTGCGCCGCGCCCGCGCCGCCGCCGCGAACATCATTCCTACCAGCACTGGCGCGGCCCGCGCGCTCTACCTCGTCATCCCCGAGCTGAAGGGCAAGTTCGACGGCACCTCGATGCGCGTGCCGACGATCACCGTCTCGGTGATCGACCTCGTCGTGCAGCTGAGCAACCCCGCCTCGAAGGACGCGATCAACAGCGCGTTCAAGCAGGCTGAGGCCGGCGCGCTGAATGGCATTCTGGCCTACACTGATGAGCCGCTCGTCTCGTCCGACTTCCGCGGCGACCCGCACTCCGCGATCGTAGATGGCCTGTCGACGATGGCGATTGGCGACGACTTCGTCAAGGTCATCGCCTGGTACGACAACGAGTGGGGCTACTCCAGCCGCATCTCGGATCTGACCGCGTTCGTCGGCGAGCGGCTGTAGGCGGCATTGGCCCCCACCCCCTGACCCCCTCCCCGGCCTGACGGTGGGAGAGGGGGAAGCTGGGCTACCCTGCCCATAGTGGGGGGTGTGGTGGCGCGCGTCCGCGAGAGATATTCATCCGGCGCGATGCGCACCCGATGCGCATCCATAGAATGGAAGTCAGTAATCATGGAGAAGGCCACCGTCCGCGACATCGACGTCCAGGGCAAGCGGGTGCTGGAGCGCGTGGACTTCAACGTGCCGCTCGACGAGAGTGGCCGCATCACCGACGACACGCGCATCCGCGCCTCGCTGCCGACAATCCGCTACCTTCTGGAGCACGGCGCCGCGGTCGTGCTCATGAGCCACCTGGGGCGGCCCAAGGGCAAGCCCGACGCGAAATACACGTTGCGGCCGGTCGCGGAGCGGCTGAGCGAGCTGCTGGGCCAGCCCGTCGCCTTCGCATCAGACGCCGTCGGGCCAGAGGTCGAGGCACAGGCGCGCGCGCTCCAACCGGGGCAGGTGTTGCTGCTGGAGAATCTACGCTTTCACCCCGAAGAAGAGCAGAACGATCCGGCGTTCGCCCGCCAGCTCGCGCGTCTTGGCGAGATCTACGTCAACGACGCCTTCGGCACGGCGCACCGCGCGCACGCCAGCACGGAAGGCGTCGCGCATTACCTGCCGGCCGTCGC
>CAYRVF010000141.1:0-12329 GCA_964427535.1 uncultured Ktedonobacterales bacterium
GCTTCTCGTGCAACGCGCTCTACAACCCCACCGATGGCAAGGACGTGCTGCTGACAATCACTGGCACGCTCTCACCTTCCCCAGTTGGATGATGCGAGTCGTGGAAGGGCTGTCTAGTAGTCCTCGTAGAAGGCGCGCACGTCGTCGAGCCGTTCGGTGCGACGCGCCGGAGGCAGCGCGGCGAGCACCTGCCGACCATAACTCTTGGTGTAAAGCCGCTTGTCGAGAATCGCCATCACGCCGCGGTCGTCGGTCGTTCGCAGCAAGCGCCCGATGCCCTGTTTGAGGCGCAGAATGGCCTGCGGCAGCACGTAATTGCCGAACCAGTTCTCGCCGTCGGTCTTCATACGGTTCACCCGCGCCTCGTGGACCGGGTCGTCGGGCGGGTCGAACGGCAGCTTGTCGATGACGACCAGCGAGAGCGCCTCGCCCGCGATATCGACACCCTCCCAGAAGCTCTTGAGGCCGAAGAGCACTGCCCGCTCGCGCTCGCGGAACTGGCGCACCATCTCCAGACGTCCCATGGCGCCGCCCTGCACGATGAGGCTATAGCCCTGCTCGTCAAGCTCGCCTCCGATGCGGTCGAGCACGCCCTGCAGCGCGTTCATGCTGCTGAAGAGCAGGAACGCTCGCCCTTCAGAAGCTTCGACTAGCGCCTCCATCTGCACCGCGAGCTCGTCCAGGTAGTCGCGGCTGGCTGCGCCGAAGGCGGGCTCGTTGCGCATCCGTGGCACATAGAGCAGCGCATGGGAGCGGTAGTCGAAGGCGAGGGGCAGCACGGTCTCTTCCGCGCTCGGGGGCAAGCCGGTGCGCTGGCGGTAGAATGCGAAGCTGTCGTTGATGGCGAGCGTGGCCGAGGTCGTGATCGTCGGAATGCGGTCGAAGAGTTTCTCGCGCAGCAGATCGGCGACCGAGAGCGGCGCGGCCGAGACGGAGAACGAGGGCGCGCTGTTGCGCCTGCGGACCTCGCCGGTGCGCTCGATGTAGTAGACCTTCTCCTCCGGCTGCTCGACGCTGAAGACGGTGCGCAGGTCCGAGGCGAGGTTGCGCGTGCGCTTCACCAGCTTGTCGTAGAGCTGGTCCTCTTTGTCGTCCATGTTGAGCGGCCGCTCGCGCATCAGGCTGGAAGCCACGTCGTCCATCACCGAGGCGAGACGCAGCCCCTCTTGCAGCGGCTGTGTCAGCGTCTGGCGGCCACGCGCGTCGGGCCGCGCCACGTCTGCGAGCGCCTGCCACAGCTTGCCGTTCGCGGCGATGGCCGCTTCCTGCGCGCTGGGGCTGGCATGCTGCCGCAGTCGCTGCTGCGAGAGCAGGCTGCTGATGCGTCCCGGTGAGACGGTGATGGTGAAGGCGCGGGTCGCCTCTTCCTCCAAATGATGTGCCTCGTCGACGATGACGACGTCGCGCTCGGGCAGCAGAAAGCCGTCCATCGCGATGTCGAGCAGCAGCAGCGTGTGGTTCACGACGATGATCTGCGCTCGACGGGCGTTCTCGCGCATCGTGCGCACGTAGCAGTCGCCGAAGAACGGGCAGGCACGCCAGGCGCAGTGATCGGAGTCGGCGGCGAGCCGTCCGCGCGTGTCGGGCGCGAGCGCCATCGGCAGCAGGTCGAGGTCGCCGTTCCAGGGATCGTCGGCGCCATCCTCGCCGACCAGCTCACGCATCTGCAGGTAGGCGGGCTGGCGGACGATCTGCTGAAACGCGTCCTCTTCCTGTAGCCGGTCGAGGCACAGATAGTTACCCATGCCCTTGACGAGAGCGGCCTCGAAGTCCTGCACGTACCGCTGCACGAAGGGGATGTCTTTGTAGAAGAGCTGTTCCTGCAGGGCTTTGTTGGCCGTGCTGATGATGGCAACCTTGCCTGAGCGGATGATCGGCAGCAGGTAGGCGAGAGACTTGCCGGTGCCGGTGCCTGCCTCGATCGCGGCGTGGCTCTCGTGTTCCAACGCGTGCGCGACCCGCAGTGCCATCTCGATCTGCGCGGGCCGCTCCTCGTAGCCGAGCAGCGCGCGTGAGAGTACGCCGCCCGTGCGTAGATCAGCCTCAATCGTCGCCTTCAGCGATACGTCCACCCGCACGTCGTCCACGAGAGTTCCTGCCTAGCCGCGCGCCGGTGAATCTTGGAGTCTACTGGTCCCGCGGTGGCACGCTTCGCCCCGTCAGTGTATCATAGGATGCCGCCCGAACCCGACAGATCGGGACATCTGCCGCGCCGCGGGCATGACAGATCCTACCCGTGCAATGCGTTATAGGTACGGACGCCCCTACAGCCGGCCTGCGTGGATCATCATGCCGCCGTCGACGAAGAGCGTCGTGCCGGTAACATAGCTCGCCTCGTCGCTCACCAGCCAGGCCACCGCGTTCGCCACGTCGTCTGGATTGCCGATGCGCTTGAGCGGAATCTCGGCTAACAGCTCCTGCTTCTTCGCGGGGTCGTTGAGTGTCTGGGTGTTGATCGGCGTTTCGATGGCGCCGGGTCCGATGTTGACGATGCGGATGTTGTGCTCGGCCAGCTCGTTCGCCAGCGTGCGGTTGAGCATGCGCAGCCCACCCTTCGCCGCGCAGTACACGGCGTTGCCGACCATCGGCACCTCTTCGTGGACCGACGAGATGTTGATGATGACGCCGCCTCCGCCCTGCGCGATCATCTGCCGGGCGGCGGCCTGCGCGGCGAAGTAGGGACCCTTCAGGTCAACTGCGATCTGGCGATCGAAGCTCTCCTCGGTGACGTCGGTGAAGGGGGTCGGCTGCTCGATGCCGGCGTTGTTCACCAGCACGTCAAGCCGGCCGAACTCCTCGACGGTCTGTTGGACCATACGCCGCACGTCCGCGACCTGCGAGACGTCGGCCTTGATGACAAGCGCCTTGCCGCCGTTCTTCCGTATCTCGTCGGCAATCGCGTTCGCCTCCCGATCGTGTTTATGGTAGTCGAGTGCGACGTACATGCCCTCGCGCGCGAGCCTGCGCACGATGCCCGAGCCGATGCCGAGTGAGCCGCCTGTGACGATAGCTACCTTATGGTCGAGCGCCATCAGTCTTCCTCCCGCGAGCGTGGATGTCCGTCGAGCAGTCTGTAATGCTCTCTAGAGAAAGAGTGTAGCACGCTCCAGACCACGGCCCGGTACCGAGCGCGTGGCCTGGAGTGGATGGGCAGCGGAGAGTGCTTACGCCGTCACGGCGGGGCGTGTGGAGAGGGCGCGCAGTCGCTCGACGATGCCCGGAAGCTGGTCGAGCACGAAGGTGATGTCGTCCTCGGTGGTGGTGCGGCCGAGTGTCAGGCGCAGGTGCCCGCGCTCCTGGCTGGGCGTGAGGTGCAGCGCAACCAGCACGTGCGACGGCTCAACCGAGCCGGTGGCGCAAGCGCTGCCGCTCGAGGCCGCGACGTTCATGAGGTCGAGGTTGAGCAGCAGCGACTCGCCTTCGACCCCCGCCAGCGCAAAGCTCGCGCTCCCTGGCAGGCGGTGTGTCGGATGTCCAGTGAGCTGGCTGTCGGGGATGCGCAGCACGCCCTCGATGAGGCGGTCGCGGAGCTGGCTGAGCCGCTGGGCCTCGCTTGCGCGCTCGGTGGCGGAGAGCTCCAGCGCGTAGGCCAGGCCGACGGCTCCGGCGACGTTCTCGGTGCCTGCACGACGGTTGCGCTCCTGCGAGCCGCCGAGAATCTGCGGCTGCAGGCGCGTGCCCTGGCGGATGTAGAGAACGCCAACGCCTTTGGGGCCATAGAACTTGTGCGCCGAGAGCGAGAGCAGATCGACGCCCAGCGCGTTCACGTCGAGGTCCATGATTCCACCGGCCTGCACGGCATCGGTGTGGAACGGCACGCGGTGCGCGCGGCAGATCGTGCCAATCTCGGCGATCGGCTGGAGCGTGCCGATCTCATTGTTGGCGAACATGACGCTGACGAGCGCGGTCTCGTCAGAGATCGCGGCCTCGACGGCGGCAGGGTCCACCATGCCGGTCGCGTCGACGGGCAGGTACGTAACGGTGAAGCCCTCGCGCTCGAGCTGCTGGCAGGTGTGCAACACCGCATGGTGCTCGATGGCGCTGGTGATGATGTGCTTGCCGCGCCTGCGCTGCGAGTAGGCGACGCCCTTGATCGCGAGATTGTCGGCTTCCGAGCCGCCGCCGGTGAAGACGATCTCCGTGGGACGGCAGCCGAGCACGCGCGCGACCGTCTCGTGCGCTTCGTCCAGCGCTTCGAAGCTCTGGCGGCCGAGCCGGTAGATGCTGCTCGCGTTGCCGAAGCGCTCGGTGAAGTAGGGCAGCATGCGCTCGACGACACGTGGGTCGGTGGGCGTGGTGGCGGCGTGATCCATATAGATGGTGCCATCTGAGAGCGGCATAGGACTTGCACCTTTTCTTATGAAGGGCATCCGTGCGCTCGGCAGGCGGCGCGGGTGCGATGTAGACAGCCTACTGCTAGCATGATAGCACCGGCACGCGCGGCCTCACAAGAACGGGAGGGAGGGCGTCGCGCGTGGCGGATTGGGGGTGAGAGTGCGGGTGTACCGGCCCGCGTAGGTTGTGCTGAGGGCACTGCCGCGGCCCGCACCCGCATGCCCTTGACGCTCATTCTCAGTGGGTGCTACACTACATACGGTACCGGGGTATGGTACATGATTCGAGGCGGACCGCTGTGTCCGGGAGGATTGTCATGGCAGGCGCATATATCGAAGTAAGCGACGCGGATTTTGCGAATAAGGTTCTCGGCTCTGATAAGCCGGTGATCGTGGACTTCTGGGCTCCCTGGTGCGCTCCGTGCCGGATGATGGCCCCGACCTTCGAGGCGTTGTCGAACGAGTATCAGGGCAAGATCACCTTTGCCAAGCTCAACACCGACGACAGCCCCATGACGCCGGGCCGCTACGGAATTCAGGGCATCCCGACGCTGATCATCTTCCAGGGCGGCCGCCCGGTTGGCCAGATGGTAGGCGTGCAGCAACGCGAGACGCTGAAGCGGAACCTCGATCAGGTGCTCAACAGCGTCGCCTAGTCGCGCTCAAACCGGCGAACGAGAGTTATTCCTATGAGGGGCGCGGCTCGACACGGGCAGCGCCCTTGACTGTGCAGGCGAGAACGCATGAATACACTGCCGGAACAGACCGAGACCGACGTGCAGCTTCGTCTGCGTCGTATCGAGGGTCAGATTCGGGGTGTCATCGGCATGCTGGCGGATGGGAAGCCGTGCGAGCAGGTGGTGGCGCAGATCTTGGCCGCCCGCGCTGCGATGGACCGCGTCGCGATGGAAGTGCTCAAATGCCAGGTATCCGAAACGCTGACCGATGAAACATCAATCGATACCCGCGACAAGGTCATTCGCACGATCGAGCTGCTCAATAAGGTGCGCTAGGCGTATCCGCGGGCAGATGCTCGGTCTACGTCGACACATGACATAATATGTCAGGGTTGCCGCGCCATGAGATACTATCTCGTGGCGCGGTTTGTTGTACGCGCTTCAGCAGGCAACTTCGCGCCCTGCCTGATGGCACGCCAGGATCACATCAGTAGACCGAGATACAGGGGTAGACGCACGTGGAGGAAGAGACGTCGCGGGTGTGGCTTCCGGAGACGCCAGGACCCATTCAACTGCAAGGCAGCCTGCATGAGACTATCTGGGGCGGCAGCCACCTCGCCGAGGTCGCGGGCAAGGCCATCCCAGCCGGCGTGGCTGTCGGCGAATCGTGGGAGACAGCCCTCGACGCGCTCGCCACGAACGCCCCCTATGCCGGGCACACGCTGGGCGCCCTGGTCGATCACTATGGTCCGCGTCTGATCGGTCTGCGCGCCGAGTCGATCTATGGGCGCCGTTTCCCACTGCTGGCGAAGTTCCTCGATGCCAATGCCCAACTCTCTGTGCAGGTGCATCCGGAGGATGCCTACGCTAGCGAGCACGAGAGCGGCAAGCTTGGCAAGACGGAGATGTGGTACATCCTGCGCACCGAGCCGGGCGCGACGCTCGTCTACGGTCTGAAGCGCGCGGCATCGCCGGACGAGGTGCGTCAGGCGATCGCCGAGACGCGGCTCGAAGACCTGCTGCACACGTTCGACGTGCATGCGGGCGACGTCGTCTTCGTTCCCGCAGGGACGGTGCATGCCATCGGCGCGGGCGTTGTGCTGTATGAGCTGCAAGAATACTCCGACATCACCTATCGTCTCTACGACTACGGACGCCTCCAATCGAACGGGCAGCCGCGCGAGCTCCACGTCGAGCGCGGGCTGGACGTGCTGCGCTACGAGCGCATCGAGAACGATCGCGTGCGTCCCGTGACGCTGGAAGACGCCGAGACCCGCACGTGCCGGGCGTTAGTCGCCTGCCCCTATTTCGTCGTCGAAGAGCTCCACTGTAGTAGCGACGCGGACTTCGAGGCGCGCCGCACGAGTTGCGAAATCATGACGGTGCTGGAGGGCGCATGTGAGGTGCGCTCGGCACAAGGCGGACTGCGTCTGGGCATCGGCGAGACCGCCGTGCTGCCCGCCGGGCTAGGCGCCTACACGCTCGTGACTGAGACCGTGCGTCTCATCCGCAGCTACGTCCCCGACGAAAACGACCCGGTGCTCGAGCGCTGGAAGGCGGCGCAGTCCCCCTCTCCCGACGTCTCCCCCAGCTAACGCTAGGAGACAGGAGCCAGAGATACGCGGCGCTAAGCGCGCGCAGTTCCCCTTCTCTCGGCGTCAACCCGGGGAGGGGGTCAGGGGGAGGGGACCGCCACTTCACACGCATCCCCCCATCGCCCTTCGGCGCAATTCCTTGCATCACGACCGCGTCCCTTGAAGGGAAGGGGTCGTGGGGTTAGGTTCTGTTTGCCTGCCAATACACCAGCACGCGCGCGTAGTCGTCTGGTGCGTCCACGTCGAGCGCCGCTTCGGTCGGCGCTAGCGCAACCGTAACGAGCCCGTCGGCGTGACGGGCGAGTATCGAGCGCGCGCCCTCATCACCCGTCAGTCCGGCGAACTCATCCCAGAGATGACGCGGGAAGTAGACCGGATTGCCACGCTGACCCGCGTAGGATGCGGCGACGATTGAGCTGGGCCGCTGCCGGGCGGCATCGGCGAGGGTCGAGAGCATGGTGCCGGTCAACAGCGGCTGGTCGCCAAGCAGCACCATCGCGCCAATCAGATAATCGCTCTCCGGGATGGCTCGCAGACGGTCCATGCCGATACGTAGCGAGCCCGCCATACCTTTTTCGTAGTCGGGATTGAGCGCTTCCACATGTGGGAGGCCCGAGAGGACGTCGCTCACGGTAGAGGCGTCGCGGCCGAGCACGACGACCAGCGGCGAGAGATGCGCATCGACGGCGGCCTGGGCCACATGGGCGACGATGGGCCTCTCGCCAAGCGGCAGCAGCAGCTTGTGCCGGCCCATGCGCGACGAGCCCCCCGCTGCCAGCAGAATGGCGCCGACCGCTCCGCTCCGCTGCATGCCCGCTCTCCTCTCCACTCGCCCCGCACGTCTTTCGCCCGGCTATATTCTACAGTGGAGTGGCGAAGCGCCACCCGAGACACCCCGATACCGCCCAGGAGCACATCGATGACGCGGAGGAAGCGCGACGACACGAGTGCGGCAGCTGACGCGATCTGGCAGCAGCGGTATGAGGCCGCTCACCGTGAGCTCGACAGCCCGGCGGCAATCGGCGACCTGCTCGATCTGGTCGCCCGGGCTGACCCACGCCTTTCGCCGCTCGCGGTGCCGGTGGCTGGCGCGGAGAGACTTCGCGCTGCACGTCGCGTGGGTCTATTCCCGGGATCTTTCAACCCGCTGACGCTAGCGCATCTCGCGCTGGCCGACTCTGCCCGGACGGTGGCCCGGCTCGATCTCGTCGTATGGGCCATGGCCTCGGTCACCATCGACAAAGAGCGCGTCGAGCGTGCCTCGCTGCCAGACCGCCTCGCGCAGCTCGCGCCACACGTCCGCTCGCAGCCCGGCTACGCGCTGGCGCTGCTCAACCATGGCCTGTACGTGGATGAGGCCCGCGCGACACGGGAACTGCTCGCACCGGATGTGGAGCTGTTCATTCTGACAGGCTACGACAAGATTGTGCAGATTTTCGATCCGCGCTACTACGACGACCGCACCGCCGCGCTCGACGAACTCTTCTCGCTGGCCTCGGTGCTGGTCGCGCCGCGCGCTGGAGCCGGGGAGGACGCGCTGCGTGAGCTCCTCGCCGCGCCGGAGAACCGCTCCTACGCGCGACATGTGCGCTTTATTTCAGTGCCAGAGAGATACACCGGCGATTCGTCGACCGAAGCGCGCGAGCTCGCGGCAGCGGGACATACTAGCGATGCCGATTTGCGCGGACTGGTGCCGCCAGAGGGTGCGGCGCTGATTCGTGAGACGGGCGCGTATACGCCGCTCCAGCCCCGTCGACCCGATGCCTACGCGCTGCGTATCGCCTGGGAGCATGAAATCTGGCAGGACGTGCCCCCAGCAAAGAGAGCCGCGCTGCCCCCGCTCTCAACGCTGGTAGACATCAGTCGCAAACAGAGCGAGCGCGGACGACTCGCGCGACGCTGGCTGCGCGGCGAGACTTGGCCGGAACGCCCGCGCACCATCCTCGACCTGCAGACGCGTCTGGGCGTGGGGGACGTGTAGACGCGAGGCGGGCTCAGTGGCGCTCCCACCAGTCTTTGCGTCGCGGCTCAGGTTGCCGTGTGCGTGTGTAGTACTCGGCCAGCTTGTCCCATCGGTTCCGCATGAACAAAGCGGCGACGATGAGCACGGTCGAGAAAAAGATCACCGTCGTCAATCCGATGACGACGACTAGAGACGCCGACATGCGGACCTCCTATGTTCCCGTCCCAGTATCTACGCCATTGTACCGCATCGCCGCTGGTAGAGCTTTCGTCGCCGGACTCTGGCGATTTCTCCAAGCTTTGGCCTGACTGCTGCATTTGCGGATGCCGAACTGTGTACCAATCTGGCAGTTCGCGGGCGCGGCTGTAACCACGCGTTCCTCCCGCTCGTCGTACTCTGTGTAGGGCAAACATACGATAGTATATGAGAATGTACGACCAGCATCTCAGTCGATCCGGCGCGGTTCGTGGGGCGCATGGCGACGAGAGATTGGCGGCGCCAGAGCCGCGAGACGACGCAAAGGCACATCTGGGGGAGGTTGAGGTGGAGCTGATGGACATGCGCCTGGATTCGCTGCTCGCGCCGCAGCAGTCGACGATGATTACCTATCGGCAGATCGCGGCGGTGCGGCTGTTGCAGCTCTCCAGCCAGGATCTCGAGGCGGCGATCGCGCGCGAGGAGGCCGAGAATCCGGCCTTCGAGGCGGCCACGCAGTCGTGCTGCCTGCGCTGCAACAGCGTGCTCGCGGGTCCCGGCCTCCCCTGCCCCGGATGCGGCTCGATGCCGTCTGTTCCAGGCGAACACGCTTCGGCGGGCGTCGCGATGGATGGTGGCTACGGCGCTGGCTCGAGCGCGTGGGAAGACGACAGCGACGACCCGATGATGCGCGTCCCCGCGGGCGTGCCACGTGGCGAGAGCGTGCTGCAGGCGCTGCGTTGCCAGGTGAGCGGCGACGACGTCGACATCGCGGAGTATCTGGTTGAGTGCCTGGATTCACACGGCTTCTTGCCAGCGACCATTGTCGAGGACGCGGCGGACGTGCTGCATGTCGACGCGGCGCGAGTCGAACGCGTGCTGGCATGTCTGCAAGGTCTGGACCCGGTGGGGATCGGCGCGCGCGGCGCGCGCGAGTGCCTGTTGATCCAACTGCGGCGGCTGGCCGAGGCTGGTGAGCCGCATCCGCTCGCCGAGCGACTGGTGCGCGAGTTCCTTAAAGACCTGGCCTTCCGCCACTTCCGCGAGATCGCGCACGCGGTCGGTGTCATGCCGAAGAAGATCGAGGCGGAGTGGGCGTTCATCCGCTCCCGGCTGAATCCCTATCCGGCACACGGCTTCGACGGCGAAGGGGGCACGTTGGCGCTCGCAGCCGCGCCGGTCCGCCCAGACGTCATCATTCGCGGGCGCGACGGTGGCTTCACGGCCGAAGTGGTCGAGCGGCAGCGCTATGTCGTCCGCGTGAGTGAAGACTACCTCTGGCTACGGAAGAACCTCGCTGGGTCGGGCTGCTCGGACGACGAGCGCGTCCACGTACGCGCCTACGTAGAGTCAGCGCAGTCGTTCATCTCCGCGCTCAAGCAGCGGTGGGAGACGATGCAGCGCGTGGCCGATGCCCTGATGGACCTGCAGCGCGAGTATCTGCTGCATGGTCAGAGTGCGCTGAAGCCGCTCACACGCGCGGATGTCGCCCGGTGTATCGGGGTGCATGAGTCCACGGTCAGCCGCGCGACCGATGGCAAGTATGTGCTGCTGCCCAACGGCCACACAGTCCCGTTTGACGACTTCTTCGACTCGTCACTGCCGGTGAAGAAGACGCTCAGGGAACTGATCGGACAGGAGAACGCCCGCAAACCCTACAGTGATGAGCAATTGACGCAAATTCTGCAAAATCGCGGCTTCGACGTCGCCCGTCGCACCATTGCCAAGTATCGTGAGGAAATGGGCATTCTGCCATCCCGCCTGCGCAAGCAGCGCCCACCAACCCGCCGCCGCGCCCGCCAGCCACGCCCCGCTGAGATGCGGGCCGCCGTCGCCGCCCGCTAACACCCCGCGCTGCAAGAAGTGTTCGTCGAGAGCCTGTCCGCCCGCCTGACTGCCCATTCTCTCAACGGGATTGGGGGTAGGTTCCACAGCACGCTTACGAAGCCGAGCGCTCGTCGTCTTTCTTGAGCTGCTCCAACACCATCCTCCGAATCAGTGTTGTTGGACCAACACCGGTTGCCTGCGCCCGCTCGCGGAGCTTGCGCACGGTCTCTTGGTCGAAACGCACTTTGAAGGCTTCGGATAGATTTTTCGCGAAGCGCACCTTTACGGGATGAAGCTCGGCCTGAATCTCGTCAGCGCCGGTGTCGTGCGCATCCCACCACTCAGCCTCCTCTTCATAGCTGCTGAATGACGGGATTGCTCCATGTCCTTGTGTCGGGTATTTGAGATGCTCACTCTTGCGATTGCCTCGCCTTCCATGTGCTGTATAGGCGGAGCTCCTGCCGCTTCGGTGGTCTCGCGGTAACCACGTAAAATCTATCTTCGCCTTCAGGACCAAGTATGATCACCAGGAGCCGACCATCGAGTCGAGGACCAATAACTCGTATACGCATGGCATTCGACTCATCGGTGAAGAGTTGGGCGGGGTCACCAAAGCGCACCTCTTCGACTTCCGCACGAGTGCGATGATGCCGGTCACAGATAGGGGCCTCGATGTGCTCGTCCCCGATCAGCTCCCGTATTTTCATCATAGTGACATTGTGCTCTATTGCACTCCATAATCAACCTGACTGATGCAGCGACCAGGCATCGTCCGGCAGCCGTCGGTCTCGGACGTTCTTCACCATGCGGACTATGTGGTCACATGTTTCCGCTCCTTCCGATGAGTGCGAGAAAGAGTACGGGCAATGGCCTGAGTAGCAGTGTGCTCAATACGACAGGACACAGGAGGACTGAATGACTGGACGGATGATCGAGTTCGATACCGTAGGAACGCCCGCCCGGGGCTATCTGTCGACGCCGGACAACTCGACGGAGCCAGGGGCGCCGGGGGTGATCGTGCTGCATGCGTGGTGGGGGCTGACAGAGCCGTTCCGGCAGGTCTGCGACCGGCTCGCGGAGGTGGGCTTTGTGGCCCTCGCTCCCGACCTCTATCGCGGCAAGACGACCGCGTCAGTCGAGGAGGCGGAAGCGTTGGCCACGGCACTGCAGGGGGAGTCGGACCGGGCGGACTGCGACATCGCAGGGGCGGTGCGCTTCCTGCGCCAGCACGCGTCGGAGAGCCGGGCGAACGGTAACGGCAAGCTGGCCGTCATCGGCTTCTCACTGGGTGCCGCCTACGCGCTCGATGCCTCCGTCACCCTGGCAGAGGACATCGCCGCGGTCGTGACCTTTTATGGCACCTACCCTGGGCCAGATTTTGGCCGCGCGCGGGCCTCATACCTCTGCCACTTCGCGGAAGACGATCCTTTCGAGCCAGCCGAGTCGGTCACACAGATGGAGCAGGTGCTCCGGGCAGCGGGGAGGCCGGCCATCTTCTACACCTATCCGGCGACCACACACTGGTTCTTCGAGGCCAATCGTCCTGATGCCTACAACGCCGAAGCCGCAGCCCTGGCGTGGGAGCGAACACTCGCGTTTCTGAACGCGGTGTTGCGACGGTCGGATCGCCCGTAGTTGGAGGGGGAGCGCACATGGACAGCCTATGGCGTACCTTGTTGTGGAAGCAGTTCGGCGCGGCCATTGATATGCTCGACAACGCGCTGGCGGCCTGCCCCGA
>CAYRVF010000142.1:0-12230 GCA_964427535.1 uncultured Ktedonobacterales bacterium
TCGCCGGCTGAGAACGAGATCGGCCGTTCGCATGCTCTCTGTGCCCGCCTCTCTACTCCACTGCACCCGTCTTGCCTCGCCGTGCCGCGCTGCTCGGTCTACGGGCGTGGCCGCTCGCCGAACAACGCGCGCCCGATTCGCACCAGCGTGGCGCCCTCGGCGATCGCCACCTCGAAATCATCCGACATGCCCATCGAGAGCTCGTGCCAGCCGCCATCGCCGCCGACCGGGACGGCATCGCGCAGCCACTCGGCAAGCTCGCGCAGGCGGCGAAACACCGGGCGCACGTCCTGCGCGTGCTCCACGAGCGGGGCGACCGTCATCAACCCGTCTGGCCGGAGATGCTCCAGAGTCGCGATCTCGCGAGCTGCCGCTTCGACCGCTTCGAGGGTGAAACCGCTCTTGCTCGCTTCCCCCGCCACGTTGACTTCGAGCAGGATAGGCAGCGTGTGCCCGGATGCGGCGGCGCGCGTGTTGAGCGCCTGGGCGAGTGCGACGCTATCCACGCTCTGCACCCGCGAGAACAGCTCGGCCGCGCGCCCCGCCTTGTTGGATTGCAGGTGCCCGATCAGCTCCCAACGGATGTCCAGATCGGCGAGCGCGGTGATCTTGTCGCGCGCCTCCTGTACGCGGTTCTCGCCGAAGACGCGTAAGCCTGCGGCGTACGCCAGCCGCACCGTCTCGGCGGGTACCGTCTTCGAGACCGCGACCAGCGTGACGGCATCGGCGGGACGTCCGGCCCGCTCGGCGGCCGCGCGAATGCGTGCGCTGACGGTGGCAATCCGCTCCGCCATGCGCTCGTAGGCCTCGCCCATCTGGAGGGTATCGATTCCGTTCATGCGTTCCCTCGTAGCCCAATCGCGACGCCAAAGCGGCCACTCGGCTCACCCTCTCGCCGGTGCGAGTAGAAGAGGTCCGTGTGGCAGCCCGTGCAGTAGCCGGATTCCTCAATGTTTGCCTGGCGAACGCCCGTTGCGAGCAGTTGCCGGACGTTCGACCGCGCGACGTCCAGCATCAGGCGCGATCCTCCGCCATCGGATGCCGGATGCTCCTCGAAGGCGACCGTCTCACGTGCGAACGGCTCAGTGGCGAAGGCGTCGAGGATTTCCTGCCGCGCCTCGTAGCAGCACGCGCCGATGGCAGGGCCGATGCCGACCAGCACCTCATTGGCGCGCGTGCCGAAGTGGTCGCGCATGGCCACGACCGCCTTCACTACCACTGTCTTCGCGGTGCCACGCCAGCCCGCATGCACGAGCGCGACGGCGTGGTGATGTGGATCGAAGAGGAGAATCGGCGTGCAGTCGCCGTAGCCCCAGAAAAGCGCTATGCCTGGCACGTCGGTGATCATCGCGTCGGCGCGCACCTGCCGCACACGCTCGGCGAGCACTGACGTCCAGGAAGTTTCCTGCTCGGCAGCCGCTTGTCGGGCGGCGTCCACGTCTGCCCGCGTGATGAAGGTCACGCTGTCGCCGTGAACGGTACGAGCGCTCACCGTGGGGAGGGAGAGCGCGGAGCGCACGGCAGCACCGTTACGGCGAACCGTGGCCGGGTCATCGCCGGTGGCAAACGCGACGTTCAGTCCGCGATATGGCGGCGCGCTGAAGCCGCCGCGCCGCGTGAAGACCGCGTGCGCGACCTCGTGTACGCGGCTAAGGTTCTCGAACTGGAGGTAGTCACAGTGCTGTGCGGACTGCTCGATCACATCGTTCCCTCGGATTCGGGTGGTTCTTCCTCCAGAGGATAGCACGCCGCTCCCCGCCTGGCCACATCCCCACACGCATCTCTGCTGGTCGTGCATGGTTCGCGGGTGGCACCTCCGACTTGCGTCAGCCGTTCGCAGCGGAGAAAATGACGAGCGAGGGTCACGGCGCATGGTTGAGCCGGCGAGCGCAGAAGCGGAGGAATCGGCATGTCGGGTTTGGCAATCCTGGGCACTGGCGCATGGGGAACGACGCTCGCCCGCATGATCGCGCTTCAGCGGGCTCGTGAGTACCAGCGGCAGGTACACGCGTTGCCCGAGCTCAAGGGGATTCCCGCCGCCGAGGTCGTGCTGTGGGACCACCACCCCGAGCGCGCCGCTCAGATGGAGCGCGATCGCGTCAACAGCGACTTCCTGCCGGGGTTTCTCTTTCCGCCGAATCTGCGTGTCAGCGGCGACCTCGCGGCGACGGTGCGCGACCGCGATCTGCTGGTGCTGGTCACGCCGTCGCAGCGGGTCCGTGAGCACGCGCGTCTGCTTGCGCCGTTGCTGCGTCCGGGTACGCTCGTGGTGAGCGCGAGCAAGGGGCTGGAGCTAGGCACGCATCTGCGCATGTCGCAGGTGCTCGCCCAGGAGCTTCCCGAGGGGACGGAGATTGCGACGCTCAGCGGGCCGAACCTGGCGCTTGAGCTCGCCCGTGGCCTGCCCGGAGCGGCGGTCGTCGCCTCGGCGTCTCTCTCCGCGGCCGAACGTGCCAGGGCGTCCCTCAGCACGCCGCGTTTTCGCATCTACACGAGTGACGACGTCGCCGGTGTCGAGCTGGGCGGCGCGCTCAAGAACATCGTCGCGTTGGGCATCGGTATCAGCGACGGGCTGGGCTATGGGGAGAATGCCAAAGCGGCCTTCATGACGCGCGCGCTGGCGGAGATCTCGCGGCTGGCACTGGTGGCGGGCGCGAACCCGCTCACGCTCGCCGGGCTGGCTGGCCTGGGCGACCTGATCGCGACGTGTTCGAGCTCCCTCAGCCGCAACCGCACGCTCGGGCTGGAGCTCGCGAAGGGCCGTTCGCTGGAGGAGGTGCTGGCGGAGCGCAAGACGGTCGCGGAAGGCGTCTCGACGACGCGGGCCGCACTGCAACTGGCGAGCGACCTCGGCGTGGAAATGCCGATCACGGAGCAGATCGCCCAAGTGCTCTTCGAGGGACGCGAGGTGCGCGAGGCGGTGACGTCGCTGCTGCTGCGCGACCCCAAGCACGAGCTCGAAGGTCTCGGCGACGCGTAGTGTCGGCGACTGGAGACGACGAGTCTGTTCGACTGGCGCCGATGAGGCGTGCCGTGCCCCTAACGAAGCGGCACATACGGGGGAAAGCGCAAAGCGCCTCCGCCCCAATCGAGGGTGGAGGCGCCAGACTCCGACTCAGCCTGGGAGCGGTGAATCCAGGCCATCCGGAGGAATCGAACTATTTGAGTGTTACACCAACGCGTGCTGGCGCTCGGGCGTGCTCTGCGCGTTCTGCTCGGCCTGCGGTGAAGGCTGGCCGCGCACGAGCCAGACACGGCACGGTGCGTTCTTCAAGACAAAATCGGCCGTCTCACCGAGATCAAAGTGCCCGTTGCGACCGACGTGATAAGGCACACCCAGTATAATCAGCGCGCACGCATGCGCCTCGCCTTCATCCACCAGACTCTGCCCAAAGTGGCGCGACTGAATAATCTCGGACTCGAGGTGAACGTGCAACTGCTCGGCCAGCGCCGTCGCGCGGTCGAGTGCCTCGCCAGCGAGCCGGCTCTCCTCGGGCATCTCGGCATCCACCGCGAGCGTGCGCGGCACCTCGATGCCGAAGACGGCGTAGACTTCGACCTTCTTCTGCCGTGCGATGTTGCACGCCAGTGTCACGATTTCCGTATCCAGATCGGTGCCAGTCAGAGAGACGAGCACATTACACCGACAGTTCGGCTTGTTGCGTTCCTCTCCTTCGGGCAGCGGCAAAATGTCTGGCTTTGGCATGCTCTCGTTCGCGCCCGCATGGTTCCCATACGGATGGCGGCCGTCGATTACCTTATCGCGGCCTCCACCGGGAACCAGCCGATCAAGAAGCCCCACAGCCATATCCTCCTTAGAACGTTTTGGCCCCCGTATCAACGCGGGTCAGCCAAGACAAAAGGGTACCAGTTTGCGCTTCCATCGCCGCACGTCCGTGCGATGACGTCCGATCGCGCCCGCATGTCACAGACGCGCCTCGCGCATTCCCGGTACCCCCGATGCCCTCCTCACCAGCGGTTCTGACGAGGCAGGGCAGGCGTATGAGCCACAGTCACAACTTCAGCTTACTGGCATACCGGCTTCGCGAGTCGCGCGGCCCTGCCAGTTGTTACGCAGATTATATACCACGCTTCAATTGCAGTCATGATGCCAGTTAGTACGCTCAACCACACCGAAAAGTACCAGATCGTCACATTAATCTATACGACATAACAACATGTGGGTTGCATTGCGTGTGACATAACAACATCTTGATCACTGCCAGCCTGGCGACCACTGGCTACACAGGGACAGATGTCATGCCTGTCATTCTCAATTCGCCCAGATGGGCGACCGTCACAGGTGGCCGAAGCCATGGCTGAAGGCGTACCGCTTTGAAGCCTGCCCGCGTGGGCCACGGTAAGGCGAGCAGCACGGCATCGTGCCAGCGATATCGGTCGTCTGTATTTGCTGTGAACCATGCCTGCTGCTACAATACCCGAGTCAACCCTTCCGGCGGCGGGATGCCTGGGCAGCTCTGGACCCAGTACCCGTCGCCCGCACCCCGGTGAGAGACCACACGTATGGAGCATAGTATAGAGTCCCGCGAGAGCGCCTCCGTGTCGGAGTCCTCGGCCCCCGTGCCGGGGAGCATGACGCCGTCCGAGCAGGCACGCGAGTGGGTGAGTCCCGGTGTGAGCGTGCGCAAGCGCTGGCTCACCGGCATCGGCGTCGCGCTGGCGAGTGTGCTCTTCTTCTGGATCGCCCTGAGCGAAGGCGCGCCTGCCCTGGTGAGCACCCTCATCGGCATCATCTTCATCGGCGGTTTCGTCGGCTACCTGCGCGTCGTCGCGCCGACCCCCTTCACGCTGGCACTCGACGGCGAGGGCATCAGCCGCGCCGACCGTGGCGGCCAGCCCGTCGTAATCTCGTGGGCGAATGTCGCTAAGATCAAGGAAGAGTTCTTCAAGAACGGCACCTCGGTCAGCGTCACCGTCTACAAGCGCGTCGGCGAGCGTGGCCTGCACCGCGCCTACGTCGTCTACCGCGACGATATTCCGCGCTTCGACGATTTCCGCGAGGCAGTGCGCGCGCATCTGCCTGAGACGACTCCCTGGATGCGTGAGCAGGTACACGAGTAGCGTCTGGCGACGGCGGATGCTCGCTAGACGACTGCAGGAGCTGGTGGCGAGAGGAGCATCGAATGGGGCTGCGTGACCTGCCGTTTTGGGGACGGTTGCTTGGGGAGGTGGCCGACGCCGGGCTGGACTCGCTCGGTGCCAAGAAGTGCGCCAAAAGCGGACACCGCTGGCGTGACGTGGGGGCGATTGTGGTGCGGCAGGATGGCGGCGTGGATGAGCTGGCACGCGGCGCGGCGCAGCGCTGCAGCCGGTGTGGCGCCGTGCAGAGGAGCGCGGCCGAATGAACATCGTCGAGCTAATTCGCCGGAAGCGCGATGGTGGTGAGCTCTCCGTGGATGAGGTGGAGTGGCTCGTACGGGCATACACCGCCGGGGATGTACATGACTACCAGATGGCCGCCTTTCTGATGGCAGTCGTCTGGCGTGACATGACCCGCGGCGAGACGGACGCCCTGACCGACGCGATGACCCGCTCCGGCGAGCAGCTTCGGGTGCGCGACGCGATCTCGCCCGTCGCCGACAAGCACAGCACCGGCGGCGTGGGTGACAAGGCGACCCTCATCGTCGCGCCGCTCGTCGCCGCATGCGGGCTGCCCGTCGCCAAGATGACCGGGCGCGGCCTTGGGCATACCGGCGGCACAGTTGACAAGCTAGAGTCCATCAGCGGATTTCGCGCGACGCTTGGGCGCGCGGAGTTTCTAGAGCTGCTGCGAGAGCACGGTCTCGCGCTCTCGGCGCAGTCGAGCGAGCTGGCGCCCGCCGACGGCAAGATGTACGCGCTGCGCGATGTGACGGCCACCGTCGACAGCATCCCCCTCATCGCGGCGAGCATCATGTCGAAGAAGCTGGCCGTCGGACCTTCGCATCTGCTGCTCGACGTAAAGGTCGGCGCGGGAGCATTCATGAAGACGGAGCCGGACGCCCGGCGCCTCGCCGCGACGATGGTGCATATCGGCGAAGATGCGGGCGTACGCACCGTGGCGGCGCTCACCTCGATGGAGCAGCCGCTTGGCAACGCCGTGGGCAACGCGCTGGAAGTCGCCGAGGCAATCGACGTGCTGCGTGGGGGTGGTCCGGCTGACGTGCGCGAGCTGTGTCTGCACGAGGCGGCCGCGCTGCTGGCGCTCTCTGGCCTTGCGGCATCTGAGGCCGAAGGACTCACCCGTGCCGAGCGCGCGCTCGCCGGTGGGTCCGCGTTCGCGAAGCTGGTCGAAGTCATCGCGGCGCAGGGGGGCGAGGTTGCGCAGATCGAGGATACCGCACTGCTGCCCCGGGCTCCGGTGCGAGAGCCGTTGCTCACGCGGGCAAGCGGCTATATCGCGGGCATCCACGCCGAGAACATCGGGCTGGCGTCGGTGCGACTGGGCGCCGGCCGCATGCGTAAAGGCGACGCTATCGATCCGGCGGTCGGCATCGTCCTGCGGGCGAAGATCGGCGACTGGGTAGAACACGGCCAGCCGCTGCTCGACATTCACGCCCGCACGCAGGAGGACGCCGATGTCGTGCGCGACGCCCTCCTCGGCGCCTACACGCTCACCGAGTATGCGCCGGAGCAGATCCCCCTGCTGCTTGGCGAGGTGCGGTAGGGCAGAATGTAGCCCCCTTCCCTGGATGGGGGAGGGGGCTAACTACCGCTTCTCGCTCACAGGAAGCGAATCGGGGACTAGACCCTGCGCACTCCACGAGGCCGCATCGACTGCATGGCGATCACGCCGAGGATGAACCCCACGATGAGTCCGCCGAGGTGGTCGTAGAGCGCGATCTGCGGGTCCGAGACCGAAATCACCAGGTTGATGACGAGCCAGAACAGCCACTGGCCGATGACCGCGCCGCCCGCCGGGCCGAGCGAGCGCCGCTGCAGGATGGCGAACGCGCCGAATGCGCCGAAGATGCCGAAGATTGCCCCCGACGCGCCGAGAGCGGGCACACTCGGCACGATGATGGCATTCGCCAATCCCGCAAGAATCCCCGAGATAAAGTAGATCGCGGCGAACCGACCATGCCCGTAGATTCGCTCGGTGATGACGCCGACGAAGTACAGCGAGAGCATATTCAGGCCAACGTGAACGATGCTCGCGTGCAGAAACATCGCGGTCAGCAGCCGGTAGGCCTGCAGCGGGTCGGAGAAGATCAGGTTGCCTTGTTCGATGCCGAGCTGCCAAAGAATATTGTTTCCAGGACTGAACAGGTTGCCGCCCGCCAGCCCCGTCGCCAGGTAGATCATGACGTTGACGATGATTAGCGTGTAGGTCACGATCGGCACGCCGCGCGTCAGGAAGCGCGCGCGCACCCACTGGCGCTCCACGTTCGAGCGCTGGTCCCACGGCCGTGGCGCGGGCGGGGCGCTCGGGCCGCCGCCCTCCCACTTGTTCGGTGCCGCCGCCGTCTCGGAGGTGCGTGCCCGTGTCACCGGCGGGGCCACCGCGACCTGGGGATGTGGCTGCGCTGCCGCGACCGGCGGGAAGAGATGCTCGAAGTTGCGTGTGCCCCAGACTCGCGCGGCGCGTGCTTCGGCGAGCGAGGCGTCGTAGTTCTGGCCGAGCTGTCTCAGGCAGTAGCCTCGCAGTGCGTGTGCGTAGCCATTCGTCGGGTCGATGTCGATTGATCGTTGCAGGTCATTCAGCGCGATGTCGTAGCGCCGGTCTACCACCGCGAGGATCGCGCCTGCCAGGTACGCCGCGGCGCTGTTGGGGGCAAGTTGCTGCACCTGCCGCGCGGCGACGTAGACGATGCTGTATTCTCCGAGCGCCAGGTTCGCCTCGGCGAGACCTAGATGCCCGCCAACCTCAGCCGGATTTATCTGGACGGCTCTGGCATACTGCGCCGCGGCCTGGGCGACCTCGCCGTCTTTGAGCAGCGCATCTCCCTGGGCGACGAGCGCCTGTGCCTCTGCCTGTTGCTCCATAGTGTCACTTTCCCATTCTCTGGTCGCTTCTGCGTCTGGCTGTCGCCTGGCGCACCGCCGCGACATTGGCACACTCCATGCGCCACCCGGTATACGTTTGCCAGGCAGGCCTGTTGCAGACCTCTCGTCTCGGGTGCAGCGATGCCATGTCAGTCTGTCAGGCATTATACGGCGTCTTGTCATTGACGGAGTTGGTGGGAATGTGTCAAATACGCCCCCTTCTCGCGAAAATCCATGAAACATTTGACGGCGTATCCGCCTCTAACCCCGTACGCGGTGCTCCGAGCGCAACCGCACTCCGTGCCTGATCTTCGTACGCGCTCGTCTGTATGAGCCGTTCTTCGTGCATCAGCGCACGGACGCGCACTCAGTATACTGGAGGTACACCGGTGGCAGAGACCCCGACAATCGCTGGCGCGTACACCTTTGATCCGTTCGCGCGGCATCAGTTCTACAACATCGTGAACACGTCACTCGTGCGACATGCCATCGATCGCCTGGATGCCGACCGGCCAGCGGGCGCGGAGGTGCGCATCGTCGATCTCGCGGCTGGCACCGGCGCGATCAGCGAGCTGATTCTTGATGCGCTCGATGCGCGCGGGCGGCGGGGCACCGTGATCGCCGTCGAACCCTCCTATGAGGCGATCGACGTCGCGCGTGAGCGTCTGCGCGGCCGCTCGGTGGAGTTCGTTCAGGGCGACTCCAGCGATCTGGCGCGCGTCGCTCCGAACGTCGACGCCGTCTTCTTCTGCAACGCCATCCACCTCATCGACAATAAGGATGCCGCCATCGAGGATGTCGCGCGCGCGCTTGGCCCGCGCGGGTTCTTCGCCTGCAACAGCTCGTTCTACGACGGCGCCTATGCCGCTGGCACCGAGCGCTTCTATCACCTCTGGACACGCCGCGCGCTCGGCTGGCTGCGCAAGAATCATCCCGATGTGCGGCCTTCACGCAGCGAGAAGACGATGGCCATGCGCTGGCTCTCCCCCTCCGAATACACCGCGTTGCTCGCTCGCCACGGCCTGAACGTGCTGATCGACGACGAAGAGGTGGCGCTGATGCCGCTGCAGGCGTGGCAGGATATCGGGCGGTACTGGCTCTTCATCGACGGCGCACTGCCCGGTGTGCCGATTCCCCTCGGCGCCGACGCGCTGGAATACGGCGCTGCCCAGGCATTCGAGGAGCTGCAGCTTACCGACGTGCCGCGCGTGTGGCTCCAGATCGTCGCACAGAAGGCCTAGTCGCTGGTCGCTCCCGAGCTGGTGAGCCTCCGCGATGCGCTGAAGGTGCCGGAACGTCCCATACAGGGATGTCCGGCACTTTTGTCGTGTATTAGGGTCCTGTCCGCACGGGTGACGCCGCGAGCGCGGGACCGACCACCTGCGCGGCCAGCAGACCGGAGAACTTCGCCGCTCCCGAGGCGGTCAGGTGCTGGGGGTCGGCAAAGTCGGCGGCGGTGTAGCCGGACGCGTGGCTGTCGTCGTAAAGCGGCACGTCGTGGGCCGCTGCGAACTGCCGCCAATAGGCTACCACCTGCGGCCACGCGTTCGGCCCCGAAAAGAACTGATAGTAGCTGGGGTGCAGCGGAGTCAGCACAAACTCGAGCTTCACGCCATGCGCCTGCGCGAGTGACACGAGCCGCGCGAGATAACCGGGCTGCTGCCCACCGATGGTAAAGTTGTTGAGCTGCTGGCCGAAATACCCCCAGCGCCCGGTGGCGGCGGCTTTCAGCTCGCTCGCAGACATCTGAGAAAGGCCCGCGGTGCGTATGGCGACCCATCCACGACTGTCGCTTCCGCTATAGATGCTCTGCGTGCCCGGCGCGAGCGGGTCGATGTTCTTGCCACAGGGGCCAACGGTGTTCTTGCCGCAGAGCGCATGCAGCAGACCCGCCCGGTCGCCATACAAGGGAATTGTCTTCGAGGCGACGAAGGTGCCCAGATTGTGTGAACCGTCTTGCCCCGTGAAGTGACTCCGCAGCGTCGAGAGATCGCCGAGGTTGGCGAGGGTGAAGTCCTGCATCACGTGCTCACCCGACGTATCAGCGCGAGGCTGCGCGTTGACGTTGAGGTTCCATTCCCACAGTGTCTCGACGACGACCTTAGGCGTGTTGCCGTCCTCCAGGTAGCGTTTGAGCATGTAGTAGTCTTGCTCGAACGTGGAGCCGAGCATGCCGACGTTGCAGCCAAGCGTGCGCGCCCCGGTCTGTGTCTGAAGCTGGTTGTCGATGCGCTGCGCGTCGATGCCGTACATGGTATGCGAGGAGCCCAGGTAGAGTACGTCGAGCGCATGACCGAGCGCCTCACATTGTTGCAGACGGCGCAGGCCGAGATAGCCGTCGCTCTGCACGTCCCAGTAGCGCCGGTTCACCTGCACCGCGAGGTTGGCGACCAGCACCAGGCCCAGGGCGACCAGCACGCCGACGATGCGTACGCGCGACCGCCGCCGAAAGGTCCTGCGTGTTGCGCGACGAGGAGTGGGAGGAGCGCTGGGCTCGGGCGTGCGGGGCGGCGCGGCCGCGCGTGCCGGCGAGTAGTCGTCGGCGATCGTCTTCGGCGTCTGTTGGTCTAGCATCGCCCGCCCCCTCGCTCAACCATGACACGTCCTTTCGAGAGTCAGACTCCGGCGGGACCGGAGGGATCAGAATTGGAAGTAGATGAATCGCTGCCCCGCATGCGTCGGCCAGAGCACGAGAATGATGACCGCCAGGCTGAACAGCGCGGGACGGCCCGCCACCGCATAGGCGCCACGCATCCAGGCGGCATCCCACGCCTGAGCCGCCAGGCCGGGAACTCGCTTGGCGTAGGAACCGAACACGGTCCAGATCCACCCGCCGATCACGACGGCGCCCGCGCCCAGCACGAGCAATACGGGCGTCTCGGTCAGCCGCAGCGGCAGACCGGCGAACGGCGCCCGGCCGAACGCGAGCATGCTGCCGAACATGCCGAAGGCGTCGGGCAGCGAGTTGGCACGGAAGAAGACCCAGCCAACGCAGACGAGGATGAGCGTCAGCGGGCGCGACCAGAATGCGAGCAACGGGTGGCTCATCGCCGCCTTGTACCCCTCGCGGCGCCCCATCGTGCGCGACCACAGCCGGTGACCACAGAGCAGCACCCCTTCGTAGATGCCCCAGACCATGAAGTGCCACGACGCGCCGTGCCACAGACCACCGAGCGCCATCGTGATCATCAGGTTGCGGTACACGAGCGGTTCGGACCGTCGTGACCCGCCGAGTGGGATGTAGAGGTAGTCACGCAGCCACGACGAGAGCGACATATGCCAGCGGTGCCAGAACTCCGCCGGATTGGTTGACTGGTACGGACTCTCGAAGTTCTCGGGGACGCTGTAGCCCAGCAGCATCGCGCTGCCACGGCCCATATCGGTGTAGCCCGAGAAGTCGCAGTAAATCTGCGTCGCGAACGCCAGCACCGCGAACCACGCCGCGCCCGGACCCAGCGTACCGGGCGTCTTGAACGCCTCCGCCACCACGGGCGCAAGCACATCCGCGACGAGCACCTTCTTCATCAGCCCGCGCAGAATCAGCCCAACGCCGCCGTCGAAGTCAACCTCGCGCAGTGGCAGCGGATGCTCAAGTTGCTTCACGAAGTCGGGGAAGCGCTTGATCGGTCCGGCGATCTGTGTTGGGAAGAACGCCGCGAAGAGCGCGAAGTCCACAGGACTCCGCATCGGCGGCAGTCCCTTGAACACCTCGACGTTGTAGTGGATGAACTCGAAGGTGAAGAAGGAGATGCCCAGCGGCAATAGAATGTTGACCGCGAGTGGATCGTGAAAGAGCGGCCCCATCAGCGGCAGCCGCGCGAGCAACGGCGTCACGCTCTGCACGATCAGTCCCGTGTACTTGAAGTAGGCGAGACTACCGAGATTGCCCGCGATCGCAACCGTGAGCGCGAGATTGCGCTGGCGGCCGCGCGTGCGATGCACGGCGAAGCCCATCGCGTAGTTGAACGCCGTCAGCCCCAAAATCAGCACAATGTATTGGGGAATGGCGGAGGCGTAGAAGTAGTAGCTCGCGAGCAGCAGAAACGGACGCCGCCATCCCAGCGGAAGTATCCAATGAACGGCGAACACGAGCAGAAAGAACAGACCATACTCGATCGAATTGAAGAGCACGGCGAACTATCCCCATCCTTGGCCACGTCACGACACATCCCACATATACGGGGGGAGTTACGGGCTTCTTGTCCGCATGCTCCCCCGGCAGAGCTTCGCAGGATGCGTTCCAC
>CAYRVF010000143.1:0-11769 GCA_964427535.1 uncultured Ktedonobacterales bacterium
GAGGAGTGGGTGCTCGTGCTGCCCGATGCCGACCGTCCGCTCTTCCACGTCCTCGCCGAGTCGCCCTCGCGCGATTCGGCGCAGGCGCTGGCCGATAAGTACGCCCGCGTCGTGAGTGGACTGCAACACTAGCGGCGAGCTGGCATGTAGCGGTGGCCCGAAGCGGTGTGAACGATACATCTCGTTCGCCTGCTTCGGGCTACTGTTATACTGGACAGCGCGTCGACGCACGTTTCTGGCTAGACGGTTCAGGCGTGCCTCGGCAGATTTCCTTCGCGTTCCATCTCAGGCAGAGGAAGAGGCCAGGTCGTGGGAACTGTCCATCCAACCAGCACGAAGCGAATCCGCAACAAGCTTGCACACATTCTCGGAGCCGTTGCGGCCATCGTCGTCGTGCTGGCGCTCGCGGCTGGTGTGGTGTTGCACTTGCATCCCAACGCCCTCAACCGCATCTTCGGCTCCCATGTGCCGGACGGCCCGGCGGCGACCGCGAACCTGCACCTGCCCTCAGGCTTCACCGCGAGTGTGGTTGTGTCCGACCTGAACGCGCCGCGCTTCATCACGTTCGGCCCGCAGGGCGCGCTCTTCGTCGCCGACAGTGGCAGCGGGCGCATCGTCGCCTATCCGCACCCCGGTAGCGCCACGAGTGCAGAGCCGGTGGTCGTGGCGAGCGGCCTGAACTCCCCGACCAGCCTCGTCTTTCACGACGGCGCGCTCTACGTTGGTGAGGCGTCGCGGGTCAGTCGGCTGACCCTCGACTCCGATCTCAAAGCGAAGAACGTACAGGTCGTTGTGCCGAATCTGCCGACCGGCGGTAACCACGTCACCCGCACCGTGCTGTTTGGTCCCGACGGCAATCTCTATGTCTCCATCGGCTCGACCTGCAACAACTGCGTCGAAACCGATCCGCACCGCGCCGTTGTGATGGTCTATCATCCCGACGGCTCCGGCGGCCGCGTCTATGCGCATGGGTTGCGAAACGCCGTGGGCATGGCGATCAACCCGTTCAACCAACAGATCTGGTTGACCGACAACGGGCGTGATCTCCTCGGCGACAACACGCCGCCAGAGACCATCTACGCGCTGCAAGATGGGGGCAACTACGGCTGGCCCGTCTGCCAGGCTGGAACGATTGTCGACCCTGATCTTGGGCATCCCGGCGATTGTACTGGTGTCGTCCAGCCGCTGCTCGACATGCAGGCGCACTCCGCGCCCCTTGGCCTCGCGTTCCAGATCTCAAGTCAGTTTCCGGCGGCCTATCGCGGGCTCTTCGTCGCGTTCCACGGCTCGTGGAACCGATCAGTCCCAACGGGCTATAAGGTCGTCTTCATCCCACTTACACCGAACGGACAGGTCGCGGGTCCGGCGCGAGATTTCGCCACGGGCTGGCTCGTCAACAGCGACACCGCGAGCGGGCGCCCGGTCGGCCTCGCAGTCGGCCCGGATGGCGCCCTCTACGTCAGCGACGACAAGGGCGGCCGCATCTACCGCATCGCCTACACTGGTTGATCGCGGCCCTCGGACCTCCTACACCGCATGTACGGCGACACGCAGCACCTTGTCAGGGCACATACCGGGGAAGGTACGCTCATAGCAGACCATGCAATAGTCGCCCTCGCGCGCGTCGCCCTCTTCACCCGAGCCGTAGTAGGTAATGGTGTGCGGATCACACGCCATGTGCCCGCACGGCCGCAGCGTCGCCCCAGCTCGGTGTGGAAGCGCGTGGGGAAACTGGTCGATATAACATGCGGGATCACTGAGAGAGGTGTCGTCCGCCATTTTTATCTCCTTCGTTATGGCTTATTCGTTGGGGGCACACGCAACTTCCGCTGCTCGCACCACCCCACCCAACCACATAGTATGTGGCTATAAGAAAGTTTGCCACCCACGCTACGCCGGACAGATCAGCAGGAACGGACACATCTGGCATTGGCGCGGCTCTGGCTTTGCTGGATACTCGCCGCTCTCCATCCCTGCCAGCGCCGCCTCCGCGTCGGATGTCAGCTTTTGCATCTGCCGCGACGTCGGCTCTATCCGCTCCGATGCGCCCGTCGCGAGATGCTGTCGGTAGGCGTCAATCGGCGTTTCAGAAGACGCCTCCTGCCGCGCCGCCAGCACATAGAAGAGCGACCGCAGATCCGGTTTGTCCGTGTTCCCCGAACCTATACCGTGCCGCACGAACCGAACCGGCGCGGTCGAGCCTTGCTCTGTTCGCGAGCCACGCGCCGTACGCGCAGCTTCCGCATCCGCGGGCGAGTTCGCGCGATCCACCCGGTCGAGCGTGAACGTAACAAGGTGTTTGCCGAGGCGTACGCCAACTTGACGCGCGAACTCGCTCTCCGCCGGTGCGCCCGCGACGTCCGTCCGGCTGCGCCGCTGACCGTGCAGATCGCGCCACGCACGTTCGACGATCGTCAGAGCGTGACGCCGGTAGACCTCGCGGTAGGGATCGTCGATGGCATCAGGCGCTCTTCCAGCGTTGCTCGCCCTCTCCGCAGTCTCCCAAGCCTCCTCGAAGAGATCGATCGCATCAGATAGTGCCGGCGCCGCCCCCAAATCGCCCTCGGCGAATCGCGCTTCGAGCACGCGCAGTGTCTCCCGCAGGCCGCTGTGCATCGTCGCCAGCCCCTGCTGCTCTGGACGAAGCGCGTAGACGTACTGATACGCGTACTGACGCGGACAGCGAGCGTACGTCTCCAGCGCTGACGCAGATACCGCTGCCGCCGGTTCCAGTCCTGGGAGCGCCTGCTCACGCACCTCGCCCACATCGTCTGTCTCCGCTGCCGACGTTTCCGCGACAGACCACGTCTGACGTGCCAGCCCATCGCCCAGGCGGCGCTCGATCGGCGCGAGAAACGGCGACGCCTTGTAGCGCATGCGACCATACTTCTCGGCGTAGCTCAGCACGAGTTCGTCTCGCGCCCGCGTGAGCGCGACGTAGAAGAGACATGCTTCCTCAGCCCGCTGCGCATCGTCGTCCGCGTCATCCTCTTCTGGCACCGCCTTGAGTAAGGCCGCGGGGAAGGGCACAGGTGTCCAGCGCTTCTGCGCGGGGAAACGTCGGTCCGCGAGTCCAGGGAGGAAGACGACCGGAAACTCCAGCCCCTTGCTCGCGTGAACCGTGAGCACGGCTACCGCGTCCTGGGCTCCGAGCACGTCATCTCCTCGCATGCCAGCCTCTTGCCGCAGCGCGATCAGCACCCGCACATATTCAAGGAATCCCCGCCACGCGGCGCCCGTAGACACAGACGTCTCAGTCGTGGCAGCTTCTCCAGCACGCCGTTGATCCTCGAACGAATAGGCAAGGGAGAGCAAACGCGCGAGAAACAGCGCGCGCGTCTGTGACGGGTCGTCTTCGCGCTCGAGACCAGCGAGCAGGCGTCTGCCAGCGCCTGTCAGGTCGAACAGGTAGCGAGCGAGCCCGCCTGGCACGTCCGTGGCCCGGCGAAGTTCCCCGAGCACCCGCCCCAACTCGCGCAGGCCAGCGACACCTTCTGGCGACATTCCGGCGATGCCGTGCAGCGTCTCCGTCTCTCGCATGATCACGGTGAGCGGTGAGAGACTCCGCGCCCGTGCCTCGTCGAGCACCAGGCGCGCCTCGGCCTGCGTGAACGCGTGATCGGCGATATTGCCCGCGCGCAGTAGTCCGGCCCCGCTCTGGTCAACCAACAGCTCGATCACCGCGAGAATGTCTTTGATATCGGGCTGTTCGAGCAGTGGCGCGGCTACTTTCGTGGGTACACCCGCCGCCTCCAGCGCGGCCGACACCTGCTGGACTCCCCGGCGTGTCCGACAGAGCACGGCCACATCGGCGTAGTCTCGTCCCGTGGTCCGGCGCCTCTTAATTTCATGCACCAGCCCCGTGTGCTCCGCCGCATCGTCGGCCGCCACAGCCAGCGTCACGACGCCCGCGCCGCCACCATCGCCACGTCGCGCGACCAGCGCCTCTCGCGCGTCACCGCCGCCTAGCTCATGCCCCGCGACTGCGGCGGCCGCTTCGAGCACCGGTGCGTAGGACCGATAGTTGTATCGCAGCGCGAAGACGCCCGAGGCCGGGTACTCTTCCGAGAACCGCGAGAGGTTCGCCGGTGACGCTCCACGAAACCGATAGATCGCCTGATCCGCGTCGCCGACAGCCCACAGCGGACCGTCTGGTCCCGCCAGCGTACGCAGCAGCACGCCCATCGCCCGGTTGATGTCTTGGAACTCGTCGACCAGAATCTCGGTGTAGCGCGACCGCAACTCCAGCAGCACCTCAGGGTGCTCCTCCAGCAGCCGTACACTCAACCGGATGAGGTCGCCGAAGTCTGGCGCGCCGCGCTGCCGCAACGCGTCCTGATACGCGCTGTAGACGAGTGCCACCTCTCCGGCACGTTCCGCCGCCGCCCGTTGCTCATCCGTCGTCGCCCGCGCCGCCATCGTGCTGGCCGCCGCAGCATACTCCTCCGGCGTCACCAGCTCGTCTTTCGCGCGCGAGATCGCCCCCAACAGGTCGGGAAAGTACACGGCGGGCGAGGTGACGGGCTGGTAGTGGCGGAGTGCTACGTCGCTCGCGAGCCGCCGCAGCAGGAAGTATCCTTCCGTCTCACCCAGCAGCCGAAAATCTGGGTTCAGACCGACGAGGGGAGCGTATCGCCGCAGCAGATCGCCACAGAACGCATGGATGGTGCTCACCGTCGGCACTGCGCCCATCTGGGCAGAAGTTGCGCCACCGAGCAGCCGCTCCAGCCGCTCGCGCATTTCACGCGCCGCCTTATTCGAGAACGTCAGCGCGAGCACCGCGTCCGGGCGCACGCCACGTTCGCCGATGAGATAGGCGACGCGCCCAATGAGTGTGCTGGTTTTGCCCGTGCCAGGACCCGCGACGACGAGCGCCGGAGTCCGCGCCTGAGCCGCCGCGCGCTGGTCGTCATCAAGCCGGGATTCGGCAGCCGCCGTGGCACGCTCAAGCTCCACAGGGGCAGGCACATCGCTCACTGCCTCGGCCGCGGCGGCGCCAGGCACAATCAGGTCGGCAAGGCGGCGCAGCACCACCTCGTCCGACACCCCAAAGCGGATCGCCAGCGCGCGGACCGACGGCGCGGGCGTGGAGAGGTACACGTCACTTACACGTTCTGCCGGCAGCAGCAAGGCGGAGGCAAATGCATTGGCTTCACTCTCGCGCCGGGCGCGTGCGCTGTAGGCTTGGCCTGGGCGCAGCGTCTCGTCACCCGCGCTGAGCATATCGATCGGCGCGTCGAGGTCCTCCGCATCGCACATCTCGCGGATGTCGCTGTCGTCGAGATGAGCGTCCGCCGTCAGCGTGCCCGCATACCTGGCCGCGTTGCCCCACGGGCGGTGAAGTGCGGCGTGGCCAAGCTCATGCGCGAGGGTAAAGCGCCGTACCTGCTCAGGGAGCCCCGATTGCAAGAAGATGAGGTCTTCGCCTGGCTCCAGAAACCCGAGAGTGCCAGGGGCGTGCATGTTCGCATCGAATTGCGCCACGTCAAAGCCGAGCTGCGCGGCCAGCCCATCCACATCCACCGCAACCGTCGGCTTCGCGGAATCCGCTGACGCGAACCACGACCGTAGGTGGGCGGCGGCGCGTCGTGGACGCAAGACATCTTCCACGGAGACTCCTCCTTCGTCAGACCAGTCCCGCATGCGCAAGGCCACATGCATGATAAGCGGAGTCTCCGCCCGCTCCATAGAAATACGAGCTCGTCCCAGAAGTATAGCACATTTCTTGCAACCGTCCGGTGATTTTCACGTCGACTCAAGCAGGCGCTCGCAAGGCTCTCGTGTGCTATACTTCAAGGCGAATATCTTGCCGCGCCGAGACCATCGCACACCGGCACAGGCGCCTGAGGGAGCAAAGAGAAATGGATGCTCAACAAATCGTCGACATCGCCCGTTCGGATGCTCCGCTTCCCTCCGGATGGTTTGTCTGGCCGCTCCGACGCGACTACGTGCGGCGGGTGTTGCTCGGCTGGGCAGCCACTGCCGTCGTCGGCCTCCTGCTGTTTATTCCGGCGCTGTTCGTCACGATTCCGTCGAACTTCGAGCATGGCTTCACTGGCATTGTGGTGACGCTGCTCTTGCTGCTGTTGCTTGGGGGCGTCGCCCTCGGCTCGCTCGGCATCGCGGCTTACGACGCCTGGCGGCTCGTGAACGCCGAACGGTTTCTGCTGGTCATGACTCCCGACGACTATCTGAAGGCGGAGCCTGGCAAGCTTGAGCACGTCCCCATGGAGTTCGTCGACTACGTCACCCTCAAGGGCGTGACGTCCCCGTTTGAGTCTGCCGCCGCGACGTCTGCCGCGACGCGCTCGGGGAGCATGGGGCGGCTGCTCGGCAGCCGTGCGTTCACCCGCCAGCCGAAGCGTGCTCCGTCGCTCGCCTTCATGGACAAGCGCGACAAGCGCGAGGTCGTCGTCGCCACCGACGAGTCGTACGACGCACTCGTCGCGCTGGACCAGGTGCTCAATATGCACTCCGAGGCGAAACAGCGTTCGCGGTCGCGTGGCCTCTGACCGCCAACGCGCTTCCCGTATGTCAGTAGCCGCGCCACACGAATTATCCTATACGACGCCTGCGTCCACTAGACGGCGCATTCTGCATTGCCCTTTCGCTGCTTGAGAGGAGATCATCCCTGTGATACGAGACACTGTCCGCGAGATTGTCGAGCGGTCCGTCGCCGCCCTCGTCGAGGCGGGCGAATTGCCGCCGGTGGAGGTGCCAGCCTTCGACATCGAGCGCCCCCAGAACAGCGACCACGGTGACTATGCCGCCAACGTCGCCATGAAGCTCGCAGCGGCTATAAAGGCGCAGACGCAACAGAAGACGAACCCACGGGCACTCGCCGAGACGATCGCCGCGCGCATCCGCGAGACCGTCGAGCTGGTGCCCGCCTACACCCTCATCAGCGGCGTGGAAGTGGCTGGCCCAGGCTTCATCAATCTGCGCCTCGACCCGCACTGGCTGCTCGGTCAAACCGACACGATCATCGTGTCCGGCAACAGCCTCGGCACAGTCAACGTGGGCCGCGGCAAGCGCATCAACCTCGAGTTCGTCAGCGCCAACCCGACTGGCCCAGTCACGGTGGGCAACGGTCGCGGCGCGTTCATCGGCGACACGCTCGGCAGCATCATGCGGGCGGCCGGATTCGGCGTGACCAAGGAGTATTACTTCAACGACGCGGGCGGCCAGATCGACAAGCTCGGCCGATCGATGGAGTACTACCTGTTGCTCGCGCTGGGCGAGGCCGAGCGCGCTGAGGAGGTCTACGCCGCCATCCCTGAGGAGCGCAAGAAGCAAGCTAGTCGCTCCTACAGCACCTCGGACGAAACGGCGACAGAGGATGACGACATAGCGGAGGACCAGGAGGCTCAGCCGCCAGCCGACGTCGCCCTGCAAGACCAGCCGGGACGCAAAGAAGGCTACTTTGGCCCGTTCTATGAGGCCGTCGCCGAGCGCATGGTGAAAGAGAACGCGGCCGCTCTGCTCGCGCTCCCCGAGCCCGATCGTGCCCACGAAATCGGCCGGACAACCGCCGCCGAGATCATGCGCGAAATCCGCGATACGATGGCGAAGATGCGCGTCGAGTTTGACGTCTGGTTCAACCAGGCATCGCTAGAGCAGACCGGCGAGTTGCAAGAGAGCATCGAGTACCTCCGCTCCCACGGCTATACCGAGGAGCGTGACGGCGCGCTGTGGGTCAAGACGTCCGCGTTCGGCGACGACTTTGACCGCGTAATCGTCCGTTCGACTGGCGAGCCAACGTACTTCGCCTCCGACGTGGCCTACATGCGGAACAAGTTCCTGCGTGGGCACGACCGGCTGATCATCGTGCTCGGCCCGGATCACCATGGCTACATCGGACGCCTGAAGGCCGTCGCGCAGATGCTCGGCCATTCACCTGACGACCTGCACGTGCTGCTCTACCAGAACGTGACCGTCAAGGGCCAGCGCATGGGCAAGCGCCGGGGCAACATCATCACACTCGACGAGCTTTACGAAGACGTCGGGACCGATGTGACGCGGTTCTTCTATCTCATGCGTGCCAATGAGACGCACCTGGACTTCGATCTCGATCTTGCGCGCAAGCAGACGGAGGATAATCCCGGCCTCTCGGTGCAGTACGCGCATGCCCGTGTTTCTGGCGTCTTCCGCAAGGCCGAGGAGCAGGGCATCGTCGCGGAAGAATACGAGCGCGCGGATGTGGACGTGCTGGCGAGCGATCCCCCTGGCGAGGTGGAGTACGAGCTGCGGCTGATTCGCGAGATGTTGCGTCTCGAAGAGGTGGTGGAGCGCGTCGCGCTCTCCCTGGAGCCGCACCACCTCACCCGCTACGGCATGGACCTGGCCGACGCGTTCCACCTGTTCTACGACCACTGTCCCGCGCTGAAGCAGGGCGTCGACATCCCCCCCGAAGTGCGCCTCGCTCGCCTGAAGCTGATGCGGGCCGCGCAGTCTGCCCTGGCGCGCACGCTCACGCTACTCGGCATGGTCGCCCCCGAGCGCATGGAGCGCGCCGAGGTAACGCCCGGCGCGGAGTAGTGCATCCATCGATGTGCCCTTGTGACAGGGAGCGGCGGCGGGTGGCATGCCGCCGCCGGGGAGGGCATTATATTCGCCAGTCAGTAGCATGGATGCGCTGATAACGCGAACGTCACAAGCCTGTGCCGCACACCTTGCAACGCATTCATATCGCAACGCGTATTTCATTGTAGACGCAGGCAGTCAAGGGATGACTTCTGCTCAGCAATTGCGGGCTCGACGCCGCCCCGCTGAACTCCATATTCGTTCGTCTCCGAACGCGGGTTGAGCGTCTGTCGCTCAGCGCCAAGGCAAGGATGCAATGTCATCGCCTACATCCCTGGGTCCGTCGCACCATCAGGCGGACCATCTAACAGCACGCCCCACACCACTACAACCAGCGCACGCACCAGGCATGCGCATGTCACAACCACGTATGATCGATCCCACGCGTACGCAGCTCACGACACGTCAGGTCGTCATTCAGGCGGCGGGTGTCTGGGTCGCCTCACGCATGCTGCTGGCGGTGCTCACTTATCTGAGTCTTACGGCTCTCAGTGCGAGCTCGTCTGCCACGGGCATAGGCCTGTTCGCGAGTTGGAACCAATGGGACACGAAGTGGTACATCGCGATTGCAACGAGCGGCTACACGGATACGACCCAGACCGCATTCTTCCCGCTATTTCCCCTGCTGATTCACATCGGCACGCTGTTCGTAGGGCAGCAGAATGCCTTCCTGGCGGGTGTTCTCGTCGCGAATCTCAGCGCCCTCGTCGCGTTTATCGGCCTGGGGTTGCTCGCTGCCGATGAGTTTCGTACGCTGGATGTGAGCCTCGGCGCTATGCTCGCGATGGCGGCGTATCCATTCGCCTTTTTTCTCGCTGCCGCCTACACTGAGTCCCTGTTCCTGGTGTGCGCTATCTTCGCCCTGCTCTGCGCTCGGCGCGGTCGCTGGCTCCCCGCGACAGCGCTGGCCTTCCTCGCTATGCTTACACGCTCCGACGGTCTGCTGCTCGCCTTACCGCTCGGGTGGGAATACATCCGTCAGCATCTCGACTGGCATGCGCTTCGCGCCTGGTTTGTCGCGTTTCGTGACATCAAGCATCCCCAGCGAATCCCCGGCGGCATGGTCCGTCGCCGCAAGGCAGCCGCGCTCGCCGTCCGCGATATGCTACGCCCCCGCCAGCTCCTCCAGCTCGCGGGCATCGTGCTCGCCGCGCCCGCCGCCGTCGGTTGCTACATGGTCTACCTGGCAGTACGCTTCGGCCAGCCGCTCGCCTTCCTCACCGCGCAGCACGCTAATCCGGCGTGGGCGCGCCAGGTGCTTCCGGCGTGGCAGACGCTCGCGATCGCGTTCACGCAGCTCGTTTTGGCTCCCGCTGGCACATGGGCACAGGTACAGCCCGTAATCGACATAGCCGCGGTCGTGTTCGTCGTGATCATCGCGCTAGTCGCGATACGCACCGTGCCGCTGTCATTCACGCTGTACACACTGGGCGTCGTCGCATACGCCATACTTGCGCCGTCCGTCGGGGCAGTGAGCGTCTTGATGTCCGCTCGCCGCGTCATGCTGGGCGCGTTTCCCGTTTTCGTCGCGCTGGGTCGCTGGATGCGGCGGTACCCGTGGCTACAAATCGTCGTCGTCGGGGCGGGCTTCGCGATTCAGGCGCTAGTGCTTACAGCCTTTCTTACTGGACAGTGGTCCGGTTGAGAGCAACCACAGTGCCTGCACCTGTAAGCGCATAGAGAGAGCACCGGGTCCCTCCGGACTGCGTGGGACCTGGTGCTCACCGAACGTCAGCGCGCCGCTACTTCACGGCAATCGAGATCGAGTTGATCTTGTCGGCAGGCTGAATCTGCTTCGCCACGTCCAGGCCCGACGTCACGTGCCCAAAGATGGTGTAGGTCTTCGAGAAATACGGTGTGTTGTCGCCCGTATCGATGAAGAACTGCGACGAGCCTGTATTCGGCTTGCCGGTATTTGCCATCGCGATGGTGCCGGGCGTGTAGCCCTCGGTTACCTTCTCGTCCTGAATGGTATAGCCGGGGATGGTCACCGCGTCCGACCCATCCTTGGCAACCGAACCGCCCTGGATAAGCGAGAGTGTCGACGGCTGGCCGCTGGGGTCGATCACACTGGGCTTGCCGGGCGTCTCCACGCGCCAGAAGTACGTCCCGTCGTAGAACTTCTGATCGGAGAGATAGACGAAGTTGTTGACCGTGATGGGGTCATTCTTCGCGTCGAGCGTGATGACGATATCGCCCTTGGCCGTATGGATGGTGGCCGTGTAAGTCTTGTTCGGGTCGATCGTCATCTTCGGCGCGGCGCAGGTATGCGTCGTGAGGTCACACCCCGTCTTCGCCACTGCCGTTGCGGTGACTTTGGCCTTGGCCGGTGGCGGCGCGAACATCCACGCGCGTTGCTGGTGGAGCACCAATCCGATCGCCGCGACGACCAGTACGACAAAGATCGTGGTCGCCCAGGGGTAGTCGCGCACAATCGCCGCTAAGCCCTTTGGCTGCTGCCGCTTTGCCGCTGGCAACCGGCGCGCCGCCGCTGGCCGTGGGGGCTCGACATGCGCCCGTCGAACGCGCGCCACACGCCGCGCCTGCGCCCGTCTATCCGCTGTCCTCGGCATCGCCTCTGTGCTCCCTCTGGCTAGTGATCTGGCTGCGTCCCGAAAAAGTGTGCGGGCGGGAGGCACCAGAGCGAAGCCACGAGAGAAGGAGGCAGCCGCGTCAGGTGCGGAAGTGATGCCCGCAAGGCCTTTAGCGTATAATACTCTTGACGATGGCGCGGGTCAACAAGCCGTGCAGCCAAGGGCACACGCGACGACAGGAAACGACCGTCCCTACTCCTCGATCGGTTGAATGGCCGCCGCACTCACCAGCACTCAGTAGGACCGACCATGCCCGAACTCTCTGAACGAATCCAGGCCATTTTGCAGTCGCTGCCGCACAAGCCTGGAATTTATCTCCATAAAGATGACGAGGGACACGTCCTCTATGTTGGGAAGGCGACCTCCCTCTATTCGCGTGTTCGCCAATACTTCACCGATCCCGCCGACCTCAGCCCCAAGAATCGCGCGCTCGTCGCCAAGATCGCCGACATCGATTACATCGTCGTTGGCAGCGAGGTCGAGGCGCTAATCCTTGAGAATGAGTACATCAAGCGCTTCCAACCGAGGTACAACGTTCGCCTGCGCGACGACAAGAACTACCCCTATATCAAGGTCTCGCTCACGGAGGACT
>CAYRVF010000144.1:0-11745 GCA_964427535.1 uncultured Ktedonobacterales bacterium
GGACCAGATCGCGCATGGCGAGGGCGACGACAGCACTTACTGCTTCGCGCCGATCGTGGCGGATGCCGAGGCGGGCTTCGGCGGGCCGCTCAACTGTTTCGAGCTGATGAAGTCGATGATCGAGACAGGCGCCGCGGGCGTCCACTTCGAAGATCAGCTTGCCTCTGAGAAGAAGTGCGGCCACATGGGCGGCAAGGTGCTCATCCCGACCCAGAACGCCATCCGTAACCTGACCGCCGCGCGCCTGGCCGCCGACGTGGAGGGCGTGCCGACGATCCTCGTGGCGCGCACCGACGCGAATGGCGCGACGCTCTTGATGAGCGACATCGACGAGCGCGACCATGCGTTCATCACCGGCGAGCGCACAGCCGAGGGGTTCTACCGCGTGCGTGCGGGGATCGAGCAGGCGATTGCGCGCGGCCTCTCCTATGCCCCCTACGCCGATCTGCTCTGGTGCGAGACCGCCGAGCCGAACATCGAAGAGGCGGAGCGGTTCGCGCGGGCGATTCACGAGCAGTTCCCCGGCAAGCTGCTGGCCTACAACTGCTCGCCGTCGTTCAACTGGAAGAAGAAGCTGGACGAAGAGACCATCGCCACCTTCCAGAAGAAGCTTGGCAAGATGGGCTACGTCTTCCAGTTCGTGACGCTCGCTGGCTTCCACGCGCTCAACCTGAGCATGTTCGAGCTGGCGCTAGGCTACAACGAGCGCGGCATGGCAGCGTACTCCGAGCTGCAGCAGCGCGAGTTCGCCCGCGAGGCCGATGGCTACACCGCCACGCGCCACCAGCGTGAGGTCGGCACCGGCTATTTCGACGACGTAGCGCAGGTCGTCTCCGGCGGCCAGTCGTCCACGACGGCGCTCACCGGCTCGACCGAGCTCGCACAGTTCCACTAGGCCGTCGCGTTTCATCCAAGTACGCGAACACGCCCGCATCTCTCGGCAGCGAGGGGTGCGGGCGTGCTGCGCGTCCACACACGGATTGTCACAACGCGGCTCCCCCATCGAAGCGTATGCGCGATCTCTTCTCTGTATCGCGTTACTTGCTCGCGCCGGATTGGCAGCCGAACTTAGCGACCCCTATGGTCTGATTGCCCATGCGGAACTGCACGATCACATCGGGCGCGCTGGTCATGCCGCTGAGAGATACAGTCACGGATGCTTCAGGCGCGAGGATGTTCCCAGAAGGCGTGGCCGTCACGTTGGGGTCCTGGGTGTTCGCCATCCAAAGGAGAGACTGCCTGCCAGTATTCGTGAGGGTGATCGTGGGAAAGGTGCCACCCGCGCAGTCTGCTGTGCTGCCGTTCTGTGTCACCCGCAGCGGTGGGGGACCGGGCGAGACCGCGTGTCTATTCTGTGCTCTGGGCAACAACAGCGCGGCACCGCCGAGCGCGACGAGCGCGAGCACGCCCACGAATGCCGCGAGCCGGAATCGCGAGGTGGCCGCGGCCGTCCCACCTGCAGGCGCGTTGGTCGTGGATGGGAAGGTGAGGGCGTACACCAGTGCCGCCATCGGGAGAACTGCCAGTGCCACAAACCAGAGGTCGGCATGAGCGAGCACGCCGGTGAACATCAAACCGGAGGCAACCATCGGGACCACCGGCCATGCCAGCAGGCCAATAAACCAGCCGGCTCCTCCTCTACGGGCAGCGTCGTAGAGTGCGAACCCCACACCGACAAGGCCGACGATGATGCCGGGCGCTGCGCCTATCAACGTCGCCACGACGCGGTAGGGGGAATTGTAAGGAATCGCATAATCGAAGCCGAAGCTGCTCAGCGCGTTCAGAAAGCCGCCCAGGAGGATGACGCACACCATCGATACGAGCGAACAGACAATCACTGTGGACCGCATACGGCTGGCCCCTTTCTGGATGGGCTCCGCTAGCGACTGCCAGCCGTGTACCCCTCCTTATTGAAGATGTACGTCGTATGCGGTCCCTTGCTTACGGTTCGCTCGCGCGATCCTGGCGTCGCGAGCCGCGACATGCGCAGCCCTCATGATGGCTTACCCGCCGTCGAGCGATTCGTAGACAGCGGCGGTCGTGAGGCCGGAGGCGAGTCGGAGAATCAAGTCGGGTAGCATGGAGGACACGTCTCAAGTGCGCGGATCGGTGGCGACGAGTGTGAGGGTTGGGCACGTCGACATAGCGCGACCGCCATGCGATTCGTGCAGTGCGTGCTCCCCGCATGTAGGTGGAGCGGAGGAGTGTCGAGCGCATGGACTAGGAGCGGTGCCGGAAGCCGCATCGCAGTAGAGCGTCAGTCGTGCATGTGTGGCGTGGCGGGGAAGCTGGTCGAGCGGGTCCGTCCGCTCGGAGCCATGTCGCCACAAGTGGAAGTATCGACATCAGCGCGCATGTGCTGGCATATCAGGTGGTGGACTAATTCTCGTCCACCACGCCCTCGATCCCTGTGGGCGCGTCCTCGGGACCGAGATCGATGACGGTCTCGCCCCGCTGGACGAGGCGATGAGGAGGATCGATGACGGTCTCGCCGCGCTCGATCACGTCGGTGTCGCGGTCGATCACGGTCTCGCCGCGCTCAATCACATCTTCATCGCTGCGGTCGATGACGGTCTCGCCGCGCTCGATTTCAGTGGGGGTCGCATATGCATCGGACTCGTCTCGCCGGAGATTGCCCTCGTTGTCCGCCATGAGGTCCCTATCCTTTCCATTCTCCCACTCCATCAGCGCATCCTCGCGATGTTTCTGTGGTCGCATGTTGCGTGCTGGAATGGGCCCTTGCCGGTGCTCTCGTCAGTCCGGAGGCGCTGGCACGTCAGGTGAGCGATTAGTTCTCGTCTACCTTGCCGTCGCTTCGCACTGGCACTTCCTCCATGGGTTCAGGGCCGAGATCGATCACGGTCTCGCCCCGCTGGACGAGGCGATGACGTGGCTCAACGGTGACAGTTCTGCCGTGCTCGACGACGTCTTCACTGGCGTCGATGACAGTCTCACCGCGCTCGGTCAGTTCGTCATCGTCGCTCCGATCGATGACAGTCTCGCCCCGCTCGATCAATTCCTCATCGGACCCTTCTCGTCGGGGATTGCCCTCGTTGTCCGCCATGAGGCCCCTATCCTTTCCGTCCTCCCCTGCCGCCAGCGCATCTTCGCGATGCGTTCTGTACTCGCGGGTTCGCTACTGGCATGGGTCCTTGCTGGCGCTCGCGAAGTCGCTTCTCCGCCGAACAGGTGCGCCGGCAAGACGTACTCCGAGATGTACCTGAGGAGGGCCGAAACACACCATGCGGCGTGTTCACTGGCAGCATATCACGTTGGGGCGGCAGACCTCGCTCTGATGTGTCGTAGCCTGATAGATCGTGGTCGGACGCGGAGTTATCCGTCGCGGCGCAGCCAGTACCACGCGGAGGAGACACCCCGGCCCGTGTCGGTGCCAGACACCACCCGCTCCACCTGGAAGGCGGGCGCGAACAGGGCGCGCACCTCGGCTTCCGTAATGCCGATGCGCCGCCGTCCGATCATTCGTGGGGAGAAAGCGTAGAGCATGTAGCGCGCGCCGGGGGCCGCGAGGCGGGCGAGACCGGCGGCGTAGGCCGCTCGGCGTCCGTCGGCGATGCCGTGCAAGCAGCCGAGATCGAAGAGCAACATGAACGGCCCCTCGATGCCGGCTCGCTCCAGCCGCGTGGCATCGCCCCGCACGACGCGCGCGACACCCGGTAGCGGACCGCCCTCGGCGATGCGACGGCTTGCCCGTTCGACGGCCGGAGCCGCGAAGTCGATGCCGGTGGCGTCCCAGCCTGCCCGTGCGAGGTAGAGCACGTTGGTGCCGGTGCCGCAGCCGAGGTCCAGAGCGCGGCCAGGAGACAGCGCCCGCGGCCCCTCGACCTCCGCGACCAGCTCTGGCGGCGTCACGCGGGTATCCCAAGGGGTGCGCTGCCGCCGGTAGGCGAGTGAGAACATCAGGCGGTCCAGCCGCAGCTGGCGAAGCACATCGGCGGTGGTCATGCGGCACTACACTCCTGTCCGTTCACCCGTTCACCCGTTCGCACATGCCGCTTACTCGCGCTCGATGCCTGGCCCGAAGGCGCGCACATACTGGCAGATGCGGTAGCGCGTCTCATAGCCGAGCGACTGATAGAGCGCACGCGCGGCGATGTTACCGCTCGTCACGTAGAGCAGCGCCTCCGTCATGCCCGCTGCGCGCAGGCGGCGCAGCACCTCGGTGGTCACCGCTCGGGCGAGTCCGCGCCGCTGATAGGCGGGATGCGTGCCGATGGGGTCGGACCAGCCCTCGCGCCTGCCCGTTGCGGTGTTCTCCTCCCAACTGATGCTGCCCTCACAGAACGCGGCGAGTCTGCCATCTGGCGCGACGACGACGAGATCGAGCTCGCGGACGTAGCCGTCCGCGTTCAGTATCGCGCGCCGCCGCGCGACCAAGGCGCTCACCACACCAAACGCCGCGTCGTGCAGCGCGACCCACTCCTCGATCTCGTGCTCGCCGTCCAGTGGGCGCAGCGTGAATCCGGGTGGCAGACGGACGTCGGGCAGTGGCGCGTCCAACGGGCGCACCATCTGTAGTATCTCAGACTCTTCGCGCTGAAACCCCTCCGCCTCGAACAGCGCGATTCGCTCCGCGTCGTCTGTGCGGCACTCGGCCCACAGGCGCAGTGGCTCGCCGTGCGCGAGCGCTTCCTCACGTATGCGATCCCCAGCCCACCACAACACCTGGCGGACCGTGGCGATATCTTCGCGCGGCGGCACCAGTGCCACCAGGTAGGGGCCGTGCCACATGAGCCCGAGGGCACGTGGCATTCCGGTGGTCTGGGTCCAAATGCGCGTGCTCTGAGCACGATTCAGCTCTGGCTCGGCCAGAAAACGCCGCAGGATGGCGACAGTCGGCCAAGTCATACGCAGCGGTGATTCCTGGCTCTCGAGGAGCAGCGCGATTGCCGCGTCGCGGTCGAGCTCAGGCGTGAACGATCGTTCTCGCAGTGTCGTCATAGCGCTTGGTGTCCAGCCGGGAGGACGGCAGCGCTCATTGCCGCAACTGGGCGTTCAGGAAACCCAGGATGGTCGCCTCAATGGACTCCGCCTCGTCTAGTGGGACACTTCCCAGCCCATGGCCGCCGTCAAACGCATCATACCGCACCGCGACGTGCTGGCGTTCGAGCGCACCGAAGAGCGCCAGCGATTGTGACGGGGGCACGATCGTGTCATGCGTCCCCTGCACGATGAACATCGGGGCACTGGCCGTCGTGACGAAGCCAAGGGGCGAGACGCCTGCCAGTAGCATGGCGGCGTTCGTGGGACTCATACCCGGCAGCAGATGCCGCAGGTAGTCGCGGCCAGAGCTAGTGGAGATCCATGACAACTCGTCAATTGGCCCCGCGATATCCACGACGCAGCGCACACCGGCGTCTTCATTCGGGTAGAGGTCCGCTGTGTTTCCCACATGCGGCGCGTGTTGTACCCCGAGCCAGACCGCGAGCTGGCCCCCCGCTGAGAAACCATACGAGCATAGACGCGCCGGATCGAGACTGACCGTCGTGGCGCGTACCCGCAGCCAGCGAACCGCCAGTTGCACGTCCACGAGCTGTGCTGGCCAGGGAGCGACCGTCGAGAGCCGGTAGCCGAGACTCACGGCATCGTAGCCCTGCCCTGCGAGGTAACGGCAGGTGTCGTCCATGTCGCGCTTGTCGCCCGTGAGCCAGCCGCCGCCGTGGATCAGCACAATACCGGGCCGGGGTGAGACCGCCTGCAGAGGCACACACAGGTCGAGCCGCTCGGCGGGCAATGGCCCATAGGCGACGTCGGGCGTGAACGCGACGGTGTAGCGCGCGGGTGGCAGCGTCAGGCCGACAAAGTGCCCTGCGCCCGCGTGCTCCACTGGTGCGGATGTCGCGCCCGAGCTGAACAGGAAGAGCGCGATCAGCAGCCCACCGAGCACTGCGCTCAGCCCACTTCGTCCGCCCAGGTGCCGCCAAACTCCCATCCCCATCGCTCCCGCTGCCCCTTGTCAACCTTCACGCGGTTCCATGCCTTGTACTATAGAGAGTACGCCTTCACGCAAGCACTACTCTCGCGGACCGTCCATCTAGCCTATCTCTCGAAAGACCGTGGGAGACCAGCGGACACGAGGTGAGGTGCGAGGCGAGAACGAAAGAAGGTAGCTGTGGCGACATCGTTTCATCTCCGGCAGGTGACTCCCGCAGATCTCGATCGCTGTGTCGCTATCGAACATGCCGTGTTTCTGCCATCGGAGGCGGCGACTCGCGAACAGATTGCGGTTCGCATCGAACAATTCCCGGAAGGATTTCTCGTCGCGGAGGCCGAAGTGGGCGTTGTCGGGCTCATCAATACGGGCATTACCGCCAAAGATGATCTAGCCGATGAGGCGCTGAAATCACTGATTGGGCACGATCTTCAGGGTGGGAATGTCGTCGTCCTTTCCCTCGCGGTGCTCCCTGAATGGCAGGGGCGTGGCATCGCGCGCAACCTGCTTGATGCCGTCATCGCCGCTGCTCATCGCCAGCACAAATACGCGGTTTTGTTGCTCTGCAAACAACAGCTTGTTGGTTTCTATGAGCGACTGGGATTCGTGAATCGTGGTCTGTCATCCTCCTCGCACGGCGGATTCTCCTGGCATCAGATGGTGTATCCCCTCTTGCCTGACGAGATGCCATAATCGCCGCCAGCGCCTGAGTGCCAGAGGACAGCGATGTGTTAAACTGCGCGCACGGAAGCGCATGTTCAAACGGATGGGGACGAGTCGAATACGACAGGAGAAAGCGAGTGTCTCAACCTGATCCTGCCGTGCCAGGGCAGCATCAGCAGGGTCCGCTTGCTGACGCGGAGATGCAATTCGACCAGGGCATGAGAGCGTACAATAGTCTGGTCGAGCGAATCACCCCCTGGCTATTTGACATAGGCAGTTGGATATTTGGTGGCTTGATCGCCTTCACCCTGCTCATTCTGCCTGCCCTCATCACCACCAGACCGGCGGATCTGCCGATTGAGATTGCCACCGCCGCGTTTGCAGTCGCGCTCCCACTGAATGTCACTGGATTGGTCCTGCTGCGGATTGTGGGCGATGTGAAGCCGGGCGGGTTCGAGCAAGAAACGGCGCGTATGCTCCAGGAGGCCGGTTTCACACCGGGCGACGAGGAGATTCCGTCTCTCACCACATTGGAGACGATGCGGAAACGCGGCACGCGCAATGTCCTGAATGTTACCGTGAGCATCCTGACGGTCGGCAGTATCCTGACACTGGTTGGCCTGGGAGCGGCGCTGTGGCATATGGCCTGGTGGATCGCCGCCGCGTTTGGCGTCATGGTCTTTGTCTGTCTGGTCATTGTCCAGATCGTGATGCTCACCGCGCAGCCGCGCCTCTCACCTGAAGAGAAGGCGCAACTGCGACAGCACCGAAACGAGCGCATCAAGCGGGCAAAAGAACAGAAGCGACAGGCAAAACAGCGGAGATGAGCGCACGACTCAGGCGCGAGGTCGGCGGCTCGATGCCTCCACCAGTGCCCGCACCTCGTTTCTCTGTCTGCCCTTGGCTCGGCCCGACCTGCTTGCCACAAGGCAAAGAGCACCTGCTAGCTAGCGCCGATGGCCATCGGGTCTCAAACACGCTCACACGAGCCGCTCAGACGGGGCGCAGCGTTCCACCGGCGGCGCGGCGCAGGCGATCTTCGAGGGCGAGCCCCATGCCGTGCTTGCCGAACGTGTGCGCCAGCAGCAGGTCGAGGCTGCCATCGTCGAGACTCCGGAGCGCGGCATAGAGCCGCCGCGAGATACCCGCGAGGTCGGCGCTCGGACCCAGGGGCTCGACCCGCACCGGTAGATCGGCGAGTGCACGGGCGTCTTCGTCGGAGAGCAGCGCGCCGACTCGCTGGCCGCCCGCGAGCGCGCGCTCGGCTTCGCGCCGCACGGCATCACGGCCCGCTTGACCTGGCGCATCGAAGACGACCAGCGGCGTATGCGGCGCGTAGTGGCGGGGCATCTGGCCGGGAGCGCGCGCCGCTGTCGCGGTCAGCTCCTCGCGCTCTGACGATGCCTCTGACCGCCGGGGGCCCAGCACGTCGGGCAGCACCTCGCGCAGTTCCTCGAGTGTCACACCGCCGGGACGCAGCACGCGTGCTGGCTCAGTGGTCAGGTCGAGGACAGTGGACTCCACGCCGACGGTCGCCGGGCCGCCATCCAGCACGCAGGCGATGCGGCCGTCGAGATCGGCCAGCACATGTGCCGCCGTCGTCGGGCTGGTATGCATGAAGCGGTTCGCGCTGGGCGCTGCCACTGGCACGTTCGCTGCCGCGAGCAGCAGTCGCGCAACCGGATGTGACGGCATGCGTACCCCCACCGTGTCACCTCCGGCGGTGACGGACGCGGGGATGCTCGCAGCGCCTGGCAACACGAGCGTGAGGGGTCCCGGCCAGAAGCGCTCGGCGAGTCGCGCCGCGCTGTCGGGTACGTGTGAGACGACATCCGGGAGCTGGCGCATCTCGGCGATGTGGACGATGAGCGGGTCGCTGTGTGGACGGCCCTTCGCGGCGAAGATGCCCTCCACCGCCGCCGGATTGGTGGCATCCGCGCCGAGGCCGTAGACGGTCTCCGTCGGGAAGGCGACAAGCTGGCCCGCGCGTAGGAGCTCGGCGGCGCGGCTGACCGCCTCGCGCGGCTGCCCATCCGGCGAGACGGCCAACCGCAGTGTGTGGCTGTCTCGCGGCGTGGCATCACTCATGCTCGCCTCGCACGACAATGGCGCGTCAGACCGATGGATCTTGCCTGACGCGGGGAGAGATGGCAGATTGGCGGAGATTGCATGTTCATTCCGGGCGTGTTACTCGTTATCCTAATGTAGCCTTATTCTACCCCGTGCTGCGGAAGCTGTCTTCCGCGCGGTACGATGTCACTGACTCAGACGTGCGCAGGCGACCGGCGAGCGGGAAGTGGAGCGAGCAATCGTGGAGGGGTCGGGAGCGTCGTTGCGTTTCAGTGGCAGCCGGTGTATCATGGCGGAAATTCTCTGCTGTGGGCTTCACCTGCCACCGCACGCATGAGGCGAGGGGGATTGTGTTGGCCAAGAAGCTCCGCCTCGTGGCCGCGCAGCTGACGGATGTTGGCCGCAGGCGCGAACGTAATCAGGACAACGTCACCCACTTCATCCCAGAAGATGAGGCGGTCCTGGAAGAAAAGGGCGCGCTCTTCATTGTCTGTGATGGCATGGGGGGGCACGCCGCTGGCGAGGTCGCATCCGAGTTGGGTGTCGCGGCCATGCGCGATGCCTATTATAGTGTCCGTAGTTCGGATACCATCAGCGCGCTGGCGCAAGCCGTCGACGCCGCGAATCAGGCGATTTATTCGCATGCGCGCGAGCATCCCGAGCTGACGGGCATGGGCACCACCTGTGTCGCCGTGGCGATGGTGGGTGGGCGCGCGTACTTCGTCAACGTCGGCGACAGCCGGGGCTATCTTATCCGCGAGAGCCACATGCGCCAGGTGACGCGCGATCACTCCTGGGTCGCGGAGCAGGTGCGTGTGGGCTTGCTCACCGAGGATCAGGCGCGCAGCCACGCCCATCGCAACGTCATCACCCGCAGCCTCGGTACGCAGCCAACCGTCACCGCCGATCTGTTCGTCGAACCCATCCATGAGGGTGATCGGGTGCTGCTCTGCAGCGACGGTCTGCATGGCTACGTCGAAGAGGATCAGATCGAGCGCGAGGTGATTGACCAGCCCGATCCACAGGCCACTGTCCAGCGCCTGATCGATATGGCCAACGCGAATGGCGGCCCGGACAACATCACTGCGGTTGTTGTGCGGATGATCGAGGTGCCCGAGCTGGTCGGCGAGCTGACACTGCCCGGCACGCCGGAGCCGCCCGCGGTCGAGTCGGCCACCACGCAGCCGATGCCGGCCACGCCCACCGCCGCCGCGACCGCCGTGGCCATCAGACCTGAGCTCGCGACGGAGAACGCTCCGCCAACACCGCGCGAGAAGAGGACTACACTCCGGCGTAATCGGCCGTTTGCGGCGCGCCTCGCCATCGCGGCACTGCAGGTGATGCTGGTATTGGTGGTGCTGGCTATCGGCGGCGCCGGATGGTACTTCTTCTTCGGACCCTTCGCCCAGCAGCGCGCGGCGGCGGCCCGCTTGCAAGGTGACGTGGTGACGGCGCGACAACAAATCGCGCACTCGTCCTCGCAGGACCCCGTGACCGCGCTCAACACGCTCGCGCAGGCGCGTCAGCGGCTGGTGCTCGACCTCGCCAACCCCGCGCTCGATGCGGGCAGCCGTGGCACCGGCCAGACCGTGCTGACCAGTGACCTCGAGCCAGCAGTGCAACAGGCGCTGGCGCGCTATGATGCCGCTGCCTCCGTGATGCCGCTGTCCACTAGCGGAACACAATCCTACACCGTCACGTGCAACACCGCTGGCGCCTCGACCGCGCTGGCGACGGCGAGCGCGCTGCAGCCGGTCGGCGTCCGCTCGACAGGAACCGCTCCCCAGCAGGCGCTCTATGCGCTGAGCGGCGGACAGCTGTATCAGGTGCTCGTGCCGGTCTCCGCGGCGGGCGCGCCGGTATCGGGGAACGCGACCTGCTCGCAGGTGACGATCCCTGGCTCGGCGGCGGTGATTGCGCTAGCGAGTGAAGGTTCCACGCTCTACGCGCTCGTAGAGGGGAGCAACGCCAGCTACGTCGTCGACGCCGTCACGCCGGACGCGACGAATCTCTCGGCGGCTCCCAAGGTGGAGACGCGCTTCTCCGTGCCTGAGCAGACGGGCGTCGTCCCTGGCATTCTCGCCGAGCAGGGCGGCACTTTCTACGTCAGCTACAGTGGCAGCACAAGCGGGCAGAGTGTATCGGGTGTCTGGATCTTCACCGGCGATCTGACGAAGGGACCCATCAAGGCGGTCAAGACACCGCGTCCCACCGCATCGCTCGCGGTGACCACGAACACGCTGTATGTGCTGGCGAGCGATGGCAGCCTCGGCCAGATCGACGCCAACGGCGTCTACAGCGTGCTCTCGGTGCCGGTCTCGACGCCGGTACACCCCGCCGACCCCAGCGCGTACACCGCGGCGGTTCCGGTCCCCACACCACAGGCCTCGGCGCTCGCGACGGCCGCGCAGACACCCACTGTCGCCGCGACAGCCACAGCGACCGACACGCCGACGACAGCCCCCGCACAAAGTCCCGCCGCGACGAGTAGTGCGGCCGCGACATCGCAGCCGACGCCGATCGCCACGGTCGTGACGACGCCGCCCCCGACTGCGACGGCACCGGTCAGTTCGACACTCTTCCCCGCGGGCAGTGTGCTCGCGGTCGATCCGCTGCAGCCAATGCATCTGCTTCTCGGCGACGGCACCAATAGCCGCATCGTCCGTCTGGTAGCGAGCTCGTCGGGTCCAGGGCTGGGCCTGGTCAAGCAGTACGTGTATGGCTCGCCGATCACCAATGCTTCGCGCCTGGCCATCACATCCGCGGGGACGAGCCTCTACGCGTTCGTATGGAACGGCACCCGCCTGGCGGCGATTCCGCTGCCCTCCACGTCGTCGGCCGGATGACCGGCGTTGGCGCGGCGGAGCGGGGTGATTCCTCCCGTTCCTCCCTCGTGAGCAGGGTGGTGTCGCGCGAGAGCGCCGCTGCAACCAGGACAGGCGCGCCTTCAAGTTGGGGAGAGGGTTGTGCGCGGTGGGAGCGGGCGTGGCATACCTCGCCCCAACAGGACGTACAGACGTGTGTGCAGCCGTCCGGTGCCCTCCACACCTGCCCTGCCACAC
>CAYRVF010000145.1:0-11521 GCA_964427535.1 uncultured Ktedonobacterales bacterium
CCGAGGCAGCGCAGGCGGAGCGGGACGAGCGGGCCCCACGCCCTCGTCCGTCCGAGATGTCAGTACGGCGCCAGACAATATCCACACGGTCGGTTGACCAGATCGAGGCCGAGATCGCCCAGCTCGAAGCGCGCCTCGCGGAGCTTGAGGGCGCGCTGACCGCCGCGGGCGAGCAATCCGACGTCGCGCTGCTGACCCAGCTTGCCGAAGAGTACGAGGCCGAGAAGACGCGGCTCGACGACCTGTATAATGAGTGGCAGGAAACAGCAAGCTAGGCGTGACCGACGGGAGGATGAAGGACATGCCGCACGTTCTCGGCTTGACGGGCAATATCGCCAGCGGCAAGACGACGATTGGCCTGATGCTGCTCGAAATGGGCGCGCACACCTACTGCGACGCCGATCTGGTGGTCCACGACCTATACCTACCGGGCAGGCCGCTCGTCGACCAGCTCGTGGCCGCGTTCGGCGAGGGCGTGCGCGACCCCGATGGCGGCGTGGACCGCAAGGCGCTCGGGCAGATCGTCTTCGGCGATCCCGAGAAGCTGCGCCAGTTAGAGGCGATCGTACACCCGGCCGTCCAGAGCGCGCTCATCGACGTGCTACGACGGATTCCCGAGGATGACGTTGGCGTGCTAGATGCAGTGAAGCTGATCGAGTCTGGGTACGCGCCACTCTGCCACGGCCTGTGGATTGTGCGCGCGCCTGAGGAAGAGCAGTATCGCAGACTCCGTGAGAACCGGGGCCTCTCCGATGCCGAGGCACGGGCACGCCTCGCGGCACAGCCGCCGCTCGAACCCAAGTTGGCGCTCGCCACGGAGGTGATCGAGAACGGCGGCGATCTCGACAGCCTGCGCGCGCAGGTCGCCGCCGCGTGGCAGCGCTTCCAGGCATCCCTCCCGCCGAAAGTGAGCACGGAATGAGGGGCCGTCGCACCAAGATTGTCTGCACGCTCGGACCCGCAAGCAACACCGAAGAGCGCATTGAGGCGCTGATACGCGCCGGAATGGACGTCGCACGGCTCAACTTCTCGCATGGTTCGTATGAGGACCACGCGGCGGCCCTCGCTCGCGTGCGCCGGGTGGCGGAGCGGCTCGGCCGGCCCGTCGCCGTGTTGCAGGACCTCCAGGGGCCGAAGATCCGCACCGGCAGCCTCGCCGGTGGAGAATCTGTGCGGCTGCGCGACGGCGACCACTTTGTGATCACGACGCGGCAGATTCCGGGATCGGCGGAGCGCGTCTCGACGACCTATGCGGCCTTCGCGCAGGACGTGCGTCCCGGCGATCGTGTGCTGCTCTCCGATGGCAATATCGAGTTGCGTGTGCTCCGTATTGATGGACCCGACGTGACGACTGAGGTGGTGCATGGTGGCACGCTGGCCGAGCATCAGGGCATCAACCTGCCCGGCGTGAAGGTCAGCGCGCCCGCGTTGACCGAGAAGGACCGCGCGGATCTCGTCTTCGGTGTGCGCCAGCAGGTCGATTACATCGCCCTCAGCTTCGTGCGCTCCCCGGACGACTTGCACGCCGCCCAGGAACTGATCGCCGATGCCGTGCGCGAGGCACCCTGGGCGCACGAGCAGCGTCCGGCTGGCCTGCACGCCTCGGCCTACGCGGCGGAGCGGACCATCCCAGTGATCGCCAAGCTCGAAAAGCCCGAGGCGCTCGACCAGCTCGACGCGATTCTGCGGGCGTCGGATGGCGTGATGGTGGCGCGCGGCGACCTCGGCGTGGAGATGCCTCTCGAAGATGTGCCGCTCATCCAGAAGCGCGTCATCGCGCGGGCGAACGCGTTTGGAATTCCGGTGATTACCGCGACGCAGATGCTCGAATCGATGATCCACAGTCCGCGCCCCACGCGGGCCGAAGCCAGCGACGTCGCCAACGCCATCCTTGACGGGACCGATGCGGTGATGCTGAGCGGCGAGACGGCGGTCGGCGACTTCCCGGTAGAGGCCGTCACCGTCATGGCGCGCATCGCGGCGGTAACTGAGTCGCACGCGCATCCTGTGGCGGCTGAGATCGTTGGCAACGGGCAGAGGCCGGCGTCGCTCGCGCATGCCGTCTCGAGCGCGGCGCACACACTCGCTCGCGAGGCCGACGCGCGCCTGCTCGCCGTCTTCACCCGCACGGGAGCCTCAGCACAGTTGATCTCCAAAGAGCGGCCGGGCATGCCCGTGTACGCGTTCACGCCGTTCGATACCGTCTACCGTCGGCTGGCGCTCTGGTGGGGCGTGACTCCGCAGATGAGCGAGTTGCGTGGCTCGACGGAAGAGCTGATCGCCTGGCTCGACGCGCATCTGCAGTCGGAGGGTATTGTGCACCCTGGCGACGAGATCGTGATCGTCGGCGGCATGCCCATCGCCGGACGCGCGCGCACCAACTTCGTCAAGCTGCACCGTATCGGCGACGTGTAGGACACGCCGGGACTGCGCCCCAAGCGGATTCCTCGCTTCAGCTTGACGTACGCGTGGAAGACGCGCATCATACACCGTATGTGGTAGGGACCATACACTGGTCGCGGAGTATCCGCAGGGGGATAGCGCTCTGGATAATCAGCTCTTCCAATCGCTTGAGTGGCGCAACATCGGTCCGCATCGTGGCGGGCGCGCGGTGGCCGTGGCTGGGCACCCGACCGAGCCGGCAGTCTTTTACTTCGGGGCGAGCGCGGGCGGCGTCTGGAAGACGACCAGCGGCGGCGCGCTGTGGGAGAACATCAGCGACGGCTATTTCACCACCGCGGCGATCGGCGCGATTGCGATAGCGCCCTCGGCTCCGAACGTGCTCTACGTCGGCACCGGTGAGGCCACGATTCGCGGCAACGTCTCGCACGGCGACGGCGTCTACAAGTCGATCGACGGGGGCCACAGCTGGCGCAACGTGGGCTTGCGCGACTCACGGCACATCGGCGACATCATCGTGCATCCGCAGAACCCCGACATCGTGTACGTCGCGGCGCTCGGCCATGCGTGGGGTCCGAGCGAGGAGCGCGGTGTCTATCGCAGCACCAACGGTGGCGAGTCGTGGCAGAAGGTGCTCTTCAAGAGCCGCCGTGCGGGCGCCGTCGATCTGGCGATGGACCCGCACAACCCCGACGTGCTCTTCGCCTCGATCTGGCAGGCGCAGCGCTTTCCGCACGCGCTCGAGAGCGGCGGCGAGGACTCCGGCCTGTGGAAGAGCACCGATGGCGGCTCGACCTGGACGGATGTGTCCCGCGCGAAGGGGCTGCCAACCGGCATGTATGGCAAGATCGGCGTCGCGGTCTCGCCCGCGCGCAGCGGCCGTGTCTGGGCGCTGATGGAGGCGGCTGGCGAGGAGGGCAAGGACGGCGGCGGTCTGTTCCGCTCCGACGACTGGGGCGAGACGTGGGAGAACGTCTCGCCCAACCAGGAGCTGCGGCGGCGGCCGTGGTATTACATGCACGTCTACGCCGACCCGCGGGACGCCGAGACGGTCTGGGTGCTCAACCTCTCCTGCTGGAAGTCCACCGATGGCGGCAAGACGTTCTTCACGGTGCCGACGCCGCACGGCGACAACCACGGCCTGTGGATCGACCCGCACAACTCCAACCGCATCATCGAGAGCAACGATGGCGGCGCGTGCGTGACCTACGACGGCGGCCGCACCTGGTCGTCCATTCTGAACCAGCCGACGGCGCAGTTCTACCACGTCGTGGCCGACGATCACGTGCCGTACTATGTCTACGGCTCGCAGCAGGATAACTGGGCGATGCGCCTGCCCAGCATCGACTTCGAGGGCGCGATTAGCTGGAAGGACTACACTGAGCCGGGCGGCGGTGAGAGCGGCTACATCGCCATCAGCCCGAAGCCGCCTCATCGGGTCTTCGGCGGCGGCATCGGCACCGGCTCCGGGCATGGGCGTCTGCTCTCGTGGAACCCTGAGACGGGGCAGAAGCGCAACGTCACCGTCTGGCCAGAAGTGCTGAGCGCGAGTGTCGCCGGTGTCGGCGCGGAGATGCTCAAGTACCGCTTCCAGTGGACCTTCCCGGTGGAGTTCTCGAAGCACGACCCGGACGCGCTTTATATTTGCTCGAACTTCGTCCACCGCTCGCGTGACGAGGGGACCAGCTGGGAGACCATCAGCCCGGACCTCACCCGCAACGATCCGTCGAGACTCGGCTCGTCGGGTGGGCCCATCACGGCGGACAATAGCGGCGCGGAAATCTACTGCACGATCTTCGCCTTCGCCGAGTCGCCGCACGAACAGGGCGTCTTCTGGGCGGGGTCGGATGACGGCCTCATCCACATCTCGCGCGACGGCGGCGCGTCGTGGCAGAACATCACGCCGCACGACCTGCCGGAGTGGTCGCTGGTCTCGGTCATCGAGCCGTCACCGCACGACCCCGCCACCGCGTATGTCGCCGCGACGGCAACACGCCGTATCTCTACAAGACCAACGACTACGGTGCGAGTTGGACGCGCATCACCAGCGGCATCCCCGATGACGCGTTCACGCGCACGGTTCGCGAGGACCCGAACCGGCGCGGCCTGCTCTACGCGGGCACCGAGACGGGCATCTACATCTCGTTCGACGACGGCGCACACTGGCAGGCGTTCCAGTGCAATCTGCCGGTCACGCCGATCCACGACCTCGCCATCAAGGGCACCGATCTGCTCGCCGCGACGCACGGGCGCTCGTTCTGGATTCTCGACGACCTCACGCCGCTCTACCAGATGCAGGAGACGACGGTGAAGGAGCCGGTGACGCTCTTCGCGCCCCGGCAGACGACGCGCTTCCGCTTCGGCGAGCACTATGAGGACGAGCCGTCGCCAGGATACGTCGAGTACCAGACGACGGGGCCGATTACAGTTGCGTTCAACTACCGTGAGCTGCCCACCGGCGAGAAGACCAAAGAGTACCTCGATGCTGGGAAGAACCCGCCGGAGGGCGTGATCATCCACTACGCCTTCGCGCAGAAGCCCGAGGGCGAGGTAACGCTCAGCATTCACGATGCCGAGGGCAACGCCGTCCGCACGTTCTCCAGCAAGACGGACGACGTGCCGCACGTGCCGGTGGAGCAGGGGGCCAACCGCTTCGTCTGGAATATGCGGTACGAGCGCCCCGGCTCGCTGGTGCTGGACGACAAGAAAGAAGAGGCCAAGAAGCGGCAGGGACTCGAAGACGTCGCCCCGAGGGCGCTCTCTGGCGAGTACGAGGTGCGGCTGACGGCAAATGACACCACCGTCTCGCAGCGCTTCACCATCGTGCCGGACCCTCGTCTGCCCGTCTCTGCCGATGACCTGCGACAGCAGTTCGAGCTGAAGCGCGCCATCCGCGACCGCGTGAGCGAGGCGAACGAGGCCATCAACCAGATTCGCCGCACGCGCAAACAGGTGGAAGCGTGGGAGGAGCGCGCCAAGGCGGGCACGCCGAACGAGCGCCTCGCTAACGCCGCCGCCGCTCTCAAAGGCAAGCTGACCGCACTCGAGTCCGAATTCACCGTCACCGATCAGGAGAAGCCTCGCCCCGGCCCAGCCAAGCTGGTCGAGCGGCTGGTCACGCTCAGCTCGATGATCGATGAGTCGGACGACGTGCCGACGCAGGGCGCACGCGACGTGTTCGCCTCGCTCAGCGAGCGGGTGCAGGCACGGCAGTCCGATCTGCGGCGCATCGTCGCCGAAGATGTGGCCGCATTCAACGCGCTCGTCCGCGAGTTAGATGTGCCTGCCGTCTCGGCGTAAGTGTAAGGTGTAACGGGGGCGCCATCGTTCACAGACGTGAACGATGGCGCCTTTCTGTTGTCCTTTCTGTCGTCTGATTCGGCGTGACACGCCAGGGTCATGCCTGGCGCTCTATGGCGCGCCCGGTTGCCAGCACGACCAAGGCCGCGAGCAGCAAACCTGCTCCCAGCAAGCCAAACGGGCCCAGTCGCTCGCCGAATAACAGCGCGGCGAGCACAGTGGCCGTCAGGGGTTCGAGCAACGTCGCGATGCTGGCGACCATCGCGGGCGTCGTACGCATACCCGCCAGGAAGAGCGCGTAGGCCAACGCTGTGGGGACGAGTCCCAAGTAGGCGAGCAGCAGCCAGCCCTGGCTAGGATAGGACACCACGAAGCCGTTCGCTAGCGCCAGAGGCAGCAGGATCACGGCTCCGGTAGCAAACGCGACAGCGTTGATCTGGAGCGGATGGTAGCGTCCGGCGACTGCGCGTCCTGCTAATGTCATGACAGCGTAGCCCAGCGCGGAGCCGCAGGCGAGCAGGATGCCCGGAGCATTGACGGTACTGTGTGACCCGCCCGCCCCGAAACCGACGATACCGGCGATTCCGGCCAGGGCACAGAATAGCGCGGCCAGGATGCGCCGTGTTGGGCGCTCGCCGAGCAGCGCGACGGAGAGCACCGCCACGAGCACTGGCGCGAGGCAGAGCGTTACGAGGGTCGCGATAGCCACCCCGACAGAGGCGATCGCGGCGAAGAAGCACACCTGATAGAACGCGAGCATTGCCCCAATCAGCGCGATGCGGGCAAGGTCGCGCCGAGCGATGCGGAGGCTGCTCCTCCCACAGGTCATCCAGCAGCCAAGGCCGAGCACCGGTGCGGCGATAGCCAGGCGAAAGAAGCCGACGGAGAGCGGAGTCGTCGTCGTCAGCCGGTAGAGCGATTGGGTGGTGATGCCGACAGTGCCCCAGAGAACCGCCGCGAGCATGATGAGCCACAGGCGGCTGTGTTCGGTGGCAGCGGTGGAATGTGCGGAGTCGATGCCTGCGCGAGAACGTGAAACAAGGCGCATAGAAATGCCATCCTCCCGACGAATGCGAAGAAGCGGTTGCGTCGTGTGTGGCAGGATGGCGCGCGCAAGGCACCTTCTATCAGCGCACGGAGGGCGTGCGCTCGGGCGGGATATACGGCCGTCCTACCTTAGCGGGTGAGGACGGGAGGTGGCAGGAGGTGGAACGCGATGTCTGACATGTGAAGCGTGGTCCTCACGATGAGATGCAAACTCAGTCAACTGTACGCGATTGTACCACGAGCAGCCTAGAGAAGAACGGCCGCTTCCCGCGGTCGCGCGGTCTCCCCTGTCCCTCCGTCGAGGGTGTCACTGCGGCGGTGGTCCATAGTGCTGGCCTGCCGCCGGTGTATGCGAGTACCACCTCTAGTACCGGGTCGGCGTAAGAGGTGCTGAGACGCGTCGCGCGCGTGTTGGGTCGGCATACAACTCGACGACGTACCAGAACTGCCGGCGTCCAAGAATGTCACAGAGGCCCTGCCAGTACCGCAGCGCGTACATCGCCGCATAGCAGCGGTCTGCTGCGAGCTTGCCTCGTGCGCCGGGGAGCAGCCGGGCCAGCCACGCCCTCCTCACCAGCAGCCAGACGCCAAAACCGCAGCGCCGCCGCGAGCCGACGACGAGCCGGGCGAAGCGCCGAAACCTCCGCTGGTGCTCCTGAAACTGCGCGCCGACGTCGGGCAGAATCCAGATGCGCTCCTGTTCGGTTGCCATCAGGGCGTCCGCACGTCCATAGGCCTGCGGCACGACCAGCCACGACCGCAGAGGTCGGCTCGCGTAGTGCCAAACGACGGCTTCAGGCGCGAAATAGAGCGAGAGTCCCTGGTCTTCGAGCCGGTACGCCAGCTCGACATCCGAGGCGATGCCGAACTCGGCATCGAATCCGCCGACCGTTACCACTGCCTCGCGGGCGACCGAAGAGTTGCCGACTGAGAACTGGCGGGGCGTCGGATCGTAGCGCCCGCGCTCCATGTCGGCGTACTGCGAGAGCAGCGTTTGCGCCTGCCAGTGCAGCCATGGATGGAGCTTCGCATCTGTCGGCGCGAGCATTGGACCGAAGACAATCGCGCGCGGGTCACGGCGATGGAAGCGCAGATGCTCGGCGACCAGCGCGGGATGCGGCACCGCGTCGTCGTCGAGGAAGAGCAACAACGTGCCTTCAGCGGCCTCGACGCCCACGTTACGCGCGGTCGCCGCGCCGGAATGCGTCTGCTCGATGCAGCGCAGACGGTAGGGCGTCGCAAGTGACGCACACAGCTCGGACGTGCCGTCCGTCGAGCCATCTGAGACGACCACGACCTCGAACAGGCTGGGCGCGGCGGTCTGTTGGGCGAGTCCCTGAAGCGTGCGGGCGAGCGAGGCGCGGTGGTTGTAGGTCGGAATGATGACGCTTAGCGCCGGTGGCTGCCTGTTAGCCTCATCTGGCGGCACCGTGATGAAGACGTAGGGCTTCCGGTCGTGTACGTCGCGCATGGTCCGGCCCGTCTCCTCACGCACTCCGCCTCACAACTCTCCTGTGAACAGGCCGATTGTAACAAATCCACGCGCACAACGCTAGCTTCTCGTGGCGATGCGAGCCAGAGTGCTCTGAGGCTTGGGCGGGAGCGATGTGTGGCCGGGGAATTGCCCCCTCTCCCGGCCTCTCCCCCACCTGGCGGTGGGAGAGAGGAGCCAGTCGTGCGCGGCGCGCAGAGCGCAAGGCGTCAGCGCTTACCCCTCTCTCGGCGAAAGCCGGGGGAGGGGTAAGCCGCTACTCGGCTACTCAGTGTCGCGGAGGGCCGTCACCTGGCCGGTGTTGAAGCCCATCCAGTGCATCTTGCCGCGATGGCGCGCGTGCTCGACCTTCATGCAGCGGTCCATGATGACCTTCAGGCCGCCCTCTTCCGCGATGCGCGCGCCCTCGGGACTGATGACGCCGAATTGCAGCCACAGCGCCTTGGCGCCGATCTGCACCGCCTCGCGCGCGATACCTGGCACCGCCTCTGGCGCGCGGAAGACATCGACCACATCCACCGGGAAGGGAATCGCCTCCAGCGAGGGATAACTCGTCTCGCCGAGGATTTCCTTCTCCTTGGGGTTGACGGGGACGATCTTGTAGCCGTGCCGCTGGAGGTAGAAGGCGACGAAATTACTTGGCCGCAGCGGGTTGGGCGAGAGGCCGACGACGGCGACGGTGCGCGCGTCGCGTATCACCTCGGTGATGACGCGCTCGTCCTGGTAGCGCTCGATCAGCGTATCGAGGTCGGTCTGCTCATCCTGCGCGTTCAGAAGCTCACTCACTGGATTACCTCCGGCTGTGCATTCGGGTCCGGTGTGGACGACGGGGCGGGTGCGGCGCCGGCGAACTGTGCGACGGTGCTCGCTGCACCCAACGCCTGATCGAGGTCCCACAACAGGTCGTCGAGCGTCTCCAGTCCGACGGAGAGGCGGATGGTGCCGCCGGTGATGCCGCCCGCCAGCAGCTCCTCGTCGCTGAGTTGACGGTGCGTCGTGCTGGCGGGATGGATGACCAGACTCTTCACGTCTCCCACGTTCGCCAGATGGCTCCACAGGTGCAGTGATTCGATGAAGCGCGTGCCTGCATCGCGCCCGCCGCGAATGTCGAAGGAGAAGATCGCGCCTGCCCCTTTCGGCAGATATTTGCGGGCGAGCGGTGCGTAGGGGCTGCTTTCCAGTCCGGCATAGGAGACGCGCTCGACCATCGGGTGTCCTTCGAGGAAGCGCGCCACGCCCAGCGCGTTCTGCACATGGCGCTCCATCCGCAGCGGCAGCGTCTCGATGCCCAGCAGGAAGAGGAACGCGTTGAACGGGCTGAGCGACGCGCCGAGGTCGCGCAGCGTCTCCGCGCGCATCTTCATCAGGTAGCCGTACATGCCGAAGGTCTCGTGGAAGGCCAGACCGTGGTACGCCTCGGACGGCTCGGCGATGACGGGAAAGCGCCCGTTGGACCAGTCGAATGTGCCGCCCTCGACCACCACGCCGCCGATGCTCGTGCCGTGCCCGCCGAGGAACTTCGTCGCCGAATGAATCACGATGTCCGCGCCGAACTCGATCGGGCGGCAGAGATACGGCGAGGCGAAGGTGTTGTCGACCACGAGCGGCGCGCCGTGCGAGTGGGCGATCTCGGCGACCGTCTCGAAGTCGAGCACGTTGCCGCCGGGGTTGCCGATAGTCTCGGCGAAGAGCGCCTTGGTGTTCTCGCGCAGCGCGGCCTGCCACGCGGCGGGGACATCCGGGTTGACGAACGAGACCTCGACGCCCATCTTGCCGAGCACGTGCTTGAACTGCGCGATGGTACCGCCGTAGAGCGCGCTCGACGCGACGACGTGGTCGCCCGGCTGCGCTAGCGTGAAGAGCGCGCCCGCCTGCGCCGCCAGCCCACTGGCAAAGGCCACGCCACCCACACCGCCTTCCAGGCTGGCGACGCGCTCCTCGAACGCCGCGACCGTCGGGTTGCCGATGCGCGAGTAGATGTTGCCGTACTCCTGCAGGTTGAAGTAGGCGGCGGCGGCCTCGGTGTCTTCGAAGACGAAGCTGCTGGTCTGATAGATCGGCATCGCGCGCGCGCCAGTGTAGGGGTCGGGGCGCTGGCCCGCGTGTATCGCGCGGGTATCGAAGCCGAATTGATGAACGGCCTGCTCCGCTGGCGACGACGGTGCGGTGCCGTTCGCAGAGTGGCCGTTGGAGTCCGGCGTTGGCATGTCTGGATTCTCCTCTCGCGTCCGCGACTCCGGACACTTTACTTCAGTTATTGTAGCATGGGCAGGGCGTTGTGGACCGGAAGCATGCGTCGGATGTCGAAGCGCAGTTTGGCGTGAGCGTCGCGCAGGGCTTGCTCGGCGGTGGCCGGGTCGTCGGCGCGTGCGAAGATGAAGCCGAGGTAGCTTGACCCTTCGGGCAGGGGCACGATCTGCGAGTGCAGCGGCGCGGTGATTTCCACGCCGACGACGTGCGGCACCGCCTCGGCCTCGTCGATGCCCGAGACACTGTGCAGCATGCCGCCCTTTGGAATCGGAATCATCATCGCGCCCGCGCCCGAGCCGGTGATGGTCAGCGAGGGCAGTTCCATCTTGAGCGCGTGCCGCAGCAGAATCTCTTCGAGGCACATGCCCGTGCCGAACTCCAGCACGGTGGAGCACAGTCCACCAATAGAGCGCCCCGCGATCTCTACCATCCACGGACCCTGCTCGTTGACGCGAAGCTCGGCGTGAATCGGCCCGTCGCGCAGGCCAATGGAGTGTGCCGCCTGTTCCGCGCAGTCCGCGATGGCCTGCTGTGTCTCCTTTGGCAGGCGCGACGGAGTGACGTAGATCGTCTCCTCGAAGAAGGGACCGTCGAGCGGGTCGGGCTTGTCGAAGAGGGCGAGCACGTGCAGGCGGCCCTCCGTCAGCAGTCCTTCGACGGCCACCTCGAAGCCGGGGATGAAGTCTTCGACCAGAATGTCGGTCTCGTCGAGACGCTCGCCGTCACCGAGCAGCAGGCGCTTCAGGCGCTCGAACGCGGCGACGAACTGCTCGGGGTTGTCCGCGCGGATCACCCCCCGACTGCCCGAGAGGCGCAGCGGCTTGACGACGGACGGATAGCGCACACGCGCGGCCAGCTCGGCGGGATCGCTCGCCAGCGGGTAGCGCGCGAACGCCGGACACGGTACACCCGCCGCCGCCATCGCCGGACGCATGCGCCCCTTGTCACGGGCTATCTCGGCGGCCTCCAGCGGATTGTAGGGCAGGCCGAGCGCGGCGTTGGCTCGCGCGGCGAGCAATGTGGCGCCGTCAT
>CAYRVF010000146.1:0-11243 GCA_964427535.1 uncultured Ktedonobacterales bacterium
TTCGTCGAGGCGTTCTTGCGCTGCCGGGGAGTGATCAAGAACGTCGAGGACATGCTCGGCATCTCGTACCCCACCGTCCGGGCGCGCCTGGGCAACGTGCTCGAAGCGATGGGCTTCGGCGGCGAAGAGGACCTGCCCGCAGCTGACCGGCGGAGGCTGCGGCGCGACATCCTGGCAGACCTCGCCGCTGGGCGCATCTCCACCGAAGACGCCCACAAGCTGCTCGCGGGCGCACAGTCAAGTGGCGACGAAGAAGACGAGTAGAGAAAGAGTCATACCGCTAGCGTCAGGGAGACTCAGCATGGATCCGTTGCTTCACAGCGCACTTGTCCGGCAGCACCAGGCGGATCTCGCCCGCGAAGCCGAGGCTGACCGCCGCGCCCGGCTCGCCCGCGCGAATGGCGACGCGCACCACCCCGCACGTGACGCGCTCGCAGCCGCCCGCTCCACAATCGGTGCGATGCTCGTCGCGCTCGGCAGCCGCATACAACCGGCACGGCCGCATCCGGGCGTCGCGGCGCAGGTTGTCGGGGCGCTGCCGCTCTCGCTACGCAACCCCGCGGACGCGCTCTATAACGCGACGCTCGTCTATTGGCATGCTCCCGACGATGATGGCGCATCCACCATCCGAGGCCGGTCATATATGGCCCTGGTCTGGTGCTGCGATAACGTCGTCCTCAGCGAGGCACGCGTCTAGACACGACAACGCACGGATGCGACGAAAGGCAGACTAGTATGAGCGACCAACCAGAACCCGGGCAGGAGCCCTTCCCACCCGAGGAAGCATCAGGCCAGGTCTTCCCTCCCAATGGCACCCAGCAAGAACCCGCACCTTCCGCGATGGGCGGGGAGAGTCCCCACATACAGGATGTCCCGCCAGCACCCACACCCGAAGGTGAGCAGTCACCGCCGCCACCTGAGCCAGAGCAGCCGGCGGCGGCGGCCAGTGAGCCGACTGGACACCGCCGCGGCAACCGCATCGAGCTGTCCTATGTTGGGGGCGATCTGACGATTCTCGGCGGGGCGGAGCAGGTGACGGTGCGCGGCGCGCGGTACCCCTCCCCGCAGCCGGATGCGGACGGCGTGCTGCGCGTCGCGGGCCTGCCCGATTCCGCGGAGCTGCGCGTCCCCGACGGCTACGTGGTGGAGGCCCACGAAATCGCCGGTGATCTGCACGCCTCACGCTTCGACGGCCTGCTGCGCATCGAGCGTGTCGAGGGCGATGTCACGCTGGATGCCGTGGCGGGAGCCAGGCTCTCGTGGGTCGAGGGCGATCTGCGCGCCCGGCACGGCGCCGAGTTGGAACTCCGGGGCATCGACGGCGACGCGCGCATCGATGAGTTCTCTCTGCCACCCGTGCTGGGCCGGGTAAGCGGCGATCTCGTGGCGCGCAACTTGAGCGGATTGGAGGTACGCGACAGCATAGACGGCGACCTGCAGGTCGAGCGTTGCGGCCCGGTGCTTGTACGCGACACCATCTCGGGCGATGTACGCGCCAATGGTATCGATGGCGCATTTCAGTGCGGGGAGGTAGGCGGCGATTGTGCATTGAACCAGGTACGCGACGTGATCGTCAGCACTGTTGGCGGCGACCTCATGGTCGAACACGCCGCCGGAGTCGTGGAGGCTGGAACCGTCGGTGGTGACGCACGCATCCGTGACGCCTCCGGACGCATTCGTCTTGGCAGCATCGGCGGCGATCTCGACGTCGCACAGGCGCCAGGAGGGCTGCTCGCCGGGCTGGTCGGCGGCGACGCGGTGTTGGAAACCTCGCTCCAACACCCAGCCGAGTTCATCGTACAAGCCAGTGGAGACATTCGACTGCGCGCCCGTGGCGAGGTGCATGCGCGCTTCGTCGCCCAAACATCGGGCGGCGAGATTCGGACGAGGTTGCCGCTCACGGTCGAACGTGGACGGCGGCGCAATCTGGTCGGCGTGCTCGGCCGTGGTGACGCGACGGTCACGCTGCAAAGCTCTGGCGGCGATATTTCCATCACCGCCTCCGACATGTATGAGAGGGAGAATACCATGGGCGACGAGTCCACGACTGAGGAACAGCAGCAACACACCCCGAATGGCGACACCGAGCGCACCTGGGAGGGCGCGTTCGGCGGCCGGCGCTTCCGCATCAGGGTGGATCGGGGTCCGGGCAGAGCGGGCGTCCGCTTCCAGGGGCCGTTCGGGCCGGACGAAGAGCCTGCCAGCGACCGCGACTTCGGCTTCGAGTGGGAGCGCGGCCGTGGCGCCCGCACCTACGGCGAGTACGAGGCCCGCATGAATGAGATCCGTGACAAGGCCGAGCGCGTCGCCCGGCGCGCGGCGGAGCAAGCACAGCGGGCAGCGGAACAGGCCGCGCAACGTGTGCGCGAGACCGACTGGGAGTCGATGGGCCGCGAGATTCGGGGCAACATCGAGCGCGCGATGGGCGACCTGGAGGACACCTTCGCCCAGATGCGCCGTGAGTGGGACGTGCGCCGCCCTGGCACACCGAACGGCGGATCGGGTCCATCCACCTCGCAGCGCGTGCGTATCGAGCACGACGACGAGCCAGCCGCTGGCCCGAGTGCCTCGGCAAGCACCGCCGATGCAGCCGACATGATGAACGCCGACGAGCGCGATGCCCAACGCCGCGCGATCCTGGAGCGGCTGCGCACGGGCGAGATTTCGATCGACGAGGCCGAGCGCCAGCTCAACAGCCTCCACTAAGTTCATATCGCCGCTGGATGCCCGGTGGGGAGCTTCTCCTCGCCGGGCATTCGTGTCGTTGTCTCACAGAGTTTCGGCCGCCGCGTGCGCGTGCGACAACCGTCTGCCGCCGTCAGATTGCGCTCGCACCCGCACTGTGATAATCTGATGAGAGGGGATGCGATGCGTCTCCCGCTAGCGGGACGAGTACCCGGCGCGCACCGACAGCGATGGATGGTCACCGGCTGAGAGCCATCCTCGGCAGATGTGCTGGCGAAAACCACCCGCGTAATGGCCGCTGAAATCATGGCGAGACACCATGCGAGTATGCCGCCGCGATTGGCCCCGTTATCGGCCTCTGAGCGCGTCGCTCCCCGTCGCATCGTTCGACGGTGCGGGGCACGCGAAATGTGGGTGGAACCACGAGTACGGCCAGCCTCTCGTCCCATGCGGGCGAGAGGTTTTTTGTCGTCCCGCTCAGAGGCCAAAGCGAAGGGCAGGGAGAGACATGATCAGTATCCGTTCCGTGTTCGTAGTTGCAGGAGCAGACGTCCGCCGGCAACCAGCCGGCGGCGGGACCCGCTGTGCCAATGGGCATCCCCGCACTAAGGTGCCCTCCTGGACAGATGGTACTTGCACACGACACGAAGGAGACATCCTCCCATGCCATTCACGACATCAACCCACGCAGCGCGGTTCTGAGTCTTCTCTGCCGCGACGGAATAACGCACATCCACGACCGGCTGTGCCGCGCTGAGGTCGCGCTCGACGCCGATCCCGATCTCGCGGCGCTCATCCTCGATGGGGTATTGGGCGAACTCGTCGCGATACTCGCCGGTCCCGAGGCGAACGGGTCGGAGGCGCTGGGCGAGATCGAACGCGGCGCACCACTCGTCGCGATGCGTCTGCGGTTGGCTCTGCGCGCGCCATCGCCGCGAGCGCGACTAGACCATTGCCGCGCGCTGTGCGAGATCCTGGCACCCGCTGAGTCGAGCGTGAGTCTCGCCGAGCAGCATCATATGTACCGGCATGCCGTCGGGGGCCGCGGATATATCCACGTCTCCATGCGTCATTTGAGAGCCCACTCCGCGCGGCCGCTCCGGCAGGCCCGGTAAGGCGCGCGGCTGGCAATTGTAGGAGTGCAACACCCATGTCTGTCGAAGAAGAGCTGAACGCGACAAAGACGTACACACCGCTCCAGCGGATGCGGCACAGTGCGGCGCACGTGATGGCGGAGGCCGTCCAAGATCTCTTTCCGGGCGCGAAGTTCGCCATCGGACCCGCCATCGAAGACGGGTTCTACTATGATATGGAGCTACCGCGCTCGGTGACGCCGGACGACCTGCCGGCCATCGAGGAGCGCATGCGCCAGAGCATCGCCGCCAATCATCCGTTCGTCCACAGCACGTGGCCGCGCGAGAGGGCGCTCGACTACTTCCGCACGCACGACCAGCCGTACAAGGTTGAGCTCATCCAGGATCTGCCGGATGCCGAGGTCGGCATCGAGGAGCAGGGGCCGTTCCTCGACCTGTGCCGCGGCCAGCACGTCGCCAGCACGGGCGAGATCGGGCCGTTCAAGCTGCTGCGCGTCGCGGGAGCCTACTGGCGGGGCGACGAGAAACGCCCAATGCTCCAGCGCATCTACGGCACGGCGTGGCCGACGCAGCAAGAGCTCGACGATTATCTCGAACGGCTGGAAGAGGCCCGCAAGCGCGATCACCGCAAGATCGGCAAGGACCTCGAGCTGTTCATGATCAGCGATGAGGTTGGCGCTGGTCTGCCGCTCTGGCTGCCGAAGGGCGCGACGATTCGCCGCCTGCTGGAGGAATACATCCTGGATCTGGAGCGCAAGCAGGGCTATCAGCACGTCTACACGCCCGCGCTGGCCAAGCTCGACCTCTACAAGACGTCGGGGCACTGGGAGCATTACCACGACTCGATGTATCCGCCAATGGAGTTCGAGAGCGGCGAGGAGCTGGTGCTGCGGCCGATGAACTGCCCGCACCACATCCAGGTGTACAAGTCGAAGATTCGCTCCTACCGCGACCTGCCGGTGCGCATCGCCGAGCTGGGCACGATGTATCGCTACGAGCGGTCCGGCGAGCTCTCGGGCCTCTCGCGCGTGCGGGCGATGACGCTCAACGACGCGCACATCTTCGCCACGCCCGAGCAGATGCTGCCGGAGTTCAAGAAGGTAGTGCGCTTCGTTCAGCGCGTCTACGACGATATGGGCTTCGAGCAGTACAGCTACCGCCTATCGCTGCGCGACCCCAACGACAAGGAAAAGTACGTGCGGAACGAGCAGATGTGGGAGCAATCCGAGAATGCGCTGCGCCAGGCGCTCGACGAGCTGGGCGTCGAGTACTACGAAGGGCTCGGCGAAGCGGCGTTCTACGGTCCCAAGCTCGACGTGCAGGTCGCGAACGTGCTCGGCAAGGACGAGACGATCTCGACGGTGCAGCTTGACTTCACGCTACCCGAGCGCTTCGACCTCGAATACATCGGCGAGGACGGCGAGCGCCACCGGCCGGTGATGATCCATCGCGGCATCATCTCCACGCTGGAGCGCTTCGTCGCCTTCCTCATCGAGAACTACGCGGGCAACTTCCCGGTGTGGCTCGCGCCGGTGCAGGCGGTCGTCATCCCCATCTCCGACGAGAAGCACGCGGACTACGCCAGCGAGGTCGCCGAGCGCCTGCAAGAGGCCGGGCTGCGCGCTGAGGTGGACATGCGCAAAGAGCGGATGAACGCCAAAGTGCGCGACGCCCAGCTCCAGAAGGTGCCCTACATGCTCGTCGTCGGCGATAAAGAAGCCGCGGCCCACGCCGTCGCCGTTCGCCTGCGTACGAACGAGAACCTCGGCGCGGTCCCGCTCGACGACTTTGTTTCCACGGCGACACAGCTCGTCGCCAACCGCAGCAAGTCGCTCTGGCCCGATCGGTAGGGCCTCATCCCCACGGCCCCCTTCCCCTTGCGAAGGGAAGGGGGAGCCACGGACGATGCCTACGGGTGGCACGCTTGCCTCTGGAAAGGCCCTCGCCCCACAGGGAGAGGGCTAGGGGGGCTGCCCCTCGAACCCCGCTGTCTCGCAGGAATGAGGATACACGTCGTTGGAGTCACTGGGCCAATCATCTCCGCGGGGAACGCATGATGCGTACGCAGCGCTCCGCCTGCGCGACTTTCGTCTGCTACTCTTCGGGCGCTTCTCGGTGACAATGGGCGAGCAGATGCTCAACGTCGCCCTCGGGTGGGAGCTGTACGTCCGCACGCACTCGGCGCTGGCGCTCGGGTTCGTCGGCTTGGCGCTGGTGCTGCCGATCGTGCTGCTCTCGCTCCCCGCCGGCCAGCTCATCGACCGGCTCAACCGCAAGCGCGTGCTGCTCGTCTCGTGGTGCATGCTGGCTATCTGTGCGCTGGCACTCAGTCTGCTCTCCGCATCACATGGCCCAGTGCCGCTGTTCTACGTCTGCATTGCGTGCATGGGTGCGGCATTCGCCTTCACTGCTCCTGCGGCGACCGCGCTCCTCGCCCAGATTGTCCCTGAATCAGCGTTCTCCAACGCCGCCACGTGGGAAAGCAGCACCTTTGAGCTCGCCGCCGTGATCGGCCCGGTGGTGGGAGGAACGGTGATCGCCCTGCAGGGATATGCGACGACGGTCTATGTGCTCTTCGCGCTCGCTTGTGCACTGAACGTCACGATGCTTGCCTGGATTCGCGAGCGAGCGCGGCCACCTTCCACCGAGAGGCTGACGCTGCGTGCGCTCTTCTCGGGCGTGCGCTTCCTCGGACAGACACAGGTGCTGCTGGCGGCCATCACCCTCGACATGTTCGCCGTGCTGCTCGGCGGCGCGACGACACTGTTGCCGATCTTCGCGCTCGATATTCTGCACGTGGGCGCGACCGGATTGGGCATCCTGCGCGCTGGGCCAGCCATCGGGGCGGTCGTGATGGCGCTGACGCTCGCGCACCGGCCGCCGCTACGGCGTGCCGGCCGGTCGTTGCTCTTCGCGGTGGCGGGCTTCGGCCTGGCGACGATCGTCTTCGGCCTCTCGCGATGGTTCCCGCTCTCGCTGGCGATGCTCGTGCTGCTGGGGGCGCTCGACAACATCAGCGTCGTCATTCGCAGCACGCTCCTGCTCACCCGTACGCCGAATGATCTGCTGGGACGCATCTCGGCGATCGACAACGTCTTCGTCGGCACCTCCAACGAGCTGGGCGGATTCGAGTCGGGGTTGACGGCCGCGCTGTTTGGGCCAGTTGCCTCGGTCGTGCTGGGGGGCATCGGCACAGTGCTCGTCGTGCTCGGGGTCGCCGCCATCTGGCCCGAGATGCGCCGCCTCGGCCGGTTGGATGGCAGCGCCGAACGGCGGGCGCTCGACACCGAAACTGATATCGAGCTTCCCTTCGGCACGCCAGACTACGGGCCAAACGTTACGGCAGAGGCCACTGAGGAGTGCCGCTCCGCAGGAGAGTGACGACCTCCTCGAGCAGTCTGCCACGACGACCGAGGCGATCGCGATCAGTCCGACTCGTCGACGACGTAAGCATCGCATCCGGTAGCGGTGTCCGCGATGATGGCGTCTGGCGGCGCCTCGCGGACGAACGAGACGGTCCACAAATCGCCCACCGCGCCCGCGATGTTGCCGACGATGCCGAGCCAGACGGCGATGCCCACATCCGGCGCCAGCACGCTGACGATCACCCCGGCGAGCGTCAGGACGACGAGCGGTGCGAGTGCCACCACCACATACTCCCGGCGCGAGAACAGTTGCTTCGGCGCCGTGCAATAGGCCGCCAGCGGCAGTTGCAGGCCGAATGTCGGGCGCCCGCCAAGCGCGAGGATCGTGATTGCATGCACCACCTCATGCAGCGGCAGCACAAGCAGATAGGCGACCACGTTCAAGGCGAGTATCAACGCGATGCGTAGTGGGAGACTCCCAGGGGCCGGCAGTATCCGCGTCGGATTCAGCCGAAACGCGATCCCGTCGAGCGCCGCGAACAGAATGCCGGATACCAGAAAAAGCACGAAGCTCTCGCGCGCGAGATCCGCCAGGTGCTCGGGTCCGAGCAGCGAGAGGGTGGCGACGGGCCGCACCGCGCCGCGGTTAAGTGCGTCCCGAATCTGTGCGCGGCGGGTTCGCGGAACAGTCCGGCTCACGAGGCGCCACGACGCATCGGGCTGGGGGCGTTCCGTCACCTCAGGCGACATCCCTGGCGCGCGATTCTCGCCATCGTTCATGCCAGGCACGCTACTGAGTCCACGAGAAAGCCAACTCATCGGCCAGGGGAACGAAATCCAGCTCGCGATACAGATTCTCGGCCGGGTTGCCGTGGCGCACGAAGAGGCAACAGGCTTCATGTCCCGGCCGCACGAGATCGCTAATTGTGCGCCGCAACAGCGCCGTCGCGACGCCTTGCTGGCGATACGGCGCGTTGGTGTAGACGCCCATAATCGTCGGGATATCCTCGAAGAGGCTGGTGTAGCAGCCGCCCGCGATGCGTCCGTCGATGCGCGCGACATAGTAGCGGCACCAGCCGTGCTCTTGCTCGCGCCAGCGGTCGCGCGCTCGCGGCGAGACGACGGTGCTCAAAGGCTGCGGATCGTCGAAGAACGACTGGCGGCTGCCGTACTCGTACTCCCACATTTCCTGCCAGGATTGTATTGGGGAGACTACGACACGCGGATTGACGGGCACGTCGAGCCTACCCACGTGTCCCATCAACAGGAGCTTTTCGCCCGGCTCAAACCCGGCGGCAAGTAGCGCGTCTGGCAGCTCTTCCTCGCCCGGGCGCTGGGGAACGACGATCCATTGCACCTGCACGCCACGCGCGTCGGCGTAGAGCAGCACCCGGCGCACCGCATTCGCCGCCATGCCTGGCGCGATGCTCGCGAACCCGACACGAAGCCGCCCGCCCTCCTGACGGTAGCGCGCGCCCCCAACGGGCAGCATATCTGGGCCAGCGTCGGGGAAGCGATTCATGCGCTGCAGCAGAATACGACGCGTCAGGTCGGCTCTCTCTATGTCACTTGGCACGCGGCTCTCATAGACCGGCGGCACGTCCTGGTCGCTGGAGAACGATGACGCGTCCTCAGAAGAAAACGAAGGAGAATGTTGCTTCCAGCGCACCATCCGAAGCCTCCGAGAAAAGGTGGACGAGGAGGAGAGCCGCGTATCGACACCCTCGTAACATACTATACGCGCGCCGCACTACACACATCTGTCATCGCCTAAACGTGCGCATCGCGCCCATTGGTCATTGGCACGAGAGGCCAGGCATAATGCGTGTGGTTGGGCTATCAACCATCCGGACATGTCCGCATATCACATTTCACTCACAGACACGTTCTCGCCCTTACGAAGGGTTGACATGTGCACAAGACGATGGTAGCCTAATCGTATCTCCGAGAGAGATAGTGAGGTATTGCCTCACTGATCTTTCAGGAACTAGGGAAAGGAGACTGGACCTATGTTCCCGATGAAAAAGCCGATTCGCCTCCTCGGAATGGTGTTCCAAGTTGACTAAGCTGGCCCGCCTTGGCGGGCCTGAAACAGGGTCTTCCGAAGCTTGAGTCAAAACCCTGGCCACCGCGAACGCTCACTATGAGTCGACAGCATCGCGGCATGGCGAAAGCAGAACGCGGGTTGGCTCTAAGCCCGCCGGACGATCCGCACAAGAACGGCCCGAGTGCGCTGCTAGCACCGGCCAGCTTTGATGAGAACGGCTGAACGACTTGATAGGGTCAGCGAAAATGGTGTGCCGCGGCTTGGCACACAAAACGTAAGGGGCTGGTTGTGCGGGCCGGCCCCTTCAGTTTGCCCGCGACACGCACCTCCAAAGCCGCATGACCGTCCTCTCCCTGCCCCGTACATGCTCCATTTTGGGCCGTCTCTCCTACTCATCGCCCAGCGTCAGCACTGCCATGAAGGCTTCTTGCGGAATCTCGACGTTGCCGACGCGCTTCATCCGCTTCTTGCCTTCTTTCTGCTTCTCCAGTAGCTTACGCTTGCGCGAGATATCGCCGCCGTAGCACTTCGCCAGCACATTCTTGCGCATGGCCTTGACGGTCTCACGGGCAATCACCTTGCTGCCAATGGCGGCCTGCACGGGCACCTCGAACAACTGCCGTGGGATGAGCTCTTTTAACCGCTCTACGAGCGCGCGCCCCTGCTGTTGAGCGCGGTCGCGGTGCGTGATGAGGGAGAGCGCATCAACCGGTGCGCCGTTGACCAAGATGTCGAGCTTGACGAGGTCCGCTGGCTCGTAATCCGCGAAGGTGTAGTCCAGCGAGGCATAGCCCTGCGTACGCGACTTGAGCTGATCGTAGAAGTCGATGATCAGATCGGCCAGCGGAATCCGGTAGGTCAGATGCACGCGGTCCTCTTCGAGATACTGCATCTCCTTGAAGATCCCGTGGCGCGTCGTCACCAGGTCCATAATCGTGCCGATGTAGCGCGCGGGCGTGAACACCGAGATGTCCATCAGCGGCTCCTCAATGTCAGCGATTTCGGTGAGGGGCGGCAGCTCCGCCGGGTTATGCACCTCGACGACATCGCCGTCCGTCCGCAGCACGCGATACTCCACGCTGGGCGCGGTGACAAGGATGTCGAGGTTGTACTCGCGCTCCAGCCGCTCCTGGATGATCTCCATATGCAGCAGGCCGAGGAAGCCACAGCGGAAGCCGAAGCCCAGCGCGACCGAGCTTTCTGGCTCGTAGACGAGTGAGGCGTCGTTGAGCTTGAGGCGGTCGAGCGCGTCGCGCAGCAGCGGGTAGTCGTCGCCGTCCACCGGGAAGACACCCGCGAAGACCATCGGCTTGGCAGGCTTGTATCCCGGCAATGGCTCTTTCGACGGGGCCGACGCGAGCGTGATCGTGTCACCGACTTGGCAGTCCTTCACGTTCTTGAAGCCGGTCGCGACGTAGCCGACCTCACCCGCCGAGAGATTGCCCGCCGAGACGAGCGTCGGACTGAAATAGCCGACTTCGAGCACGTCCGAGATGCTGCCCGTCTGCATCATCAGCAGCCGCTGATTGGCCCGCAGTGTCCCATCCACCACACGCACATACGCGATCACGCCCTTGTACGCGTCGTACTTCGAGTCGAAGACCAGCCCGCGCAGTGGCTTCTGGACGTCCCCTCTCGGCGGCGGCACCTGGCGCACGACCGCTTCGAGGATATCCGCGACGCCGATGCCCTCTTTGGCCGAAGCCAGCACGATCTCCTCGCGCGGAATGCCAATGACATCCTCAATTTCTTTCGCGACACGCTCCGGCTCGGCGCTCGGCAGGTCGATCTTGTTGATAACCGGAATCAGCGCGAGGTCCGCTTCGAGGGCGAGATACAAGTTGGCGAGCGTTTGCGCCTCGATGCCCTGCGACGCATCGACGACGAGGATAGCGCCCTCGCACGCGGCCAGACTGCGTGAGACCTCATAGGCGAAGTCGACATGCCCGGGAGTGTCGATCAGGTTGAGCTCGTACTCCTCGCCATCGCTGGCCATGTAGCGCATGCGAACCGCCTGGGCCTTGATTGTGATGCCCTTCTCGCGCTCCAGGT
>CAYRVF010000147.1:0-10923 GCA_964427535.1 uncultured Ktedonobacterales bacterium
CGGGCCGCGGTGTCGGGGGCCTCACCCCCAGCCCCTCTCCCTGCGGGGAGAGGGGAGGTCGCTTAGTGAGACCGATCTCCGCAGGACACGAGCGCGACTCCCCCTTCCCCTTGCGAGGGGAAGGGGGCTGAGGGGATGAGGCCCCCGCGCAGAACCTCTCCCCTTAGCGGCAAGGGTCACTGAGGCGAGGGAGGTGCCGGAAGGCGACGGACGACGCTTCCCAGCATACAGCATGAGGACGAGACGTGCGCTTCTACGCTACGCCAGCCCGTAGAGCCGCTCGAACTTCGTCGTGAGATAGCGCGCGAAGTGCTGCGGATTGGGCGCCTCGCCCGTCACCTTCTCGATGAGTGTCGCCGGGATATACGTCGCGCCGTATTGATACATGTGCTCGCGCAGCCAGTCAAGGATGAAGGCTGTATTGCCGCTCGCCAGCCGCTCATCGAAATCGGCGAACGTCGCGCGCAGCGTGGCGTAGATTTGCGCGGCGTAGAGATTGCCAAGCGTGTATGTGGGAAAGTAGCCGAAGCCGCTCGTCCAGTGGACATCCTGCAGGATGCCTTCGCTGTCGGTGGACGGCTCGATGCCCAGATATTGCTTGTACTTCGCGTTCCACATACCAGGGAGCGACTCCACCGCGACGTCGCCCTCGACCATCGCGCGCTCGAGCTCATAGCGGATGAGGATGTGCAGGTTGTACGTCACCTCGTCGGCCTCGATGCGGATGAGGCTCGGCCGCACGGTGTTCAGCGCGCGGGCGAACGCGGTCACATCCACAATGGCGAAGTGCTCGGCGAAGACCTCGCGCACCGTACCGTACTGTCCCTGCCAGAACGCCTCAGAGCGGCCGATGGGGTTCTCCCACAGTCGCGACTGCGACTCGTGCGCGCCAAGCGAGGCGCCTCCCGCGACGGGGGTGCGGGCGAGAGTTGGCGCGGTGCCCTGCTCGTAGAGCGCGTGTCCGCCCTCGTGAATCGCCGCCATCAGCGCGGCCGAGACCAAATGCGGGTCGGGGTTGACCGTGACGCGCACATCATACGGGCTGCCGAAGTCGGTGGTGAAGGGGTGCGGTGAGCGGGCGATGCCGCCGCGCGCGAAGTCGTAGCCAATGGCCCGCAGCAGCGCCTCGCTCAGACGCATCTGCTGCTCTGGCGGGAAGTCGCCATGCAGCGGAGCGTCGTCCAGCGTGTAGCCGCTCGACTGGATGCGTCGCAGCAGCGTCGTGCTGACCTCGCGGACGGTGGCGAAGAGCGGATCGAGTTGATCGGTCGTCATGCCCGGCTCATACTGGTCGAGCAACGCGTTATAGCGGCTGCCAGTGTAGCCGTAGCGCTCCGCGACCTCACGTTGCAGGGCGATGGTCTTGGTGAGCCAGGGCGCGAACGAGGCGAAGTCGTTGTGCGCGCGCGCGCGGTGCCACGCCTCGAAGCTCGCCGCGCCGACGCGGGCCATTTCCTGCACGAGCCCCTTGGGCAGCTTCGTCGCGTGGTCGTATGCACGCCGGGCATGCCGCACCAGCCCACGATCCGCATCGGTGAAGGTCTCCGCGTCGATCTCGCGCGCCAACTCGGCGACGAGCGTGCCGATGCGCGGCGCGGTGATCCGGTCGTGCAGCACGCCTTCGAGCGTGGCGAGTTGCTGGCCGCGAATCTCGCCCGCACCCTCAGGCAGCGCGGTGTTCTGGTCCCACCCTGCCAGCGAGCCGAGCGCCGAGAGGTCGGCGATCTCGTGCATCGCGTCGAGTAACTCGGAGATGCGGGTATCGCTATCGGTAAATGTCAGGGCTATATTTGACTCTGCGGCGGGTGTGCTCACTAGTCCTCTCCCTCAGCGTGAGACGCGTCGTCTCTGCCTGCCACACGGCCTGTATCGTATCATACGCGGGCCGGACGAAGAGCGTGGGCGCGAAGCGTGACACGTGAGGATGCAAGTCCGCACAGAGGGTCTTGCATCTCGCTACGCTGGCGTGATAGCGATCGCCAGACGGTTGCGGTAGGGACGGCACGATAGTGTTGGCTGCGTTCGTGTGCATCGCCACACCGCGGACATCTGGGAAGGGAGAGACCGATGACGAGTTCGACCGAGCCGAGCACTGTGGTTGAACGGCTACGAGTCATACCACCGCGGCTTGCGGGCGTATTGAAGGGACGTCCTCAGGCCGAATTCGACGTCGTACCCGCACCGGATATGTGGTCGCTCGCCGAGATTCTCGCCCACATACGCGCCAGCAACGACATTGTCGCATATCGGGCATACATGATTCTGGCTCGCGACAATCCGCCCTTGCCAGCCCTCGACGAGCGACGCTGGGCAGTGATCGCCGGCTACGCGCGGAGGGACGTGCTCGACTCCCTGGAGACGTACGCGCGACAGCGCGAGGAACTGGTTCAGATGCTCGCGCGTCTGGCAGCTGAAGACTGGCAGCGAACAGGCATGCACGAGCAGCGCGGCAAGGTCACGCTGCTCGATGTGCTGACAACGCTGGTCGAGCACGAGGAGGAGCATCTGGCGCAGATCGAGATGACCATAGCATGAGATCACCTATGGTCGGGTGCCCGCCTCATGTTTCCCCGTCCCCTCGCGAGGGAAAAGGCGAGCGGGACATGGCGTCATCAACCGCTACAGCGTCCCGTCGCTCCCGTCGGGAACGTCGAGGACGAGGCGCGCGACGCGTCTCTCGCCGCCGCGTGTGCCGTTAGTCTCGCCACGAGCACGCAGCCGCCTCCGGATGCCGCGCCGCTGCAGCCAGTCCGAGAGGGCCGGCCAGGCCACGAGCGCGACCGCGACCACACCTACTAACGGCGCGGGCAGTTTCGTTGATGTCTGCCCGAGTTCGCGTCTGGGTCCGTTTGTAGCGTGCTCGACACGTTCCTTGGCGTCAGTTTTCACAGCTTCCTTCGCTTTCTTCGTCAGCACGCGTGGGTGTGTCGGCTTGATCCGTTCGAGACCAAGCATCGCGCGCCAGTTGAGCAGCGACTCCTCCTCGGTATGCAGCGCCCACTCGTCGGCGGTCGTCGCGGGCTGGCGCGCCGTCCCCTGGAAGACATGAATGAGGAAAACGAACGACGGCAGAATGATCGCGTTGCCGACGATGAACGAGACCGTCACGGCAAGCTGCACCGATGGCGGCGAGGCCGAGTTCTGGATGGTCAGATCGGGAACGATGAGGTACGGGAACATCGAGATGCCCCAGGCGCCGAGAATGAGCGTCACCTCCAGCCCCACAAGCGTGCGCGCGACAGTGAAGTAGCCGACCAACAGCGCCGCGGCGGTCAGCAGGCCGACGAGGACGGCCGCCAACCCGAACGGCAGCGCGCGGGTCGTCAGGTTGTGCCACAGATACGGCGCCTCTTTGCTTGCGAAGTACGCGGTTACGGCGCCAATCAGGGCAGTGAACGCGCCAGCCACCAGCGCGCGCGTGCGGAACAACAGCAGCAGATCGTGCTCGTGCTTGCGTTTGTTCTGCACGGTCATGTAGGTCGCGGCGAGTACGGAGCAGATGCCGACGGCGAAGAGCCCGGCGCTCAGGCAGAACGGCGTCGTCCAGCTCGTCCAGTAGTTCGCTACCACATGCCCGGCGATGTAGCGGATTCTCCCGCTGCTGACCGCCGCCGCCGCCGCGCCCAGAATGAACGGCGTGAGCAGGCTCACCGCGCCGAAGATGCGCGCGAAGCTCTCGAAGCTCGCCGGCAAGTTGACCAGCTTGCGAAAGAACCGCGTGTACTCAAATGACGCGCCGCGGAAGACGAAGCCGAGCAAGGCCATCGCCAGCGGATAGAAGAGCGCGACTGAGAGCGTGAAGAACACATTTGGGAAGGCCGTAAAGAGGCCGGTGACGAGAAAGACACTCCAGATCTCGTTGGCCTCCCAGATGGGGCCGATCGCCCCTTCCAGCGCTTCCTGCTCGCGGTTCTTTCGCCTGCCGAAGGTGAGCAGCGTCCAGATGCCCGCGCCGAAGTCGGCTCCGGCGAGCACGGCAAAGACGATGATCGCCAGCCAGAGGACGAAGGCGTTGAAATAGGCCAGAGGATCGGCGAGGATGCTGCTGCTACTTGGGATCATTCGAGTGCTCCACCGGCGGCGATCATTTCTTTGGGCTCGGCCGCCTTGCGCGTCTGTTGGCCGAGGCGCAACAGCAGCAGGGTCGTCGTCAAACCGAGCAGCACATACACACCGCTGAAGACGATGAACGAGATGTTGAGCCACGGCGCGACCTGCACCGCGTTGGCGGTGAGCACATAGCCGTAGACCGTCCAGGGCTGGCGGCCCATCTCGGTGACCATCCAGCCGCACTCCATCGCGATGAAGGTGGCGGGACCGAGCAAAATACCGCCCCAGAGCGTGAGCTTGCCGATCAGGCCGTACAGCGGCAGCGCGTCGTCGGTGAGGCTCTTGGCATTGGTGCGCCAGTTGCGCCAGACATTGCGGCCATAGAAGAACCAGAACCACGCGGTCATGACGGCGGCGGAGATGCCGAAGAAGAGCATGAGCTGCCAGCCGACATGCACGAACTGGTACGGCGGCTGATAGAACGTAGGCACGGAGTCGAGCCCGAGCACGGGATGGTTGATATCGTGATAGCCCAGCCAGCTCAGCAGGCACGGCACCTGCAAGGCGTACGCCACACTATGGCCGTGCGGAATGCCACCGAAGACCTCTGGCGCGCAGGTTTGCGTCTTGAAGTTCAGCTCCATCGCGGCCAGCTTGATGGGCTGGTAGTCAGCGACGATCTCGGCGTTGACATCGCCGACCCAGATTTGGACGGGAGCGACAATCGTGCCCAGCGCTATGCCGAGGAAGAAGCCGCGCTTAGTATACTCGGTGATGTGCCCGCGCAGCAGAGAGATGGCATAGACCGTGGCGATCCCGAACGCGGTCACCTCATAGGCGGCAAGCGTCATATGGAACGTCTCGCTGGGCATGCTGGGATTGAGGATCGCGCCGATGGGGTCGATGCCGACGAGCTGGCCGTTGCGCATCTGAAAGCCGGAGGGCGTGTTCATCCAGGCGTTGGCCGAGACCACGAACATCGACGATGCCAGACCGCCGATCCACAGCGGCCACGAGCAGAGCCAGTGGGCGAGCGGTGAGAGGCGCTTCCAGCCGAAGAGATAGAGCCCGAGAAAGATGCCCTCGATGAAAAACGCAAAGGCTTCGAGCGCGAACGGGAGCCCGATAATCGCCCCAGAGAACTTCATGAAGTACGGCCAGAGCAGCCCCAGCTCGAACTCCAGAATCGTCCCTGAGACGGCGCCGATGGCATAGAGAATGGTGAAGGCGATGCTCCACCGGCGGGCCAATGCGTACCAGACCTGATCGCGCCGAAACAGACCGATGCCTTCCGCGATGCACATCATGAGCGGCAATCCGACGCCCAGGGCGGCGAACACGATGTGGAAGGCCAGCGAGATCCCCATCTGGGCGCGTGCGGAGTTGAGCTGATCCATGCCACTTCCTCATATCACCGCGCGTTGGAGAGCGCATCCTCTGCGTTCCGTCGCACGGCACTGACGACAGACGCGGGCCTCGCCGCCAGCGTCTGCGTCCCGGCGATTCGCAGATGGTGTTCCGAAAGCCGGACGTGTCACGGCAAGATGTACTGCACTGTGATATTTCTACCCCTGTGGAAGTCTCGCTTCATGATCGGATGCTGTCGGGGTGGAGGAGGCGTCCGCCCGGTGTGGTGAAGCCTGGCCTGCAATTTGCCATAGAGCGAATGGAGGTTCCGTGGCGACCGCCCGCTGTGCATGCGACGGAAGGACGACGTGACGCATGGGCGTGGAGGATGGACGGTGGGTACCCGGACCAAGGAGGGTTTCGCATCATGCTTACTCGATCTCGCCCGGAGGCGCAGCGGGAGCCGTCCGGTGATACCGGCACCCGGCAGGATATCCCTGACCGTCCGGCGGCGCCGCTCGACCCGGCGCAGGCACCAGACGAGACGAGCGGCGCCCTTCCGCGCGCCGCCTCATCATCGGGCGGGCCAACACTGCGCGTGATCGTGCGACGGGGCGACCACGAACGCACATCGATATTTGCCCTGACGCGCCCGGTCGCGACAATTGGCAGCGACGACACGTGTACCATCCGGATCGACGCGCCCGGCATCCCGCCAGCGCTCGCCGAGATTGTGCGGCCCGAGCAGGGCGCGCCGGTGCTGCGCGTACACGATACTGCGACGCCGCTGGCAGCCGATGGGCGCCCCTTCCGCGAGCGCGCGCTACAGCCCGGCGATGTCGTAACCGTCGGCGATCTGGAGCATCCCTCCGCGACGCTGATCTACGAAGAGTCGAGCCAGATGGGCACGGAGGCGAGCCGCTCAAGCGGGCAGCACGTGCGCCTGCCGCTCGCCCGCGAGACGACGCTCGGGCGCGCGCACGACAACCAGATCGTGCTCGACCATCCACGCGTCTCGCAGCACCATGCCCGGCTCACCCGCGACGACCGCGGCAACGTGCTCCTCACCGATTTAGGCAGCACCAACGGCACGTATGTGAACGGGCTGCGTATCAGCCGGGTGCGACTGATGCCCGGCGCGGAGGTGCGCATCGGCCCGTACCGGCTGATCTTCACCGGCGACGAGCTGACGCAGTATGACGACTCCAGCAGCATCCGCATCGACGCGGGCAACCTGACCGAACGCACGGGCGGCGGACTCTTTGGCCGCAGGCGCAGGGTCATCCTCGACAATGTCTCGCTCAGCATCCTGCCCGGGACGTTCGTGGCGCTGGTGGGCAGCTCGGGCGCGGGCAAATCGACGCTGATGAACGCGCTGAACGGCCAGCGTCCGGCGCAGAGCGGCGTGGTGCTCTATAACGGCGTCAACCTGTACGAGCACATGGACGAGTTCAGCGGCGCGATGGGCTACGTGCCACAGGACGACATCATCCACAAGAACCTGACGGTCGAGCGCGCGATGTACTACGCCGCGCGCCTGCGTCTGCCGTCCGACTACTCGCGCAAGCAGATCAAGCAGCGCATCACCGAAGTGCTCGAAGATATCGAGATGACGGGCACACGACACCAGCTCGTCTCGTCGCTCAGCGGCGGTCAGCGCAAGCGTGTGAGCATCGGCGTGGAGCTGCTGGCGCGTCCGGCGGTCTTCTTCCTCGACGAGCCGACCTCGGGCCTCGATCCGGGCCTGGACCGCACCATGATGCAACTGCTGCGGCGGCTCGCGGACCGCGGCCATACGATCGTGCTCTCCACCCACGCGACGAGCGACATGGATTGCTGCGACATGGTCGCATTCATCGCGCCGGGCGGGCGTCTGGCGTTCTACGGACCGCCCGCCGATATGCGGCGCTACTTCGAGACCGACGACTACGCCGCCATCTACAACAAGGTCCATGACGAGCCGGATTTCTGGGTCGCGCGCTACCAGCAGTCCGAGGAGTACATGCGCTACGTGGCGAGTCCGCAGCTCCAGTCGCAGAGCCAGGCGCACCTTGCTCGCGGGCGAGCCAACCCGAGGCGCCCGCGGGTGCGCCGGCCGGGGAAGCTCCGTCAGTTCCTGCTGCTGACGCGGCGCTATGCGGAGATCATGGCGCATGACCAGATGAACGTGCTGATTCTGCTCGCGCAGGCGCCGATCATCGGCCTGCTGACGATTCTGCTGGCCGAGAAGAACATCGTCCACTATGTCTCGCTGCCCAGTGAGCTCGCGAATCCCAAGGATGTCTTCGCACAACGGACGCTCTTCATTCTGGCGGCCTCGGCCATCTGGTTCGGCATCATCAACGCGGCCCGCGAGATCGTCAAAGAGGCGCCGATCTACCAGCGCGAGCGGGCGATCCATCTCGCCATCCTGCCGTATGTGCTCTCCAAGATGGTCGTGCTGGGCGTGATCGCGGCGATCCAGAGCTTCCTGCTGCTGGTCATCGTCGGGTGGAAGACGGGCTACGCGGATACCGGCATCGCCTGGCATGCGCCGAAGTCCGGATTTTGGGAAGAATATTTCGTACTCTTCCTGATGTCGCTGGTGGGCATCACGATGGGGCTGGTCATCTCGGCGCTGGCCCCCAACACCGATCGCGCCATCAGCATCGTGCCGATTGTGCTGCTGCCGCAGATCATCTTCGCCAACGTCATCTTCACGCTGGAGGGCAGCGGTAACTGGATAAGCTACATCATTCCGGCGCGCTGGGGTATGCAGGCGCTCGGCAGCGTGACACGTCTACGCGACCGCTTCACCGACCACCCGAACCTGGCGTTCTACCAGTCCGACCTGAAGCATCTGCTCGGTTTCTGCGGCGCGCTCGCTGGACTCGGCGTCGTCTCGTTCCTGCTGACGATGTATTTCTTGTGGCGTCGCGACGTCTTCCACCACCATCACAGCCATGGCGCCGAGGAGAAGTAGCGGGTAGTGGAAGCTGCTGGCCCCCTCTCCCAGCCTCTCCCCCAGCTCACGCTGGGAGAGAGGAGCCAGAGCCCATGCGGCGTGCAGCGCACGCGGTCTCATTACCCCCACTCTCGCCGTCAGGCGGGGGCGGGGGGTAGGGGGAGGGGGACAGACTGCCTACCGTCTCAGGATCTCGTCGATCTCGCGCAGGTCGTCCTCTGTGAGCTTCCAGGCGGCGGCGCGGGCGTTCTCCACGACCTGCTCAGGACGTGTGGCACCTGCGATGACTGTGCTCACGCCGGGTCGCGCGATCAGCCAGGCCAGCGACAGCTCGGCAACCGTGTGGCCACGAGCATGCGCCCACTCCTCAAGGCGCTGCACCGTTTCGAGGATCTCGCGACGCAGCCGCGGCTCGAAGCGCGGATTGTTGTAGCCGCGCGTACCCTCAGGCACCGGCTGATCGGGCTTGTACTTGCCAGTGAGCACTCCAGCGGCCAGCGGGAAGTAGGGGATCACGCCCAGCCCCAATTCGAGGCAGGCGGGCACCAGCTCGCGCTCGACGTCGCGCTCCAACAGATTGTACTCCGGCTGGACCGAGACGAAATGGGCGAAATGCTCGCGGTCGCTGATCCACAGCGATTGCACGACACGCCACGCGTCATAGTTGGAGCAGCCGATGTAGCGCACCTTGCCCGCGCGCACCAGATCAGTGAGCGCGTCGAGGGTCTCGTCGAGCGGGGTCTGCGGATCGAACTGGTGAATCTGGTAGAGGTCGATCGCCTCCACGCCGAGCCGCCGCAGGCTCGCCTCGCAGCTCTCTACGATGTGCTTGCGCGAGGAGCCGTGGTCGTTCGGACCCTCGCCCATCTTCGAGCCGACTTTCGTGGCGATGAGCAGCTCGCCGCGATGCTCGGCAATCGCCTGGCCGAGCAGCGTTTCTGAGACGCCGCCGTTGTAGACGTCGGCGGTGTCGATGAAGTTGATGCCGGTCTCGACCGCCTTGCGGACGATATGAAACGCGCCCTCCTGATTGACGTAGCGTCCGAAGACATTGCCGCCGAGGCCGATGACGGAAACGCGCAACCCTGACTTGCCTAGTTGTCGGTATTCCATGTCGTGGTGTACTTCTCCTCGCGCGGAGTGCGCCCGCGCCACTACTTGACTGAACCGCGGTATTCAGTATAGCTCCGTTCGCATGCCATCCACATGCCATCCACATGCCATCCGCATGTTCGCACGTGGCTACAGGGGTGGTGCTCCAGTTTCCGTGCCATGTCTGTGGGTCGCCCTATCACCGCCCGTCAGTCGGCACAACATATGCGACTGCTGGGTTTTCGGGGCAAGCTCTCAAGGACACACGCAGGCAGGCGAGAAACATACACGAGGACGCAACGACACGGTGAGTGTGGGAGGGATTGCCCAATCGGACGCGTGTGGGATGTGCGCGACTGGTCGCCATCACAGGCGCGGGTTTGGGCGGACGCAGAGGTTGTCGTGCCGCTCGCACGTGAGAAGGAGAGTGACCACATGGTATTCCTCGCCGTTCCGGATTATCACTTCTTGCCGCCTGGCGGGATGGAGAATCTCTTTCAGGGCACGTACTTGACCATCAGCATCAACAACATTCCACCGGGCGGCTACAAGGTCACGCTGATTGGCCTCATCATCATCATCTTATTGGCGTTTACGGCGAACGCCATTACCGAGCGACTCACGACCAAGAAGGTCGGTGGGCTGTTCTCCGCGACGCTGGTGACGATTCTCGGCTCGTATCTCTGCTCGGCGTATGTGCTGCTACCGTTCGACTTCGCGCTGGAGGGCGTGCGCATCATCGCGGCGCTGCTCGGCGCGGTCGTCATCGCCGTCTTCTGGACGCTGACCCGAGGCGCGATCAACAGCGGCGCGCCCAAAAAGTAGCGGCCCGTTCCGTTGCGAGTAGAACGCCGCGTGCCCTCTGGAGTAGAGGGCACGCGGCTTATTTAGATCACCGCCAAGGGTAAAGGGCTACAGGTTATTTCGAAACTCACCGATCCAGCGGAGCCACAGCGTGATCGCTGGAGCTGTGCCGCCCCTGTGCGCCGCGCCCTGGTTCTGCTATACTGCGGCAGGTGCTCCCAGATCGGTGCCGGCGTGCAGCGCCGCCCCCCGTACGAAGGCCTGGTGGACGATGGGCATCGCCTGGCAAACCGTGCTAGCAGTGCTGCTGCCTGTGCTGCTGGTCGCCGCCACGTCGCTGAGCATTCCCCTTGCCATCGTCCTCGGCCATCGCCACTCCACCGGCGCCCTCCTGTTCAGCGGTGGTGGCGCGCTCGTGGCGTTCAGTGCCCTCTGGCTCGTCTTGGATGGTTCCCATCTGTTCGATGGCCCCAATGCGCCCCCCGATGGGGGCACGATCCCCCGTGCCCTGCTCATGGTCCTGGGCACGTTCCTGCTGATCGCGGCCTGGGCGCTTGCCCTCAACGCCGCGGCGCAGGCGCGGCGCTGGAAGTGGATCGTGCTGCTGGTCCTTGCTGGCGTCCTCTCGTTTGCGGCCCTGTTCGCCGTGCTGTTCCTGCAGGATGCCTGCCCGATGCCTGGACTTC
>CAYRVF010000148.1:0-10864 GCA_964427535.1 uncultured Ktedonobacterales bacterium
GGGGATGTCGGCGTCGGTGGCGGCGCCGGTCTTCTTCTTGTACACCTCGATCGTCTTCTCGAAGGCGTCGGCCTTGGCGTCGAGCACGATCTTCGAGAACATCTGGATGAAGCGGCGGTACGCGTCGTAGCAGAAGCGCTCGTCGCCGCTCTGCGCGATGAGGCCCTGCACCGTCTCGTCGTTGAGGCCCAGATTGAGGACCGTATCCATCATGCCCGGCATCGAGAACTTCGCCCCCGAGCGCACCGAGACGAGCAGCGGGTTTTGCACGTCGCCCAGGGTCTTGCCGGTCTGCTGCTCGACGACCCGCAGCGCCGCGAGCACCTGATCCCACATGCCCTGGGGGAACTGCTTGCCGTCGGCGTAGTACGTGTTGCACGCTTCCGTCGTGATGGTGAAGCCCGGCGGGACGGGCAACCCGGCGTTCGTCATCTCGGCGACGCCCGCGCCCTTGCCGCCGAGGAGGTCGCGCATCTTCGCGTTGCCCTCGGCAAACAGATAGACCCACTTCCGGGGGGATTGTTTGACCGCGTCTTCGAGACTCACTTGTGTTGTCTGTGCCATACCGGATATCCTCCTGGTGGTCGGTGGCAATGTGGCAAATGTGGCAAATGTGGCAGAGATGGAAGGTCGTGGTGCCTGTGCTCTTGTCTATCTTGCCACATGCGACGCCCGGCGTGTTGCCCTCATGATATGCGTCTGCCCTGTCCTCGTCCTGACACCTGCTGGGGTGTCGCCGCGAGCAGAGCGTCAGCGGCCAGCGCGCCACATCCACAGGCTTCGCGCCGAGAGAGCTCCGTCAGGCCAGGTCGTGTTGGCTCGGAAAACAGCGACGAGGCCGGACGCCCCATCAGGGGAATCCGACCTCGCTCGGAAGGGCCACGCGTCGCGTGACCCTGTGCCTACTCCGCCCGGCCCTCAGGGAAGACGCCCGCGCCTTCACGGATAATATCGCGCAGGGCATCGGCGCGGCCACGCAGCCAGTCGGGGTGCTGCCCGCCGATGGGCTTGCCACCGCGCGCGGCCACGTAAATCCGCGCGGAGTGCATGAACGCGAGCACGAGCTGGCGCTGCGTCGGCGACATCCCATGCGCGCGCGCCCACAGGTACTCGCGACGGGCACGGCCATAGCCTTCTTCGTAGGCAGACTCGTCACGGGTCGCCTGCAGCGACCCGCGCTCGCCATAGTCTCGTTCCATAGCGACCGCCCTCCTTCGGGAAGGCGACGTCTTACGCGCCGCAGCCGCAGCCGCGCGCCTGGCCCGAATCGCCAGCCGTGCGGAAGCTATGTCCGCAGCCGCAGGACGAGACGGCGTTCGGGTTGTTGACCGTGAAGCCCGCGCCCATGAGGCTGTCGACGTAGTCGATCTCGCTGCCGCTGATGTACTGCGCGCTCATCTCGTCGACGAGAATGCGCACACCCTGCGTCTCGAAGATTTCGTCGCCCTCCTGGGCCTCGTCGAGCGTCATGCCATACTGCAGACCGGAGCAGCCGCCGCCAGCGACGAATACGCGCAGCCCCAGCTCGGGCGCACCCTCTTGCTCGAGCAGTTCCCTCACCTTATCTGCCGCCGCCGCCGTCATGCTGCACAGCGTCAGCTGCGTCTCTGGCTTATCGATCATGGATTCATCGCTCCTTTTTGCCGCGCCGCGGGCGGTTCGCGACATGCGCGACCGCGCATGTCAGCATACGGGACCAAACCGAGCGCTTGCGGCATACCCGCTCCGCGCTTCACTTCCTACAGTATTGTATCGCGGCACCTAAGGGCCGTCAATGGCGACAGAGCGCCAAACTCGGTCGAGCGCCATCGGCTCTAGCCGTTCTGCCGTGTCGGGAGCTTCACGAACTCATGCACGCCGAGGAGCCGCAATATCGGTTTAGTGAAGAACGGGAGGGCGGCCAGGCCGGTGTTGGCGTCAATGAAGCACGGCTGCTGGAAGGCATAGTCCCGCTTGTGCCAGCGCAGGCTACCCTGGCCGGCAGCCTGGAGATTGCGCAGCCAATCTACCTGCGCGCCGTACGTCAACGCAATCACGAAGCCGTCGTCCACGCGCCAGACCATGATCGGGATCTCATATGTCTTCCCGCTGCGGCGGCCAACATGCCGCAAGAGCGCGAACGGGCCACGGGAGGAGTCGGCGACGGTGCGCAGGAGCGGATTGACGAACCGCTTGGCGAAGGCTCGCCGGCGCCTGTGGTCGTTGCTCACGTCTTCTGTACCTCCAGCCGACTCCAGGCGATCACTGCGGTCCAGCGCAACGTCGCACGGCGCACCCGGCACGCGCCGTGTCGCACACGAGGGCTGTCACTCGCGCCCGCCCGTCTGCGCTAGAGGCTATGATACAATGCAGGCGGTGGCCACGGCGTCTGCCACGATGGCCACACCACAGTTTGCGGCCCTGTAGCTTAATGGACAAAGCACCGGTCTTCTAAACCGGTCATCCGGGTTCGATTCCCGGCGGGGCCACCGATGCATTCGTCTGTCACGCGCCGTAGTAGGTCTCGCTTGGGCCGGCCGTGCACTGACACTTGTTGGAGTGTGCTCCCATGTCGAAACGCCTGAACCGCATCACAATGGATCCGGCGATCAATCACGGTAAGCCGGTGATTCGCGGTCTCCGCTACCCGGTGGAAACCCTCCTGGAACTGCTAAGCTCAGGCATGACGATTGAAGAGATCCTTGCCGATTATGAAGACCTTGAACGAGAGGACCTCCTGGCGGCACTGGCATTTGCGGCTCGGCTGAGCCAGGTCAAGCGCATGGATCCGATTGGCATCTGAGCGGCAGCAGCATGAGGTTTCTAGTAGACGCTCAACTGCCACGACGACTCGCCTTTCGTCTGCGTGACGCAGGTCATGACGCTCTCCATACGCTTGACCTCCCAGCAGGGAATCATACACCTGATGTGGTCATTGCGGAAGTTGCGGCACGTGACGGGCGGGTCGTCGTCACGAAAGACGCCGACTTCGTCAACTCATTTCTGTTGTCCCACGAGCCCCCGAAGCTGCTGCTAATCTCGACGGGCAACATCCGCAACAGTGAACTCGAAGCGCTGTTCATCGCGGAGTTGTCCGCCATCGTCACGGCGTTTGTGGTCTACGACTACGTCGAATTAACACGCACCGCGCTCATTATCCATGTCTAAGCATCGGCTGTCGGGCTCTGCCAGGGCAAGCACCACATCGCTAGCCGACGTCACCCTCTCGCCTGTGGTCATAGATTCGTGATTTGGCACAGACAGTCTCAAGATCGGATTCCGTCTCAAGTGTGCACTCGCCACAACAGAGGCGAAGCCCAAACACCGAGCAAGCATCCACACGATTGCTTACGCACACTACAAGAGTAGCGAGCACCGGTCTTCTAATCCGGACATCCGGGTTCGATTCCCGGCGGGGCCACCACCGAAATTCTAAGGGTGCACGAGCGCTAGGCGCAACAGCCAGGCCCGAGCGAGACGTGTGAGCGCGGCTCATGTCTGTCTCGCCTGGGGCTGGCTAGATGCGGGCAGTATCAGTCGCTCCAATGCCCGCATGGAGTCTGCCCGCGTGGAGTCATTCGCTGGGTCGGTGGTGCCCAGTAGCGGTCGCCGTGATGGGAACTGCCGTCGTCTCCACGGCGCGCTGGCGCCGTTCGCCACATCCCAGCGGTGACATCCTCGATCGCTGGCACCGCTTCGAGCGACGGCAGACCGAGGCGGCCGTCACCCCGGATTGGCGCCACGACGGGGGCTGGCGCACTGGTCGGTCCCCGCCAGCGCGGATCGCTGGTCTCGCGTGGCGACGACCAGCCGCGCTGATCTGGCGCTGGCATCTCGCGGCTGCCTGGTCGAGGGACGACGTGCGGGTCATCGCGTCGCGTCTGGGCGCGTGCGGTGGTGTACCTGGGCGACTGCCTCCGTGGGGAGATCGCCTGCGCGGCGGGATGCGCTGGAGCATCTACCGGTCGCTGTCGCACCACGGATCGCTGGTGAGTGCGGCGCGTAGGATCACTCGGCCGGTGCTGGTGAGCTCCGCGTCGATGGCCGCGCCGCCGCCTCCGCAGCAGCAGCGGCGTGACTAACGCGACGGCCAGTGCTCCGGCAACGGCGCTGCTCAGAGCGATACTCCAACTGTGCGCCTGGGCAAGTGGCGCCATGACGTTGCGGGCGGCGCGTGCGGGGGAGAACGCGGTTGTCGGTGTTGCCGCGTCGTTCGCCGCGTCGTTCGCCGCGTCGTTCGCCGCGTCGTTCGCCGCGGAATCGCCGATGGTCACCGCACTGGTCTGACTCGTGAGCTGCTGGGCGCCATACATGAGGGTGACCGTTGCCCGGTAGCGGCCCGCTGGCAGGGCGGGCTCAGGCAAGACGAGCGGATACTGGATACTATCGCCCGGCAGCACCGTATCCAGGGCAATATGGACATTCGCCACAAGCACCCCTTGTGTGGTCACCAGTTGCACCATGCCGGTCGGTTTGAGCATCACATTGCCGGTGTTCTGGAGACCCAGAAGCAACGTCTGGCGTGCGGCGATGTTCCCGCTCTGCAGCGAGGTAAGGCTGAGCCCGGGCGTCTGCGTGCCCGGCAGCGTCACCTGCACGGCGTCCACGGCGAGTTGGCGTACCGCGATCTGCACGGCGCTTGGCGTCGTCGAGCGAACGAGCTCGGTCTTCTCGGCGACGATCCCACCGACATGTTGACCGGGACCGGCGCTCGTCGGGATGGAGACGGTGAACGGGATGACCTGGCTGACACCGGGGGCCAGCGTGACCTGCGCGACGGAGAGCGCAATCCAGGCGCCGACACTGTGCGCCGGGGTGTCGTGTCCCTGGTATACGACACCGCTCGTCTGGCCGGTGGTGGCATCCACGCCATAGAGTGTGGCGGTGCCGGTGGCCGTGCCGGTGTTCGTCACCCGCACGCTACTTTGGAGCGTCTGCCCGCCACTGGCTGTGAAGACAAAGTAACTCTGTGTCTCGGCGTTCGCCGGGTCATAGGTTACGGGGCGGAGACTGAATTGCGCCGCCGGAGGTGCGGCTGTGGCCGCGGGCGCGGCAGGCGCGACGGGCGAGCCGGCCAGCGCTCCACCGAGCGCCCCGATGATGCCCATGAGCGGCGCGACACCCAGCACCAGCCGGCGTGCGCCAGTAGTTATGCCACGTGGGCGGCGCGACCTGTACAGGGGACGCACAGTGCGCATTGTGCGCATGGGATGGGATTCGCGGTCGCCGCACGGCCGAGCGTCTCTCAGCGCGTGTCTCAATGCAGGTGCCACAGCCATTCTCCTTCGCGGATGTTCCTTCGCGGTGCCGATCAGCTCCTCATGAGTGCCAGGTCGCGCCGTCGTGTCCATCCGGCGACGGCAGAGGACGCCGTACACCTACGGCTACGGTGCCTCCAGGGGATGATCCTCAGCCGGGGGGGCGAGGCCGCCAGGCGGTGTACTTGGGCTCGTGACCGCACCAGGCAGTGACTGGAGCCGACCGGCGAGCCCGAACGCACGGACCGGACCGACGACGTGGAGTGCTCTCGACCCCGCGTCGCCGCTTATGGCCCGGTGACGACGGCCAGGGTGACCGTGCTGGTGTAGGTGCCGGCGTAGGTGTTGGCCGGGATGGCGACCGACACGGTCGGCGTCACGGTGAACTTGCCCATGCCACTGTTGGCCGCCGCGTTGAAGAGCTTGACGGCCGTCGGGGCGGTCGCTGCCGCGGGGACGGCGAGCGGGTAGGTGACACTGTTGGTGGCATCCGTGCACGTCGTATTCGTCACACAGGCGGACGAGACGGCGCTCACGGTCGAGGCGGAGGTCGGAAGGGTATGCGGAGTCGCCCCACCCGTGCTGAACTGGGTGGAGGTGATCGTCACGTTCCAGCCGTTGCCCGTGCCCGTTGCATCCTCGACCGTCATCGGCAATGTATAGGTCACTGTCTGATCTGTGCCGTTTAGGGTCGCCGCGATGCTCGGTGCGGCGCTCGTCGCTTCCGTCAGGCTGCCGCCCGTCACGGTGGCGGTGGCCGTCGGCGCATCGGCAAAGGCTGGCGTCACGCTGCCGACCGCGAGCGCGAGTGCCACCGTGGCCCCGGTCAACACGGCCGTGATGCGTGACCTACGCAGATTGAAACGCGTCACGTCTCTGTCTCCTCTACTTCACTGTCGGATGTCCTTGCGCTACCCATCTGGTAGCCACGAGCAGTCGCTGCTCGCACGGTGGTGGTGTTATGCCACAGACGTGCCATGCCGAACTCTAACTCAGTATTTTGGAAGTAGAATCTCGGTGGTATTGCAGACCTAACTTTGGTCGCCTGATACTATTACTGGCGAGCGGACGGTGAAGGGTGTGAGGAGGTCAACGTGACCGCAATGCCAGCAATTCAGCCTATCTTGACAGAACAATGGTCCTCTATTGCTGCTGACAATCAGACGGAAACGCCGCTCCGTATGCTCTACTCTAGCTATCAGTCGAAAAAGCCGCTCTGTATGCTCTAGTATGACTACAGATGGCACAGCGGAGCATGGACCCATGCGCTCCGCTGTGCCGGTGGGCGCCGCGCCACGTCAGACGCTGCGCGGCCTTGCGCACCCCTGCCTCGAACGCCTGTGCTTCGAAGGCCTGGGCCTACGTTGGGGCAAGTCGCATATGGCTGGCATGTGGCACGCAGTCGCGTGGTGAGGGTGGGGTGCGCCAGCTGCCCCGAGGCGTGCGATCCGCGTGTCGTCACGTTACGTGGCGGCATAGGGCTCCGCACCCCCCGCGACCTGCGCCGCTGAGCGCTCGCCATCGGAGGGTATGGGAGACCTTCGCGCGCGGCACCACGCGCGGTCGTGCGGCGCGCGTTCAGCGTGGAGCGCGTTCCTTCGGTTCGTCTGTGCCCGCGGCTGGTCGTTGCTCGTGACGTCCTTACACGGCGAAGGGGTAGGTTTCTGGCACCTCGCCCGCCTCCCATTCAGCGGTGCGCTCGAGTGGCTCGAGCGCGTGCGTCTGGTCGAAGTGGAGCACGGCGTCGAACTGGTCGGGCAGCGCGGCGTAGAAGTAGTGGCTGGCCCGCTCGGTCTCGGGGCGGTAGATGACCCCGATCGCGCGCTCGAGCAGGGGGGTGCGCAGGTGCTCCGCCGCGCTGGCATGGTCGCGCCAGGTGAGCAGGAAGCGGGGAATCTGCGTGTTGTGGAACAGCTCCTCATAGCTGCCGGGGAGGCCGGGACGCACACGCTTGCGCTCGGCGGGGCCGTCCCAATTGGTGGCGGCGGTGACGGTGCCGTGGTACGTCGTGGCGCCCACCAGCACGGCCTCGTGGCCGTACTTCTCACGCACGAGCTGGCCGACATTCAACTCGCCGCGCCGGCTGAGTTCTGTCGCTCGCGCGTCGCCCAGATGGGAGTTGTGCTCCCAGACGACGACCTTCGCTCGCCCGGTCTGCCGCTTGAGGTAGCCATCGAGCGCTTCGAGCGTCTCGACCATATGGCGGTCACGCAGATTCCACGTCAACTCGTCTTCAAGGAACATCGTGCGGTAGTACGCCTCGGCATTCTTCACGATGCGGGCGTTCTGCTCGGCGGAGAATACCTCCTCATCCGCGTCGTCGTGCGTGCGTCGTGCTGCCTCGGCGGCTTGGCGATGCAGCTCAGCGAGCTGGCTCACCGCCTCTTCCTGGCACGATTTGGTCAGGCCGGCGCTGGCGAGCAAGCCATACACTTGGGCGTCCTCGTCCACGTGGTCGAAGCAGGCATAGCGCTCGCGTGCCCGCGCTGCGCCCTCGGGATCAACCGTCTCGATGTACCGCAGCACCGCCTCCATCGAGGCGCGCAGGCTGTAGAGATCGAGTCCGTACAAGCCCGTCTTGGTGCTGTCCGGTGGGAGTCCCTGGTTGTGCGCACGCAGCCACTCGATGAACGTGACGACGTCCGTGTTGCGCCACATCCACGCCGGGAAGCGCCGGAAGTCCGCAAGCGCTGCGCTGGCGCTGCTGTCGTCGTCGGAGCCACGCACGTAGCGGTTGGCGCGGTAGGCGTCGGGCCAATCGGCCTCGACCGCGACCGCCGTGAAGCCTTTCTCCGTGATGAGCCGCCGCGTGATCTGGGCGCGCTCATAATAGAACTCGTGCGTGCCATGTGACCCATCGCCGAGCAGCACGAAGCGTGCGTCGCCGATGAGGTCCAAAAGTGGGTCGTAGTCTTCGGCTGCGCCGGTCAGCGGATGGGCGATCTCGCGTACCGCCTGCTGCAGGCGCTGTGCGTCGGTCGTGTCGTGCATTCCTTGCCTTTGCCCTTCCTCGGTGTGCTGTCCTTGCATGAGGAGGTCGCGTACTTCCTGATCGGTCGTCTGTGAGAAGTCCGTGTACCAGAGGCCAACGGCATAGAACGGCTCTGGCATGCGCGCGCAGACGACCTCGTCGGCCACCGTGCGCAACTCGTCGCAGGTCTCACGCGCGGCGACCGGCACCGCCACGACGATGCGGGCCGGCTGTTGCCGCCGCAGCGCGTTGACCGCGGCGCGCATGGTGGCGCCAGTCGCCAGCCCATCATCGACGAGTATCACCGTCTGGCCGCGCACGTCAAGCGGCTTACGCGCGCCGCGATAGAACTGCTCACGCCGCCGCATCTCGTGCTGCTCGCGTGACGCGGCCGCCTCAATCGCGGCATCGGAAATGTGCAGGTCGTCCACGACCTGCTGGTTGAGCACGCGCGCTCCGCCTGTCGCGACGGCGCCCATCGCCAATTCTTCGTAGCCAGGGACGCCCAGCTTGCGCACGAGAAAGATGTCCAGCGGCGCGCCGAGTGCGCGGGCCACTTCGTAGGCCACGGGTACACCGCCGCGTGGGAGGGCCAGCACCACGACGTCCGGACGCTGGGCGTAGCGCGCGAGGTGACGTGCGAGCTGCTTGCCCGCGTCGCCACGATTCCGAAAGGGCGCCAGCACGATGCTTCTACTGCGCTTCTACTGCTGTCGGCCACAGATCACGCAGGTCGGACGGCACGATGCTCACGACGTCCTCGATCTCGCCCTGGCTGATACGAATCGCCAGCAGCAGGAAGACCGCCCGGGCGACCTGTTCTGGATCGATAGCGACGTCAGCCGGGAACTGCAGCGCGATGTATTCCAGGAACTGCTCTTTCTGGCGTATCCGCAGCGGTTTGCCGGTCGGGTCCCAGCCTTCGAAGAAGAAGCCGCGAATCAGCATCGGAAGCTGGGCGCTGAACTGCGCCACTTCCTCCACGGTGAGCCGGTCACGCAGCGCATGCAAGGTGACTCTCAGGGCCTCGTACGCCCGGTGCTTGTCTGACCACCCCAGCAACCCCATCAGGTCCTTGAGCCACAGGTTCGTCTTTTGCACGGTTGTGTCGAACACATCCAGACCAGTCGCACTCATTGCAGCGTCTCCTTCTCGCGGTTCGTGGTGGTCATGTGTGCCGTTGTGCAGTGGGGCGTGTGATGCGGATCGCGTCCATCGCGTGCCCCACGGTTTCTGTTCGTCCGCCGCTGCCGCGGATTCCTTTCCCTCGGCAACGTTCGTCGTTCCAGCCAGATCATCGCGACGCCATCGTCGCGCGCTCCCCACCCTGGGGAAGGCGTATTGTCACGATGTGGCTGTGCTCGCTTGGCATGCGCGTATCCACCGATAACGCATTCTTGGAGTGTAGCGGCCTGTCGCACGTGTCGTCTGTCCACTAGCGAACATAGGTCCCGTGCGACCCGGTCACTCGGTCGCGGGACCTGTGCGGGACCTGTGCGAGCACTGTGCGGGAAGGTGCGCGCACGCCTGAGCCGCGCCGGGCTTCTTAACAGGCGTAGTCTCGGTCGAGCGTGCCGGAATACTGGATCAGCTCGGTCGGGCCGCCGGTGAAGCGATGGCCTGTGCAGAAGGTCGCCGCCTGTTTCGCGGTGCTGACGGTGGTGGCACCCCAGCTTGGCCAGCTGTTGAGCCACGTGCCGGTGATGCTATCCCACTGGGCGGTCGTGCTGTAGACGCCGACGGTCGTCACGCCGTTGGCCACCAGCGCGTCGTACTCGCCCTGCAGACTGTTGCGGTTTTGCGTGGTGTCGGCGTTCCAGGTGTTGCCATTCTCGACGTCCAGCCACCACACGCTCGCCGAGACGTTCTGGCCGCGGGCGTAATTCAGGGCATAGAGACCCGCATTGTAGCCATAGTTGTAGGCGAGGCAGTTGTTATCCCCGCTGGCGCATATTCTGGGGCTGGTGGGATTGATGTGGACCGACTGGTTATACCACCCCGTGTTGGCGTAGAGGCTGAGATGTGAGAACCACGCCGCTTCTTGTGCCAGACAGGGGCTCTGGCTGTAGGCAGTGCCGTCGTTGACGCCGACGATGCCGAAGGGCGGATGTGCGGGGGGCGTCGCAGTACAGTTCGGCCAGGAGACATCGTAGCCGGTCGAGCCGGTGGGATAGAGCGCTGCGGCTGCCGCCGCCTGCGCGGGCCGTGCGCCCAGCACGGCTCCTACGAGCAGGACCAGCAGCGCCATCAAGAGGACAGTGACCCAACGACGTGGACGTTTCGTGCTGCTCACAGGCCGCCCTCCAGGTCTCGATCGCGCGGACTCGTGTCCGCGTTGGTCACGACTGCGTGTGCGCGCCGTGCCGCCACTGTTGACAGGAACGCAGGAAGGTGGTGCGCTGGGGGAGAATCACCCGTCACGAGAGCACTCGTAAGCACTCGTAGCCCCTTTGCCCCACTATCCCACACAATGCGCTGAAAGGGAAGGGCTCACTGATCGTCATGCGGTGGGAGTGGCACCATCGCGCGTGTGCAGGAGCGCGCCGTGCTGCCCTCTGGCAGCCCTCTGGCAGCCCTCTGGCAGCCCCCAGGAGCCACACTGGGCACGCAGGCAGAGAGACGGCGTGCAGCCAGCGTGGACGAGGCCTGTCCGTGT
>CAYRVF010000149.1:0-10770 GCA_964427535.1 uncultured Ktedonobacterales bacterium
TCCTGGCATTAGTCCTGGCATTAGTCCTGGCATTAGTCCTGGCATTAGTCCTGGCGACGTGTTTGCAAAGCAGGCGAGTAGGTTGCGGAGACGGAAGCGTCTTCAGGCGCGAGCGCTGCCGATACCTTCGCCAAAGGGCACGGCATGGTTACCTTCGCTACAAAACACGCTCGCCGAGCGGATCGGGATACTGCTCGGCGAGCCAGATCGCCGCCGTGAGCGGGTCATCGAGGCCAGCGCCCGTGTCAACGACATTCGTGGCCAGGCGGTGGCACTCGTGCGAGAACGGTTCGGCGGCATAGGTGATCTTGCCGCCGAACCGTTCGAGTGGGTCGACTGGACGCCCTTCGATAGCGTGTGAGTCGATCTCTGCCGCTCCGTCGTGGTCGCCGACCACTTCCAGGAAGGTGACGGCACCCTCGTCGCGCAGGGCAAGCCGGTCGCCATCACGGAATTCGGTGCGGCAACCGGCCGCGGCGCCGGTGACCGCGGCGCCCAAGGCCCAGAGATCGTCGAGTACGACACGGATACCCGCGCGCCCGTTCGAGTGAACGGTGCGTACGTCCGCGACGAGGCCGGCCAGGCGACCTACCTGCGCGAGCTGTTGGAGGTCTTCGCCGCCGAGGGCGTCGATAGCGCCTTCGTGTTCGCCTTCGCGCTGCACGGCTTCCCGCACCGCCCCAACGGCGACCCGCGCAATGACTTGGACCTGGCCAGCTACGGCATCGTCAAGCTGCTCGAAGGTCGCCATGGCAACACCTACCCCGACATGCCCTGGGAACCCAAGGCCGCATTCGCGGCGCTCGCTGCGTTCTACCACGAGTCATTGCACGAATGATCGAAGGCGTACGTGATGGCGCTGAAGCGTGGAATTGCGGCAGCACACAGCAGGTTCATGGACTTGGCGACGATGTACGAGCTGGTCCGGTCGAAGTGAGCGGTTCGTGTGGGGGATGCTCTGGCTGGCGGTGGAGGACCCGCCGCTCGGTGAGGTGGCGAGGTGGGCCTAGCGGCTGTTAATGACCTCACCGTGATGAGTGGTAGACCGCGGGTACATCAAGGAAGCGCCCTGTCTCGGACGTGAGCATGACAGCGCGGTGCACCGCTGTTGCGTACACCAGAGATCTCTTGCCGCTGGTCATAGGGAGACGTCAACATTGAGATCAAACCGTTCGATCCCGCAGGTGACCGGTATGCCGGTCCTCGTCTATCCTGACGTCCGACAGGCGGTGGAGTGGATATGTCAGACGTTCGGTTTTGAAGAACGTCTGCACATTGGCGACAACCCTCGCTCGCAACTCCGCGTCGGCGATGGGGCGGTTATTGTTGGTGATGTCGGCTCTGACCGAAGACCGCCGATCCACGGTGAAGTTACCCATCAGGTCATGGTCCGCGTCGAAGACGCCAGGGTGCATTGCGAGCACGCCCGTGCATGCGGAGCGCGCATCATCATGGAACCCACTGATTTCGCGTTTGGCGAGCGGCAGTACATGGCCGAGGACGTTGCCGGTCATCACTGGGTCTTTACGGAAACCCTCGCTGATGTGGATCCCGAGGACTGGGAGAACCGCCGCCGACCCAGAGCATATCCTGGGCGAGGAGGTGCGCGCGGACGTCGTGGACGTTGGGCATGGTGAAGAGGCTGAGGTGGCTGGGGGCGACGCTCTCGTCGATGCAGGCGGTGTAGAAGTTGCTGATCCAGAGGGGATCATCTCCACCCGCGGTGCCCAGGTAACACAGTTTCGGCAAGGGCTTGCCGGTGAGGGCGAGCCCGTAGCAGATGACTGGCCCGAGGTGGAGAATGCCCTCGCGCTCGACATACGCCGCGCTGCCGGCGAGGATGTGTTTCTGTGTGCTCATGGGCAGAGTATAGCGCATGGGGCCTCACCCTCTCGCCCCCGCTCGTCAACGAGGAGGGGGGAGCCAGCACAGTGCCACGAAGTGGGCGGATGCACCGCTTCACGCGACCGAGGGGAGCAGGGCGGTGCCAGGCTGACGAGATGGTCGGTGCCGGCCTCTGCGCCCCAAGAGAAGGGGCGGCGATGCGCGTGCCAGTAGCGGGTCGCCGACTCCACCGCGGCTCAGATCTCCTCCCCGGTCTCGAAACGTTGCCCGTGGAGCGCCAACGAGCGCAGGATCTTCCACAGCGTGTGCAGTTCGACCCAGTCTCGTCATCGTGGTCGGCGTCAGCCGTGCTGGGGTTGAGCAGCACCCAGAGCAGGTGGGGACGTGCGGCGTCCCAGGTGCGCCCGAGCGAGTAGCGATAGGGGCAACGATGATGGCTCCGTTGCCGTGCCGGGTCTACATGCACGCGTCTCCCTTCCGCTGACGCCTGTACCTAGTTGAGAGGGCCAAAGGTGGTGTCGCGCCACAGTCGCTGTTGCCTCGCTCTAGTGTAGCAGAACTGCAGGCATTGTCGGTGAGCCGCAATCAAGCACTAGATGACGCCGCCTGCCTGTTACTTCTGTGCCGCTCTGCCGTCTCACTGTACGGAAGCGAGCTGGCGTCTCGATGCGCTGGCGTAGTGCGGTGAGACATGCGATGCGTCCTGTATGGCGCATGCTGGTGGCGCTCGTCCTGGGGATGGCGTCCGCATGGCGGCGAAGATGCTTTCGATGACGATGCCGACGATGGATTCGGCGGTGGCGATCCCCTCTCGCGGATCGCGAATTGCGCCAGCATACATGACCACACGCGATCAGCCGATCTCTGGAAATGGCATCGGTGGTGGTGCGTCGTCGTGTTCGGGACCGGGTACTCGCGGCCGCTGGAGCGGAGGGCGCGTTGGGCGTTCAGGTTCGGCTGGCGGTGTATCGGCGGGGGCCGTGGTCCCGCCTATGGTCGGGAACTCCACGTCCACTGGTGTCTCGCTGGGTGTCTGCGACACGTGCGATACGCTGAATCGCCGCTGCGTGAGCGGCGCGGCGCCCGTGTCAATGCGGGGCAAGATCGCTTGCTCTTCGCGTCTCCCTACCGAGGGAGCGGGATGCACCGGCGGATGTGTGGGCGGACGCATGCGGACGACATCCGCCGCAGGTGCTTCCGGAGCAGACGATGACGAGGGTGTCGGTGACGACTGTGATGGTCCTGCCTGCACAGCCGTCACCGCCTCTGGGAGCAGGTGCGGGTCAGCCAGGAGCTGGCCCGCCACTACCGCGACATCCACCACCGACCAGAGATCGCGACAGATGCCGTCGAGCGCGACCGGATCAGCACGCTGCGTATTCCGGCGCGTCGCCAGCTGAGAGGCCAGTCGCCGCTCCGAGATGTCCAGCCGCGCGCCTGCCGCCTGCAGCGTGCCATCGAGCCGCTCGATGCCGGTCGTCAGCCAGTCGGGGGGATCCGCTGTGGCCAGGTCCGTTCGCAGCGCGAGCAGCGCACTGGACGCCGCGGTATGCACGCGCGTCGCGCCCGAGAGGAGCCCCTGTGCGTACGGCAGGGGCAACGGCCGCGGCATCTCGCCGTCGGCGATATCGCCCCCCGGGCCGACGTGCAGCGGGGCGACGAGTGGGGAGGGATGGTTCGGATCGGCCAGCATCGCGGTGGCCTCGGCGAGCAGATCCTCGACGGGTGTGAGCAGGGCCGCCACCAGGTCATGGGTGTACGCGCTGACCGTCGACGGACGCTCGGGATGCGCGTCCGTCTCGGCGGAGTAGAACGCCTCAGCCAGGCTCTTGAGCGCATCCGCGAGCCAGAGCGGGGCGGCAACCGGGCCAATTGCCAGGGAGACGCGCCACGCGTGTCCTGTGTGCTCGACTTCCGCCGCGAGCCGGCGCGTTTCGAGCGCCTGCTGTGCCCCGCGGAGGCTCTCCATCGCGGCAAACAGCGCCACGAGATCGGCTCCCGAGACGTCCCCCCGCCAGGTTGCCCGCAGCCGCGCGTTCACGTCCATCGATCCCGTCCCTACACGCCACGACTCAATCCCGGCTCATTCACGCCGCGATCACGCCGCGATCACTACTCGATCATACGCAATAACGCGCGCGCAATGCTATTCGGGTCGGTCTCGGCGGCCAGCGACAGCACCCGGACGTGGGCGTTCTTCGCTTCAAGTGCCTGATACTGCCGCATCGCCGCGTCATGCTCAGGGCCAAAGCCGATGATCGCCAGTGCGAAGTAGACGCCGCCTGCCGCTTGTGCGACGGCCTGCGCGAAGCGGTCGGTATCATCCGCTTCGCCATCCGTGATGACCAATGCCATGAGCAGCGGGCGCGAGGCAGGTGGCTCGGAGCCAAACTCGTCGTTGTAGACCGCGATGAGCTGGTTCAGGCCAGGCATGATCCGTGTGCCGCCAGCCCAGCGAATGGCGGCCCACTTCTGCTGGAGATTGGTGGGGTTCAAATCGCCAATATCGTGCGCCTCGCCACCAGCGAAGGTGACGGCGCGCAATCCGCCGCCGCCCTCCTCCTTGGCCGCCTGGCTATCTTCGGCAGTGAGTTCAGCGACGATGATCCCAATCGCTTCCTTGATGGTGTCCCGGCGCGGTGTGGGGTCATTTTCCGCAGTCGGGAAGTTCATGCTGCCGGTCGTATCCAGCAGCAGCATAGGCTCTTTTTCCTGCTCAGTCGGTGCTTCGGCCATGAGTGTGCCCTCCTGGAGCGTGTCGCCTACAGTCGCCTAAACCTGTCATGTGTCGCCGTCAGGGCGGTCTTCATCAGTGCCCGGAGCGCTGCGCCTGGGGGAACGATCCGCAGCGCACGTGCCGATCGACGCACTGTGCTTGCCTCGCGGGGAGACGGAGCACGTACCGCCTACCACCCACCTGCTCACAGTAGGCTTTACGACGGCGCTCCGTTTGCGTTGCATCGCGTGTGGCATCCGGCGTTACATCAGGGACTGGAGCGCGATGTGGAAACACGCCTCCGGGAGCGGCGCATGCCCTTCTCCGTCATATCCTGCGACAGCCGAGAGGCACTCCATGCGACGGGTGCACTTCGGGCGAGCAAGAGCCATAGGCACCACGAGTCGGCTTCACGTGCGTCTGGTTCGTTGCCAACGCGTGCGTGATGGCGCCCCGGTATCAGTCGGCAGCGTGAGGAGGCTCACGCAGTCGCTCGCGGCACCATCCTCACAGGTCAACCGCGTCCTCATGCCTCACTCGACGCAGTACACCAACCGCCCGATTGTGCGACATGGTGGGGCCGCCGCCACGCTCGACGAGACGATCAACGTGGTGTCCTCGGCTCATCCGTATCTGACGCTCGACCCGAGCCAGGTGGACGCGAACGGTGCCGCAGGCGTCAGCGTCCTGGCGGGATACATCGCCGACGGGGCGGGCGCGGTGCTGCCGCTGTTCGGCGAGATCATGTATTCGCCGCTGTATGTGCAGCCGAGGTAGGTTGGGGGCCGATACTTATGCGGTACAGCGGCGTGGGCTGGGGGTTAGCGCGAGAAGAGGCGCTGGATGTGGACGGCGGCGAAGAGGCGCTCGCTGACGATGCCGATGAGGGGTGCGGCTGCCCTGTGACGGCTCGGGACCCTACTGGGTCGAAGCACAGGATCTCGTGGTAGACTACCGTCCTCGACCCACTCACTCTCACAGAGCGGATGGCGTGTCCGGCAACCTCGCTCTCGTTGCACCCGGTGTAGACCCGTTGTAGACCCGCTGCAGACCACTGGCACGGCTCGCACTGACTGCGGTCTCGACACGGCAGGCCGCACCTGAGCCGGCACGTGATGGGAGGACTGCGCACGCACACGCACCGGGGTCCCAGCCGACTGGAGGAGGTCCGATGGAGATCGTGACGCTGTCTGCCGGTGAGGTTCAGCGGCTTCTCGACCCCGACGCCCTCTTGGACGCATTGGCCGAGGGATTCACGGCGCTGAGCACGGGGCAGGTGGAGGCCCCGAAGCGCAGCGGAGTGTCGGTGCCGACATCGGGCGTTCTGCTCGCCATGCCCGCCGCTCAGCAGGACCGCGAGCTCACGGTCAAGCTGGTCACCGTCTTTCACGGTAACGCCCGGCTTGGCCTCCCAACGCATCAGGCCCTCATCTGTCTGTTCGATCCCGCGACCGGTACGCCCCTGGCGGTGATGGATGGGAGGGTCATCACGGCGCTGCGCACGGCGGGGGCGGCGGCCCTCGCGACGCGCCTGCTGGCGCGGGCCGATGCGCGTGTGCTAGCGATCGTCGGTGCTGGCGTGCAAGGCCACGCTCATCTGCGGTTGCTCGCCCGCGTGCGCCCATTCACGGAGGTGCGCATCGCCTCGCGCTCGCTGACCCACGCGCAGGAGCTGGCGGCGACCGAGACCCGTGCGCACGCGGTGGCGAGTACGGAGGAAGCGGTGCGCGGTGCGGACGTGGTGTGCCTCTGCACCAGTGCCGAGGAGCCGGTGATCAGGCCGGACTGGCTCGCGTCTGGAGTGCATGTCAGCTCGGTGGGCTATGCCCCGCCGGGCGGGGAGCTCGACCCGCGAGTGATCGAGCAGAGCCATCTCTTCGTGGAGACGCGGCTGGCCTTCGAGCCGCCGCCCGTTGGGTGCGCCGAGCTGGCGGGCCGCAATCCCAACACGGGCACGGAGGTCGGCGAGGTTCTGTTGGACCAGGCACGCGGACGGCAGACCGACGACGAGCGCACCGTCTACAAGGCGATGGGTCATGCCTGCGAAGATCTGGCGGCGGCGAGCCTGGTCTATCGCCGTGCCAGACAGGAGGGCGTTGGCCGTCTCGTGGAGCTCTAACCGCACCCGTCACGCCCGTCGCGCCCGTCGCGGCGCTGACAGTCTGTCCCATTGTGATCTCCCATTCTGACCAATGCCGTGGTGTGTCGCGCCGACCTGCGGCTGAGCCAAGGGGTCAGGCTTGCTCGGCCTCCGAGTCGGTGTCGCTGAGGCTGTCGCTCGCAGTCAGCGGTGCCAGCGTGGCAGCCATGTTGGCGCGCATGGTGAGCAGTTCTTTGATGGCGTGGGCGGTGGACTCGGAGCAGCGGCTTTTGGTCGCGATGGCGATCTTGCGGGCGAGGTCACGCGCGCTGATCTCAGGCTCAGCGGCGTGGATGCGCGCGGCGACGTTCTCGTGGAGTGCAGCCGCTGGCAGCAGTAGTCTACTAAGAGTGCGACCTCGCCGGGGCGCCGGCATGTTGAGCAGTCAGGAGCAGCCATTGTACATCCCGGTGTGCCCGCTGCGGGTCGTTCCGGCACGGCGGACTACCCCAACCCAGCGAGAGACATGTAGACAATGGAGGACTGACAAGCGCACACCAGGCTTGATTTCTGGGACTGTAGAGAGAAAAGTGGACGGGCGAGGTCCGCCCGAACAGGTCTCCAAAACCGCAGGTTGCAGGTTCGATTCCTGTCCCACCTGCCCCGTCCTTTTTCCTGTCAGTTTCCCGGCTCACAGGCATCAGCAACCCAACGTCTCAGCCCCTCCGATACCCCCGTTTTCCGCCCTTGACAGCACATCTGACAGCACTTTTCTACAGCTAACGCAATCTCACGCATTCAGCTAACAGACCCCTCGACCACCAGCGGGGCAACCGCGTGACCCGGCTCAGTGCCTCCCACGACAGGTAGGAGCAGACGCGCCATCACCGCCGCGGCATCCTGCTGCATGTCGGGGATCGCGTGCGAGTAGATATCGAGCGTGATGCTCACCGTCGAGTGCCCCCAACATCTCGCTTACCACCTTCGGGTTCACACGCGCGGAGAGCAGCAGCGTCGCGCAGGTGTGCCGCAGGTCGTGGAAGCGCACACGCGGCAAGCCCTCGCGCTCCAGCAAGCTCACGAACCACCTCACGACGATGCGCGCTGACTGCGGCGTCCCGACCTGGCTACAGAACACCACGTCGAGATCCTTCCATGCCGCGCCGAGGAGCGCCCGCTCCTGGTTCTGGCGTGCCCGGTGGCGCAGCAGCACCTCGACGACATATGGGGAAATCGCCACCTGGCGGCGCGAGCGACGCGTCTTCGGCTCCTGAAACACCCACTCACCCGTGCGCCTGCTCCACTTCAACGTCGCGCGCACGCGCAGCACACCGCCTTCCAGATCCACGACCTGCCACCGCAGCTGACGCCGATGCCGAACACGCATGACCCCTCGGCTGCCCTCGTCTCACGATGTGCCGCCTGTCTGCAATACTGCCCTAGCAACCAGCAGGCGACACCCACCATCGCCAGAGAAGGGGCGCACCCATGTCCGACGACCAACAGAATCCGTCGCAGCCGCCCGAGAGCGACAAGCCCGTCTACAAATGGGGCGACTCCCTCGACCTTCTCCCCGAGGAGCGCAAGGCCGACCTCGCGAAACATCTGTGGGACTCGACCCCCAAGCAGGTCACGGAGGATCACCCCGGCCCATTTGCCAAAGAGCACCTCACCGGCCTCGACGTCTTCTGGTTAGCCGCATGTGCCGTAGCGGGCCCACAGAGCGGTCCGGTCGTTACAGCCCAGCGCCTAATCAACGATCTTTTCGAGGCCATGACGATTGAACAGTGGCACCTGTTCCAGACCATGACCGTGGAGAAGCTGCACCTGGAGGGGGATAACCTCAGCAACGCACACCTGGAGGGCGTCTTCCTCCGCCCAGCACGCCCGGAGGCAACCATCGCGGGATTCGTCGAAGGAGTGAATCTCCACGAGGCGCACCTGGAGCAAGCAATCCTCCGCGAGGCGCACCTGGAGGGCGCCGATTTCAGCGGGGCGCACCTGGAGCGAGCCAACATCCGTGGAGCGCAGCTAGGGCGTGTCTCCTCACCTTGTCGGGGTGTTGACGGGAGGCTGGGGGTGTGTCGTGTCCTCGTTCGCTTTCTGCTACTGCGTGGGCTCGGATCGCGCCGGTGATACCGGTCGCTTCTCGTCGGGGTGGCAGGCCGTTCCAGGATCATCGTCGCGTGGTCGAGGGGATCATCTGCCGGTTCCGGACCGGGTCGCCGTGGCGCGATCTGCCAGCTGAGTTCGGGCCGTGGCAGACGGTGTGGAAGCGTCATCGCTGGTCTGGCGGCTCCGGCAGGCACCCGGCTCCAACAGTCGCACAGGGATTGGAGATCGCCCGACTCATGTCCGACCGCTACCGGGGGGCGTAAACCAAATTGTTCGGATACCGTGGCTGCGCCGCTAGCCTCATCCCCACCGTGCGGGAGCGGGCCGACCTCTGCGCCCTCATGCCTAGTTGTTTCCCGCTCCCCCTAACATGACCGAAGCGGGAATAGGTACGCGCGCTGTCACTCGCACCGCCGCTCTATCCTGCTACTTGCTCGTCCAGCTAGGCAGGCGTTTGTAGTGCACGACACTCGGCGCAGCGGCCAAAGAGCTCGACAGCGTGGCCCTCCAGGGCGAAGTTGCTGTCGGAGGCGATGCGATTCAGCATCTCTGGCGGCAGGCAGGCGTCTACCTCGACTACTCGCCGACACTGCACACAGGTGAGGTGATGATGATGCGCGCTGCCACAGACGCGATAGCGCCATTTGCCATCAGCGAACTCGACTCGATCGAGCAGACCCCGCTCCAGCAGCGCTTCCACAGTCCGAAAAACCGTCGCGCGGCCAAGCCTCGGATCCTCACGCTGAAGCACGTGCCAGAGATCTTCGGTGGCGAATTCGTCGCCGGCTCTGGCTAATTGCGCCAGCTTCTCGGCGATGAGGCGTCGTGGGCGTGTATTGCGAAGCCCCATCGCCTCGAATGCCGAGCGAATCTCGTCGGAAGTGACTGACACGTTAGATCACCCTCTCGCTTTGGTCGGACTGAGCGCGCCACGCGACGTGGTGGCCCACTCATTCGCTTTCGCGCGCTCACCGTCATTGTATCCCGCGTCGGCGGCAATATGGACACCGCCCAAAGAGTTCTAGCGCATGCCATTCGATCGTGTAGCCGGTCTCGCGCGTCGCCTGAATGAATAACTCGTCGGGAAGGCAGACGCCAACTTTGGCCACCCGCTGGCACGAGAGACAGGTGACGTAGTGACAGTGGGTGTCGCTCGCTACTCGGTAACGCCGCGTGCCGTCGGCGAACTCGACCCTGTCGAGCAGGCGGCAACGCGTCAGCGCCTCGACCGCGCGAAAGACCGTCGCCCGTCCGATCTGTGGATCGCGTCGCTGCAGGTCGGCGTAGAGTCCATCGGTGGTGAAGAGTGCCTCGTTCTGCGCGTGGCGCTCCAACTGCTCGGCGATTAGTCGTCGCGGCCGTGTGCGCCGTAAGCCCAGCCCGGTCAACGCGCGCAGTATCTCGTCCGCTGTCATCGTTGGCCGACCCCGCCATAGTTGATACTGCATCTCATTGACACAGCCGCGATCGATCTGGTATGCTCGTACCGCGTTTGGATACATAGTATCAAAAATGTGCGGCGTTCGCCAGTGGGTGGCGTCGCGGATATGCGGGGTCGCGTAGGGGCGACACAGCAACACGCCTGTGTCGTTCAACGGAGGCTTGTAATGGCATTCTCGCACGGATTTCATCCACGCGCTGGGCGCACGCGCGCGACAACGCGCCTCACCGGGCTCACGAGCGCGCTCGCGCTCGCCGTCTTCCTCCTCTCGCTCACGGCGTGCGGAGCCAGCTCATCGGGCGCGAGCGGAGGCAAGGTCAAGGTCATCGCGGCGGAGAACTTCTGGGGCAGCATCGCGTCCCAGGTTGGCGGGAGCCACGTGACGGTGACCAGCATCATCGTCGATCCCAACGCCGATCCGCACAGCTATGAGCCGACGGCCGCCGACGCGCGCCTCGCCGCGGATGCGCAGTACGTCATCGTCAATGGCGCGGGGTACGACACCTGGGCAAACAACCTACTGCAGGCCAACCCGGCGAGCGGGCGCAAGGTGCTCAACGTGGGCGACCTCAA
>CAYRVF010000150.1:0-4641 GCA_964427535.1 uncultured Ktedonobacterales bacterium
CGGGGCTGATCTCGTTGCGGAACGCCTTGCCGATCTGGGCGATGCCGAAGGGCAGCTTGCGCCGCATGCTGGTCTGCACGTTCTCGAAGTTGACGTAGATGCCCTGCGCCGTCTCTGGCCGCAGGTAGATCAGCCCCGCGTCCTCCTCGACCGGCCCCATAAACGTCTTGAACATCAGGTTGAAGCGGCGCGGCTCGGTGAGCGTGCCGCGGGCGCCGCAGTTGGGGCAGACGTCGAGGTTGCCCTGGTCCTCGATGATGTGGTCGGCGCGAAATCGCGCCTTGCAGTTGGTGCAGTCCACTAGCGGGTCGGTGAACGTGTCTTCGTGGCCAGACGCCTGCCAGACACGGCGCGCCATGATGATGCTGGCATCCAGGCCAATCACATCGTCGCGCATGCGGGTCATCGCATTCCACCAGGCGCTCTTGATGTTATTCTTCAGCTCGACGCCGAGAGGGCCGTAGTCGAAGACGGCGTTGACTCCACCATAGATCTCGCTGCTCGGAAACACAAAGCCGCGTCGCTTGGCGAGCGACACGATATCCTGCATGCGGTCCTGTTCCGCCTCGGTGCGTTTTTGCATGGTGGACTCTCCCTCTCGAACAGTGATCCTTTGCTCGGGCGTCGCGGGCTGCCATTGGGGCGCGCAAACAAAGGGAGGCAGGGGAGAGTGCTCCCCGGCCTCCGCAACCTCGCGAACCGTTGATGAAACCGAGCCTTACGAGCATCTTATCCCTCGGCACGGCGGAGTGTCAATTTGGTCTGTTGCTCGTCTCGGCCTCGCGCTGGTACTCGTGAACGCGTCCAGTTGGAGGCGCCCGCCGCTGGGAGATTTCGTGACGTCGCGGTGCTGTGATGCGAAGTGCGACAGTTCTGCGACAACCTATCGTGCGCGATGTCGGCCTGTGTACGGTATAATACCTCGGCAGAACGTCAACGGGGCAACGTCGCAATACGGCATTGATGCTGCGGAAGCGGACTCACCGACGCAAACATCAGGGGATGGGGTGAAGGGGCTGGGGGCAGTGCATGCGCAGTGAGCATGGTGGGCACCGCGAGACGGAAGGGGCGCGCATCGCGCTCATGACAAACGCGAGACATCCTACGGCACCGGAAGACGCCGAGTCGAAGACAACAGAACCAGGCGCAGAGACTCATTCTGGGCAGACGCCGCGACCACCCGGCCTCAGGCGCGCCCTGGCAGCCGGACCCTGGGTCGCGGCGAGCGTGACGCTGTTGCTGCTCGGCTCGCTTGTGCTCTTGCTTGCGGACTCCTTCAATCCCGCGAAGACGCAGGGGCTGGTGACGCCAACGCCGACGCTGACGCCCAAAGCCACGCCGACCCAGACGCCGATTCCCACTCCGACGCCAATGGATGGCTTCCAGGTCTTCGTCGATCGTACCGACGGCTTTCTGATCCAGTATCCTCAGGGCTGGGTCTCCTCGCCAACCAACCCCGGTGTTGAGCTGACCGACGATAGCAACTCGCCAGGGTTCATCCTCCAGGTGCTCATCCCGAGCACGACCACGCTCAATGGCGCCGCGACAAACCCCAATGATCCCGCCGCGCTCGTCGACTTCGAGCTGAACAATCTCTCCAAACAGTGGCCGCAAGGCGACTTTACGCGTGTTCCGGGGCCGAACTCGGTCACCAACTTCGGCGGCGCGGACTGGCAGGGTGCGGTCGGACTGATCTCGGCGGGGCAGACGAACATCAAGGTGCAGGTGTACGCGACGGTGCATAACGGCACACCGTACGTCATCAACCTGCTTGCGTCGAATGACCTTTTCCGCGCGGGAAGCGGCGCCTACTTCATGCCGATGCTCTCGACCTTCCAGTTCTGGCCTCCCAGCCACTAGCCCACCGCAGCAAGGAGCCGCATCTACATGCGAACGTCGCCGCGCGACCCCGCTACGCACCCCGAAGACGAGTCAGGCCACGACCCGACGGGAGCCGTAGTCTCATCCCCGAAACGGCTCGACGGCTCGCCTCCCCAGAGCGGCAGAAGCGCGCGGTTGCCGCTGATGGCGTTAGTGTTCGTAGGCGGCGTAGTCTCGGTTGGTCTGGAGATGTGCGCCTCGCGCTTGCTGGCTCCCTACTTCGGGACCTCGCTGCCGATCTGGGCGGCGGTCATCGGACTGGTGCTGCTATATCTCTCGGTTGGCTATTTCGTCGGCGGACGGCTCGCCGACCGCTTCCCCGACGCGCGCGTGCTGTGTGCTCTCACGACTGTCGCCGCCCTATGGATTCTGCTCATCCCGTTCATCAGCCGCCCCGTGCTCGACTGGTCGGTCAGTGGACTAACGAACGAGAACGCGAGTGTCTTCCTCAGCTCGCTCGCCGCCGTGCTGCTGCTCTTCTCGGTGCCGATTACCCTGCTGGGTGTCGTCTCGCCGTTCGCGGTGCGGCTGAGTGTGGATCGCGTAGGCAGCTCGGGGCAGAGTGCAGGCAGCCTGTACGCCCTCTCCACCGTTGGCAGCATTCTCGGCGCGTTTCTACCGGTGCTGGTGTTGATTCCGGCGTGGGGAGTGCGGCGAACGCTGCTGGCCGCCGCGGTCGCGTTGCTGGCGGCCTCGATATGGGGGCTGCGTATGCCCTGGCGCGGGATCGGCGCGGTGCCGGGCGCGCTGGCGCTGCTGCCGTTGCTGCTGCCGCAGGTCACGCCGCTGGGACCGCTCAAGTCGGAGCCGGGCCTCATCTACTATCAGGAGTCACTGTACAACTACATCCAAGTGGTGCGCGCGCAGGACGGCACACGGCAATTAGTGCTGAATGAGGGACAGGCTATCCATTCGGTATATAATCCTAATCGGCCCAATGACGTGCTCACCGGATGGTATTGGGACTACTTCCTGGCAGCCCCCTACTTCAATCCCACACCCGCGACGCAGCAGGTGCATCGCGTCGCCATCATCGGTCTGGCGGGTGGGACGATCGCGCATCAGTTTACGTCAGTGTATGGGCCGGTGCCGATTGACGGTGTCGAGATCGATCCGGCGATCGTCTCGGTCGGGCGCACGTACTTCGCGATGAACGAGCCGAACCTGCACGTCCACATCGCGGACGGGCGTACCTACATGCGTACAACTCACGAGACGTATGACGTTGTCGCGATCGACGCGTTTCAGCAGCCTTACATCCCGTTTCAGCTCACCACCAAAGAGTTCTTTCAGGAGATACGCGACCATCTCTCGCCGAACGGTGTGGTCTGCCTGAATACCGGCCACACGCTCACCGATCACCGGCTCGTGCAGGCGTTCGTGAACACGCTGAAGGAGGTCTTCCCGAGCGTGTACACATTCGATGTGCCGAACACGTTTAATACAGAGGTGTTCGCAACGATGCGGCCCACTAGCCTCGATACATTCGACGCGAATCTCGCGCAGGTGCCGTCCGATTCGTTGCTCAACACGGTGGCGTCAGAAGTCGTGCCGGTTGGGCGAGTCGCGCGCGCGCAGCCAGGGGGCATCGTCTTTTCGGACGACCGCGCGCCCGTCGAACAGTTGACCGATCAGTTGATTCTGAATTACGTCCAGCAACCCAAATAACGACACGACGAACCCAAGGCAGGGAGAGACCGAGCCGATGAGCGTGATGGCGGTAGTCGGAGCCCAATGGGGCGACGAAGGCAAAGGCAAGATCATCGACGAGTTGGCGAGCAGCGCCGACTATGTCGTTCGCTATCAAGGAGGCAGCAATGCCGGCCACCGGGTCGTGCATGGCGGCGAGGAATTCGCTTTCCATCTGATCCCCGCTGGCATTCTGCATCCGAACGTCACGTGCGTCATCGGCAATGGTGTCGTAGTCGATCCGCGCGCGCTGCTGGACGAGATGGAGAGTCTTCGCACACTCGGTATCGACCTCAACCGCCTCTTCGTCAGCGAGCGCGCCCATGTGGTGATGCCCTATCACTTCGTGCTCGACCGGCTCGAGGAAGAGAGCCGCGGCCTCGATCGCATCGGCACGGTCATGCGCGGTATTGGACCGGCCTACGTCGACAAATATTCGCGCGTCGGCATCCGCATGGCCGACCTGCTCGACGTGGACCAGTTCCGTGCGAAGCTCTCATCGGTGCTGACGCAGAAGAACCGAATGATCACGCAGATTTACGGACAGCAGCCGCTCTCGCTCGAAGAGATTCACACCGAGTACGTCGGCTACGCCCAGCGGCTGCGCCCGTATATCGTCGACACGCAGGGGATGCTGCAGCGGGCGCTCAAGAATGGCAAGTCCATGCTGCTCGAAGGCGCGCAGGGCGCGCTACTGGATGTCGACTTCGGCACCTACCCGTTCGTCACCTCATCCTCGACGGTGGCGGGCAACGCCTCGACGGGCGCCGGTCTGCCGCCACGCAGCATCCAGCATGTGCTCGGCATCTACAAGGCGTACATCACGCGCGTCGGTAGCGGCCCCATGCCAACAGAGCTGTTCAATGGGGAAGGCGACACGCTACGCGAGGCAGGTCACGAGTATGGCACCACGACCGGACGCCCGCGCCGCTGCGGCTGGTTCGATGCCGTCTCGGGCCGGTTTGTGGCCCGGCTGAATGGCTTCGACACGATGGCGATCATGAAACTCGACGTGCTCGACCAGCTGTCCACGATCAAGATTTGCACGTCCTACCGGCTGGGCGATCGTGA
>CAYRVF010000150.1:4651-10743 GCA_964427535.1 uncultured Ktedonobacterales bacterium
CCGCGAGCTGCACGCGCCGCCCGCCAACCTGAACGATCTGGCCGCCTGTGAGCCGGTCTACGAGGAGTGGCCGGGCTGGCAGGAACCAACCGCCGAGGCGAAGAGCTGGAACGACCTTCCCGAGAACGCGCGCCGCTATCTGTCGCGCATCGAGGAGCTGCTCGAGACGCCACTCGGCATCATCTCCGTTGGCGCCGGTCGCGGGCAGACGATCCATCTTCGCGAGGTTACGCTGTAGAGCCTACGAGAGAATCCCACCCCTAGAACCTCACTCCCTACCCCCTTCCCGCAAGGGAAGGGGCCGCTGTTCGGGCGGCGTCTCCTATCGAGTTGCTGGGTGCTTTGACTTAGCGCTTCGATCTGGGCGGATTTCTGACTGCCGCGCGACTGGACGCTGCCCCGTCTGTGACGTACACTGCGACGCGGTACATATCCCGATGTGGCACACCATGACGGTTGCTCGTGTCACGCTTGCCTATTTGAGGAGTCTGCATTCCATGTTAGCCACTGGTATTCACCTGAGCGATATCCGTGCATCCGCGCGCGCTACCTCGACGGGAACCCTCCCGTTCTGCGCGCGGCTTTGTAGAATAGGTGACCAGTGGACATGTCTTCCTCGGGGCGTAAGGCCTATCGTGTCTATCTAATCCTTTCCGCCGCCTCGGCGTTCTTCTTCACTCTATGGTCCACCGTGTCCAGCGTGTACCGCGTGGAGACGGCGCACCTCGATCCTCTGCAGCTTGTGCTGGTCGGCACTGTGCTGGAGACGTCGGCGTTTCTGTTTCAGGTGCCGACGGGGCTGTTTGCCGACACCTACGGTCGCAAGCGCTCGATCATCCTCGGCACGGTGCTCATCGGCTCCGGGTTCGTTCTTGAGGGGTCGCTGCCGGTGTTTGGCGCGATTCTACTGGCTCAAGCTATCTGGGGCATCGGCGATACCTTCACGACCGGCGCCACTGAGGCCTGGATCGCGGATGAGGTCGGCGATGACCGCGCAGGCCAGGCGTATTTGCGCGGCGCTCAAGCTGTGCAGGCCGCGAGCATCGTCGGCGCGGTCGCGAGTGTGGCGCTGGCGAGCATCCGCCTGAATGTGCCGATGCTGCTGGGTGGCGCGCTCACTATCGTGCTGGGCATCGCACTGGTGTTTGTCATGCCAGAGCATGGCTTCCGGCGATCGGCGGAGAAGGTGTCTCCATCGTGGCGCGAGATGCGCGCGCTCGCCGGTGAGAGCGGCCGGCTGCTTCGTACCCGGCCCGTGCTGCTGACGATTCTCGGCATTGGCGTGATCGCGGGCATGGCGAGTGAGGGCGTCGACCGGCTCTCAGCCGCGCATTTCCTGCTGGATATCGGCCTGCCGCCACTGGGGCATCTCGATCCTGTCGTGTGGTTCGGCATCCTCAACGTCGTCACAATGGGGCTGAGTATCGTCGCGACCGAGGGCATGCGGCGGAGGGTCGACACGACCAGTCATGCCAAGATGGCGCGACTGCTCCTCGGCGTCAACGTGCTGCTCATCGTCTCGGTCGTGGCCTTCGGGCTCGCGGGGAACTTTGCTCTCGCGCTCGCGACCTTCTGGAGTCTCTCGCTGTTGCGGCAGGTCAACCAGCCGCTCTACACGGCCTGGCTTAATCAGGGTCTGGAGCCGCGCGTGCGAGCCACCGTGCTCTCGATGAGTGGTCTCGCGGACGCGGGAGGCCAGATCATCGGCGGGCCGTTGGTCGGGCTGGTCGGTAATCTGGCATCCATTCGTGCGGCGATCGTCGTGGCGGGCGCGGCGCTGACTCCCGCGTTGGCGCTTTTCGCGCGAGTGCTCCGCCAGGGCGGCGATGTCCCAGGCGAGCACGCGGCTGTTGCGACCGAGCAGGCCTCGGCCATCGTCGAACGCTGAGACGTTGCCAGACATCGTAGTGTCTAGGGGAGACCTGCTGAACCGCGTGCGCGGTACTACTCGTCGCGCACGCGTCAGCGGAGTATGCGACGCTCCTGCTGACGCACAGCCTGGTGCTCAACCAGTTCTCCCCCGATTATCGCGCGCGACTGCACGCCCAACTGAGAGACATCGCCCAGCGGCGCGAGGTCGTTCTGCTCGGCATGGAGTACAACACCGGCGAGACACCGACGCTTACGCTCGCCCGATACGGCAGGCAGGCGAATGGAACGCCGATTACGCTGGCCTGCTGCGAGTCGCACGGCCGCTGGATCGAGTGGACCTACAAGTGAGCACTCGGCTCGTCAGTTAAGGGCTCGCGCGCCTTCGGCTTCGGCGGGGGGACGTAGCCGCCGAGAGGCTTCTTGGTGGGTGCGCCCTGGGCTCGTGGATACTGCGGCGGGCAGGGGTGCTGCTGGCGGGCGACGACGATCACCCGTCCGTCGTCAAGCGGCGGGATGTCCACCTGGACGGGTGGGAGGAGCCGGGCGCCGAGGACGTGTGCCGCCTTCTCGCCCGCCGCCATCTCTGCGCTAAGGTCGCCCTTTTTGGGGAGGACGATGCGGCCGCCCACATGCGTGAATGGCGCGGTGTATTCGAGCAATGTCGGCAGCGAGGCCACGGCTCGGGCAGTCACCACGTCGTAGCGTCCACGCTGGCCCGGCTGGTGTGCGTACTCCTCGGCGCGCGCGGTGACCGCGTGGGCATTGAGCAGGCCAAGCTCGGCGATGACGGTCTCCAGGAAGCGCACCTTCTTGGCCGTCGCTTCGAGCAGTGTGACACGCCAGGTGGGGAAGGCGATGGCGAGTGGCAACCCAGGGAAGCCGCCGCCTGAGCCGACGTCGAGCGCGACGGTGCCTCCCTCACGGACAGACGGCGGCAGGGCCAGCACGATGGTGAGGGAGTCGAGGAAGTGGCGCGTGACCACCTCGGTGGGATCGGTGATCGCCGTGAGATTGACGCGCCGGTTCCAATCGAGCAGCAGCGACCGGTAGAGCGCGAACTGCCGCGTCTGGTTGTCGGAGAGTGGAATGCCAAGGCGGGCCGCGCCGGAGAGCAGGATGTCGAATCCTCCCTCCGGCGCGGTGGGCCGCCGCTCGTGTGTTTCGCGCATCGAGTCCCTCAACTCACACGCTTCTGCTTGTTGTTGAGGTAATCAATCAGCAGGTACTCGCCGAGATCATCAGGACTGGTGTAGAACGCGCGGCCGCGATTCACCGTCGCCATCTGATTGACGAAGTGCTTGAGGTAGGGATCATCCCACAGCATGAAGACGTTGATCGTGATGTTGTCGCGCGCGCAGCGGCGTACCTCCCGCAACGTCTGCAAGATGGCGTCGGGTGGCGGCGGCCAGTCGAACTGCCAGCCGTACGGCGTATTCCAGACGGTGGGGCCGCCATCGGTGATCATGATGATCTGCTTGTTCGCGCTACGTGTACGGGCGAGGAGCTGGCGCGCCACCTGCAGGCCATGCACCATGTTCGTGCCCTGTACGTGATCCCACTCGCCGATCTCGATTAGCTCCTCAGTCGTGTACTCTTTCGCGAAGTTCGAGAACCCGACGAGGTAGAGGTCGTCGCGCGGGAACTGCCCGCGAATCAGACTCTCCAGCGCGATGGCGACCTTCTTCGCCGGATGCCACAGGTCGTTTTGCAGCATGCTCCAGCTCATGTCGAGCATGAGCACGGTCGCGGAGCCGGTGAGCTGCTCCGTGGTGTACACGGCGAAGTCGTCTTTGTCCAGCGAGACTGGCGTGCCCGCACCCTTGCGGTTGATGCTGTTCATCAGCGTGCGCTCGATGTGCAGGTGGAACGGGTCGCCGAACGCATACGGCTTGCTTTCGAGCTGCCGCTCGCCACCGAGGCCGCGGTCGGGGAGCCGGTGCTGGCCGAAGGCGTCCTTCTTGAGCTTGGCGAAGATGTCCTCGAGCGCCTTCTGTCCAATGCGCCGAATGCCGCGTGAGGTCAGTTCGTAGCGGTCGCCGTTGCGCTTGACCAGTCCCTCGTCTTCGAGCTGCTGCATCAGCCGCTGGAGCTGCTCTAGCGCTTGGCCTTCCTCCTCGCCGACCAGCCGTTCCACCTCGTCGGGGTCGAGGTCACCGAGTTCGCCAGAGCGCCGGGCCTGCTTCATCTGCTGCTCAAGCTCGTCCATGTCCTGCAGGATGCCCATCAGGCCCATCGCTTCCTGCAGCGAGACAGGCTCGTCGCCCGTCAGCGGGAAGCGCGTGCGGCGGTCGGAGGGCGAGAGCGCCTCCAGGTTCATCGCCAGCTCGGCGAGGTCCACACGTAGGCGGTCGTCGCCGATGAGCTGGTCGACCATGCCTTGCAGCTCCTGGCGCTGCTCGGCAGACATGCTGTCCATGAGCGCCTGCATCATCGCCTGCTGGCGCTGCATTTGCTCGATCAGGTCGTCGAGTGAGTTGACGCCGGGGAAGTAGTCGCCGTATTGCTCCATGAAGCTGTCGAAGTCTGGCTCTCCACCCTCGGCACGCTCACGCAGCATCTGGTTCAGGTCGCGGACCATGTTGCGCATGCGGGCGAGGTCTTCAGGCGTCATGTTCTGCAAGGCCTGCTGCATGCCCTGGAAATACTGCTGCATGATTTGCTGCTGCAGCGACTGCATCAGCTCCTGGAACTCCTCGCGGGCCTGCTCGTCCATGAAGTCGTATTCGGAGAGCGACTTGATCTGGCCTGCGGGGTCCTGCGGAAGCTGATCCAGGTATTGCAGCTTTTTGTTAGCAATATTTTCGAGCATGCGGCGCAGCGCATCGGGGTCCACACCCTCTGGGAGTCCATCCTGCTGGCCCTGTTGCCCTTGCTGACCGGACTGCCCTTGCTGCCCCTGCTGCCCTTGTTGGCTGCGTTGCCCTTGTTGGCTGCGTTGCCCTTGTTGGCTAGTCTGTCCTTGCTGCCCCTGTGGGCTTTGCTGGCCGGACTCGGCGCTCTCACCCTCCTGCTGCTGGCTCCCTTGCGGCTGGCCTTGCTGGCCGTCGCCCTGCTCGCCGGATTGGGGTTGCTGCCCGCCGGCATCGTCGAGACGTCGCTGGATGCCCTCGCGCTCGAGCTGCTGGATGTGCTCTAGCTTCTCTTTGATGTCGTCCATGACGCCGCTCAGGTTGTAGCGCTGCATACGCTGCTGGCGTTGCTGTCGCAGGCGCTCCATCAGGTCTTGCAGGCCCATGCGGCGCTGGCCATCGCGACCGGTGAAGCCCTGTTGCATCAGCCGTTCGAGCGCGCGGCGCAGGTCGCCGTGCTGCAGGTAGTCGTCTGAGAGGGCGTCCATGACGCTCTCGGCATCGAGCTCATCGAACCGCTGCGTGCCATCCCAGCGCGAGTAGCGGAAGTCTTTGCGTGTGCGGAATCGGTCGAACATGGCGTGCTCCATGTCTTGCGCCGCGGACGGCGAATAGAGGACCATGTCGCCTCCCCTCTATAGTGTGCAAATGCTGGCGGAGAGGAGGCACAGGCTCTGGATGGCGGAGCTTACCGGCGATAGCGCGACTGGCCGGCCACTTCGTCCTTATTGAGTCGCTTATTCAGGTGCAGGCCCTCAAGGATGAACTCGACGGCGGAGGCGACGGTGGCCGGGCTGCCGTGTCCGTTCACCTTGGCGACGGCCGCCTTCAGACCGCCGACACGGGCAAGCTGGTTGACGTACTCCATCGAGGGCTGCACGTCTGATACCTGCACGCTCAGGCCCTTCTCGAAGCCCGCCACAAGCTGCTCGAACTCGCTGACTTCGAAGTAGTTGCGGAATACCCGGCTGATGGACTGGCGGACGAGCTTCTCGACGACCTTCTCTTCGCGTACCTCGCCGATGGTATCCAGCTCGATCTTGCCAGAGGTGGACGCGATAACCGCCGATAGGTCGCTGACCCGCGGCACCGCCTGGCGCTCCTTGAGGCGCACCGCCCGGCGAACGGCGTTGCTCATCACGTTCTCGTAGTTCGTGACGGAGACTCGCACGCTTACGCCGGAACGCTGGCTCACCTCATTACTGGCCCGCGCCTGGTGCGTAATCTCGGCGATGATCTCCTTCATGAACTGCGGATAGGCGGTCTCGATGCCCTCAAGCTCGAACGGACGGCTCTCGGCCTCCATGATCTCGATCTCGTGCTCGATGGTGCGCGGATAGTGCGTGCGAATCTCGGAGCCGAGCCGGTCCT
>CAYRVF010000151.1:0-10543 GCA_964427535.1 uncultured Ktedonobacterales bacterium
GCGACGACGTTCTCCATCGTCATCGGCGTGATGAAGAGCTGCCCCTGACCGAAGCCGCTCTCCGCGAGCAGGTTGTTATTGAAATCGGTCGGCTTGCCATTCGTCTGCGCATTGTAGGCGCTGCTCTGTCTGAACGCCGAATCGAAGCCGACCGGCTGCACGCTCGTCCCAGGCGTGGCGATGCCGAAACGCCGCACGTAGTCGAGCCAGGTCTGTGAACCGAGCTGGACCGCCTGGCGGGCAAACACCGTGTTGTCGCTGAAGGCGTAGGCGTCTTTCAGCGTGAGCGGGAAGTGCGCAACGCCCTGCCACTCATGGAACTGAACGTAGTCGACCCAAGGAATGTGCTCGCCGTTGATGACGTAATCGGTGGCCTCGTTGAATGGGAAAGAGGTATTCAGCGACGACATTCCGGAATCAAGCGCAGCGGCCAGGGTCACTGTCTTGAACGTCGAGCCAGGGTCATAGAGCGCCTGTGTCGCATGGTTCAGGAGGGGCGCGTTTTGGTCTGCGACTAGCGAGGCGTAGTAGCCCGGACTGTCGATCTTGTTGGGGTCGAAGTACGGCCGGCTAACCATCGCCAAAATCTCGCCGTTCTGCGGATTCTCGACGATCATGCTGCCCGGCGGGCTGGTGTTCGCTGGCTGACACGGGCTGTTCGGGTTCGACTTGTAGATCGCCGACGCGTCATAGTAGTTGTTCGCTGCGGTTTGCAAGTTGAGGTCGATGGTGAGGTAGACATCCTGCCCATACTGTGGCTTGTGCAGCAGATGGTTGAGAACCTGCTGGGGGTCCTGTCCGTGCTGAACGCCAGCAAGCTGATCGTTGTACGCCGCCTCGACACCGGCCGTACCATATCTGGGGCTGTCGAAGCCGAGGAGGGGCCCCAGCCCGGCATTGACCGCATCCTGATTGTATTGGCGGCGATATCCGCATGGCGCAGTGGGGTCCGCAACCGTCTGCGCCAGCACCACTCCGTTGCGGTCGAGAATCCGCCCACGCAGTGGCGCATCGTATGGCGGGCAGGTGCGCTGATCGTAGCTTCCATGCGCCAGAACCGGACCGTTGAAGAACGCCTGATTTTGCACCTGGGTGTATGCGGCAACGCCGCTCAGGAGCAGAAAGAGCACGATAAATACGTTCATCAGCCGTCGAATGGTCACGTTCAGGTTTGCGTTCATGCTCCATCCATCCCATACGCCGCCGCGAAGTCGTGTCGTGATCGCCTGGACTGACTCTCGCTCGTGAGCAGCCCGTAAGCAGTATACGCGGAAAGGTGGCGGTTGTGTTCCAAACGTAGGCCAGCCGGCCACATAGCAGACAGCCGTCGGGGTGACTCGACTCCTGTTCGGAGGAGGCGCGTGGGCCATATTGGGGTCCGCTGGCGCCTGACATGGCGTATGCTAAAGACACCGGCGAGTTCAGCGCCGAGTCGATCGCAGGGTCTCGCGGTGCGAGGGCTGGGGTGTGAGAGGAGTGAGCATGGCGGTTGAGGCAACGACACGAGTGCGTGTGCCATTCGTCGACGTGGATAGCAGCGATCGGATTCATTACACCGGCTGGTTTCGCTACATGGAAGTCGCCGAACATACGCTGATGCGGAGCATTGGCTTCCCATACGCGACGGCGCTGCGGGACGTGGCATTTCCGCGCGTGCATCTGGAGTGTGATTTTCGCGGAGCGATTCGCTACGATGATGAGCTGGATGTCACCGCACGCGTCGAACGGGTAGGCGCCAGCTCGTGGACGGTCGCGTTTGTAGGCCGGAACGTCACCCTGGCTGCAACGCGCGGCGAGGCGCCGATTGTGGCCGAAGGCCGCATGACCATCGTTGCCATGAACCCGGCGACGGAGCGCTCTCAGCCGCTTCCCGAGGAACTGCGGCACGCGTTGGCTGGCACAGACGCAGCGGAGTAGCGCGAGATCGCATCGATGGGGCTGATGGCGGCGCTTCTCAAAGGGCGTCAGCGCGCTTTACATCGGCATCGGGCACGCTTTGACAGGCCTGACACGCCACGATACAATGCGGGTGCGTCGTTCTAAAGGAGCGGCATACCGATGAACAACTCCGCCGCCGTGCGCCGCCGCCCGAATGCAGTCGCCACCGCGTTGCTGCTGGCGCGTCTCCGCGGACTGCTCGCGCTCCCCTTGCTCTATAAGGTGCTACTGGCGAACAGCATCGTCATTCTGCTGGGCGCGTCCCTCGGGACTTTCCTGGCGACGCGATTGCAACAGCAGAGCGGCGTGCTGGTGCTCATACTCTTCGTGTTGAGCGGTCTGCTGGTGAGCGTGGTCATCAACTTCGTGCTGCTCAAGCTGGCGCTGCATCCGCTCACCCGGCTGCGCGAGACGATGCGGCAGGTGCAGGCGGGCGACCTGAGCCAGAAGGCGCAGATCACCGGGCAGGACCCAGATGCCGACCAGCTCGCCGAGGCGTTCAACACGATGCTGGCCGCCATTGAGGAACTCACGAAGACGCGCGCCAGCCAGATCCTGAGCGCTCAGGAGCAGGAGCGCAAGCGCATCGCGCGGGAACTGCACGACGAGACGAGCCAACTGCTGACCTCGCTTCTGATCAGCCTGGCGCTGATCGAGGAGTCGGTATCCACTGAGACGGCGCGGGCACGCATCGCGGATACACGCCAGCTCGCGCACCAGACGTTGCGGGCAGTGCGGAACCTGAGCATCGACGTGCGTCCTTCCGCTCTCGACGACCTGGGCTTGCTGCCTGCGTTGCGCTGGTACGTGAAAGAGTATCAGCAGAAGTGCGGCGTGGAGACGGAGTTCGTCGCGAGCGGCATCCATGAGCGGTTTGCGGCGGAAACCGAAACGGCGATCTACCGGATCATTCAGGAATCACTCACCAATACTGCTCGTCACGCGAACGCGAAGAAGGTGTGGATCACGCTCACCCGACGCGAGGACCGGCTGTGCGCCTCTGTGCGTGACGACGGTCATGGCTTCAACGTGCAGGCCGTGATGAAGCAGCCATGGCAAGATCGCGGACTGGGGCTCGCGGGCATGATGGAACGCGCGTCGCTGCTAGATGGTACACTAGAGGTACAGTCCGAACCTGGGCGCGGCACGGTCATCGATGTCGTGATTCCGCTCGCGCGCTCGGGGGAGCTTGAGGCGACGGCGCCTGCGTAGAAGAATGAGGCACATGGACGGAGACGTCAATCTTTCGGGCAATGCGCAGGATGGAACGACGGCTGGCGCGCATGCGACGGTTGAGCCGCGGGAGACGAAGAAGATACGGGTCCTGCTGGCGGACGACCATACGATTCTGCGTGCTGGACTGCGCATGATGCTCAATGCGCAACCTGATATCGAGGTGGTGGGCGAGGCGAGTGATGGCCGCCAGGCTGTCGCCGAGGCGCAGCGCCTTGAGCCAGACCTGATCTTGATGGACATCACGATGCCTGAGTGCAATGGCATCGAGGCGACGCGTCAGGTCAAACGCCTGCTCCCCGACATCCGCGTGCTGGTGCTGACGATGCACGAGAACGAGGAGTACCTCTTCCAGGTGTTGCGCGCGGGCGCGGCTGGCTACATCCTCAAAGAGGCCGCCGATACCGAGCTGATCTCGGCGATTCGCGTGATCTCGACGGGCCGGTTCTACCTCTCGCCGTCGGCACAGACGCTGATGATCGGCGATTATCTCCAGCGCGTCCATCTTGGTGAGGAGCGCGATTCGTATAGCGGTCTGACGGAGCGCGAGCGCGAGATTCTCAAACTGGTCGCCGAAGGCTATACCAACAACCAGATCGCCGAGCAGCTCTTCATTAGCCCCAAGACCGTGGACACCCACCGTACCCACGTGATGGACAAGCTCAACCTGCACAGCCGCGCCGAGCTCGTGAAATACGCGATGCGACGGGGACTGCTAGAGGGCTAGCCAGTACATCGTGGACATCCTTGAGTCTGTGAGTTCAGGTTCCACGGCTGCGCATACAAAGACACCGCTCAGGGCATCGCTAGCGTCGTGACGCTTTTGCGCGAGCACGTCTCGTAGTCGTGCGTGGCCTGAGCGGCGTTTTGCGTGAAGCACATCACGCGCTATGCGCTAGTTGGCTGGCAGTGGCGCGAGCAGGCGCTCTGGCTCCTCCAGATAGCGGACGATGGCCCCGAGGAACTGTGCCGCCGTCGCTCCGTCTACAACGCGATGGTCGCACGAGATCGAGATCCAGGCGCCGGGGCGAACCTGAAGCTGGTCGCCGACCACCGTCGGGCGCGGCTTGATCGCTCCAAAGCCGACGATACAGACCTCCGGCGGATTCAGCAGCGGAGCGCCCGTCTCGACCGGCCCGGCAGCGCCGACGTTGGTGATGGTGATAGTGCTGCCCGTCAGCCGCTGGGCATCGAGTGTACCCGCACGTGCGCGCTCGATCAGTCCGTTTGCCTGGGTGGCGATGACATCGAGTCCGAGCGACTGTGCGTCGGCGAGCACGGGCACGAGCAGGCCGCGCTCGGTGTCGGTGGCGAGACCAACATGGATGCGCCGCTTTACGATGATGGCGTTGCCCTCATCATCCCAGCGTGAATTCATCACCGGATACGCCCGGACGGCGCGAACGAGCGCCGCCACGAAGAACGGCAGGAAGGTCAGGCGGGCGCCGGAGAATGCCGGCTCGTCTTTGAGGTGCATGCGCATCGTCGCTAGCGCCGACGCGTCGAAGAGACCGTACTCGGTGAACTGCGGAATCGCTGCGGCCTTCACCATGCGCGCCGCGATGGCCTTGCGCAAGCCGACCGTGCTGATGCGGTACTCCTCGCCGGTCTCGACCGTAGCGGAAGACGGGGAAGCAGCGGCTCCGCGCTCGAAGTCTTCCAGGCGGATGCGGCCGCCAGGGCCGGTGCCGGTAAAGGTCGCAAGGTCGACGCCACGCTCACGAGCCATCTTGCGCACGAGTGGCGTGGCGCGTACGTCGTGTGCCGACGCGGCACTAGCGGAAGCTGCGGGTTCCGTCCGTGATGGGGTCGATGGCATGGCAGCCGGTCGAACCGGCGGAGCCTGGAATGCCGACGCGGTCGAACTGGACGCAGCTGGCGTGGGCGAGCGCCCATTGGACGGCGATACCGTTGCCGTAGATGAGACCCTTCGGCGGCGCGTGAACGTCTGCGCCGGTCCCTCCGAGCCGTAGCCGACGAGCACCGGGCCGCTCTGCTCGTTCTCCGTCGCGGCCGGCGCTCCCGCTAGCTGTCCTCCCTCGCCTGGCTCCTGGATGGTGACGAGCGGCGCACCGACTGGCACGGTCTCGCCCGGTGTCGCATGCAGCTCGCGCACAGTGCCGGTGAAGGGCGAGGGGATGTCGACCATCGCTTTCGCGGTCTCGACCTGGCAGATGGGCTGGTTCAGCGCGACCGTGTCACCGACCTTGACGAGCCACTGGACGAGCTGCGCTTCTTCGAGGCCTTCGCCCAAGTCTGGTAGTGTGAAGCGACCCATGATGCTAATACTCCCGCGTTCGGTCGACGGCTTCGAGAATGCGCTCGGCGTCGGGCAGAAACAGCTTCTCAAAGCGTGAAGGTGGATAGGGCACGGTCGGGCTGCCGATACGCTCAATCGGGGCTTCCAGCACGTCGAACAGGTCGTGCATCAAACGCGCGGCGATCTCCGCGCCCAGGCCGAGGAAGACCGGCGCCTCGTGGACGACGACCGCTCGTCGTGTCTTGCGTACGGAATCGGCGATAGCGTCCATGTCCAGAGGCGAGAGGCTGCGCAGATCCACGACTTCAAGCGACGTGCCCTCCGATGCGGCGGTCTCGGCCGCCGCGAGCGCGACCTGCACGGTGGGGCCATAGGCGATCACGGTCACATCTGTGCCTTCGCGTGCGATGCGCGCCCGGTCGAGCGGGAGGGGCGCCAGCGGGAGCTCGACGTCCTGACGTGACCAGTACCGCGCCTTCGGCTCCAGAAAGATGACCGGGTCGGGGTCCTGAATGGCGGCGGTCAGCAGGGCATAGGCGTCCGCTGGTGTCGATGGCGAGACGACCTTGAGGCCCGCCGTGTGGGCATAGTACGTCTCAGGACTCTCGGAATGCTGCTCGATGGCGCCGATGTTGCCGCCATAGGGAATGCGGATGACGAGCTGCATGTTGACCGCGCCGTTCGTGCGGGTGTGGTACTTGGCGATGTTGCTCGTCACCTGCTGGAAGGACGGATACGAGAAGGCGTCGAATTGCATCTCGGCGACCGGGCGAAAGCCCTTCATCGCAAGGCCGAGCGCGAGCGCCGCGATGCTCGATTCGGCGAGCGGCGTGTTGAAGACCCGCTCGGCGCCAAAGGTATCGCGCAGTCCATCGGTCACGCGGAAGACGCCGCCGAGCTTTCCGACGTCCTCGCCGAAGATCAGCACGCGGTCACTCGCCGCAAGTGAGTCGTAGAGCGCCTGATTGAGCGCCTTGCCCATTGTAAGCGTGGTCATGCGTTGCCCTCCGGCTCCAGTGCGGCGAGGAACTCCGCTTTCTCGCGTAGCAGCGACGCTGGCGGGTTAGCGAAGACGGTGTCGAAAACAGTGGATGGATGTGGCGTTTGGGCGGAGAGCACGGTCTGGCGCATCTCGTTGGCGCGGCGTTCGGCCTCTTCGGCGACCTCGTGGGCGAACGCCGCGTCGAAGGCGTCGCGGGTGGCGAGGCGTGCCTCGGCGCGGGCGATGAGGTCTTTCGTCCGCCACGGCTCGACATCGGCGTCTGTGCGGTAGCGGGTAGGGTCGTCGGAGGTCGTGTGTGCCGCGAGCCGGTAGGTCAGCGCCTCAATGAGGAAGGGACCACCACCCGCGCGGGCTCGTGCCGCGGCCGCCTGGACGACCGCGTACACCGTCAGCGCGTCCGTCCCATCCACTCGCACGCCTGGCATGCCGTAGCCCGTCGCGCGGTCCACGATGCGGCCGCCGACCTGCTCGTCAGTGGGTACCGAGATCGCCCACTGGTTGTTCTCGACGAGGAAGACGACGGGCGCGTTGAAGACACTCGCGAAGTTCATCGCTTCGTGCCAGTCGCCGGTAGAAGTGGCGCCCTCGCCAGAGCATGTGAGCACGGCGACCGGCTCGGCGTCGAGTTTGCAGCCGAGCGCGAAGCCGACCGCGTGCGGCACCTGCGTGCCCACAGGGATGATGAACGGTGCGAAACGATACTCCTTGGGGTCCCATGCGCCATGCGAGAGCCCCCGGAAGATGGTGAGGATGCGGCCAGGGTCGATGCCGCGCACCACAGCCATGCCGAAGTCGCGGTAATACGGGAAGATCCAATCCGTCGGAGCCATCGCGAGCGCGGCGCCGACTTGCACGGCCTCGTGACCGGCGATCTGCCCCCAAAGACCCAGCTCACCCTGGCGCTGCAGGTTCAGCCCTTCCTGGTCGAGCCTGCGGCAGACGACCATAAAGCGATAGAGCTCGCGAAGCGTGTTCGTCGAGATGTTGAGCTGCCGCTCCGCCTCAGCGGTCAGTACACCGTCGGGTGTCAGGAGCGCCGCAATCGACTCGTGTGCGAGTGTCTGTTGCGGAGTCGATGCGGAAGGTGCCTGTGTCATGTGTCCTCTTCCTCTGGAGAGCGACCGCCGCCGGGTGAGCGACGCGCATACGGGATGTTAGATGCGAGGCGCCAGGTGTCATTGGAGTGCTACTTCATATAGCCCAAAACTACATTTTGAACGGGAGAACTGCGCCTAGTCAGCGTCATCTCCGGGGGTCGATACTTCGACGGCCAGCGCTTCGACCGAGCCATTCGGCAATAGAGCTGTCTCGGCGCACTGGCGCAGGTCCATCTCTTCGAGCACGCGTTTCTTGCCGAGCACGTGCTTGACGAGCGCGAATGCCCGCGTGAGCTGCTGCTGATCGAGCTCGTAGCCCAGCTCGCGAAGCTGCGAATTGAGCGCGGACCGGCCCGACAGCTTGCCGACGAACATACGCCGCTCGGACGGTGGCAGGCCGATGTCCTCGGGGCGCATGATCTCGTAGGTGCGCGTGTCTTTGAGCACGCCGTCCTGGTGGATACCGCCGCCGTGAGCGAACGCATTGGCGCCGACGACGGCCTTAGTCCATTGCGGCTGCATGCCAGAGAGCTCGGCGACGAGTCGGCTCGTGGGGATAATCTTGGTCGTGTCCACGCGCACATCTAGATCGAGATCGACGCGGCGGGTTCGGATCGCCATGACGACCTCCTCGGTGGCTGCGTTGCCCGCGCGTTCGCCCAGCCCGTTGATGCAGGTGTCGACGCGCTCGGCACCGTGCTGGAGCGCCGTCAGCGCGTTGGCAACGGCGAGGCCCAAGTCGTCGTGGCAATGCGCCGAGATGCGCACCTGTGGGTACTCGCGTCGCACCTCGTCCACAAGCTCGCCAAACTCCCACGGCAGCGCGAAGCCGACCGTATCGCAGAGGGTCACGAAGCGTACACCCTCGGCGAGGATGGCGCCGACGACTTCGAGGATGAAGTCGTGCTCGGTGCGCGTTGTGTCTTCGAGCGCGAAATCGACGTTGGGCGTGTACTGCCGGGCGCGCGCCACTGCTGTCCGAGCAAGCTCCAGCACTTCCGCGCGCGACTTTCCGAGCTTGGCCTCACGGTGCAATGGCGAGGTGCTGATGAACGGCTGGATCGCGCTCTGGTTCGCGTCGCGGACGGCCTCCCAGGCGCGGTCGATGTCGGCGGGGAAGGCGCGCGCGATGGCGCAAATCTCCGCGTTGCCAACCGTGCGGGCGATGAGCTGGACCGCCTCGAACTCCGGCTCGCCTGAGATCGGGAATCCACAGTCGAGCGTGTCGAAGCCCATATCGGCGAGCGCCTGAGCGATACGCAGCTTCTCCTCGGCGAAGTAGTTGATGCCCGGCGTCTGCTCGCCGTCGCGCAGAGTCGTTTCATAAAACTTGACGATCCGAGGCATGGACTACCTCCTGAATACGCGGCCGAACCTGACAGGCAACGCGTCCGCGCGAGCCATGACGCCAGGCGATCTGACGGATGTGCGCGAGGTGCGGACGCGCGTCCGCACCTCGCGGGAACCACAATGCAGCAAAGCGGCCTTAATCGAGCCAGCTAAACGGATAGGATGGGTCGTCGAGCCGCTCGGCGTCTTCTGCGAGCTTCAATGGACGGAAGGTATCGACCATCACGGCCAGTTCTTCAGTGCGCTCCGCCCCGAGGCTCTTCTCGACGGTGCCCGGATGCGGACCGTGGGGAATGCCGCGGGGATGCAGCGTGATAGAGCTGACCTCGATGCCGCGCCGGCTGCCAAAGTTGCCACTCACGTAGTAGATCATCTCGTCCGAGTCGATGTTGCTGTGGTTATACGGCACCGGCACGGACTGCGGATGATAGTCAAGCTTGCGTGGGCAGAACGAGCAGACGACGAAGTTTGGCCCCTCGAACGTCTGGTGAACAGGCGGCGGTTGGTGTACCCGCCCGGTGATCGGCTCGAAGTCGGAGATGTTGAAGGCGTACGGGTACAGATAGCCGTCCCAGCCGACGAGGTCGAGCGGGTGGAAGTCGAAGGTGTAGATCATGACGTCGCCGTTGACCTTGACCCGGACGTCGTACTCGCCGCGCTCTTCGTGTCGTGGTAGCTCGGCGGGTGCGCGCAGATCGCGCTCGCAGTACGGCGAGTGCTCCAGAAGCTGGCCGAATTCGTTGCGGTAGCGTTTGGGCGGTTGGATTGGCCCGCCGAACGCCTCGATCACGAGGAAGCGCTGTGCTCCGTCCGATGGCACCATGCGCCACGTCGTGCCACGCGGGATGACGAGATAGTCGCCCTCGCCGTAGGGCAGCACGCCAAAGATCGTCTCCAGTGTGCCTGAGCCCTCATGGATGAAGAGCACCTCGTCGCCCATCGCGTTGCGGTAGTAGTACGGCATCCGCTGCGTCGGGCGAGCGACGGAGATCGCGCAGTCGCCGTTATACATGAGCAGCCGCCGCCCCTCGATGGGGTCGCCGCCTGGCTCGATGTCGTGCGTCTTGAAGTGGTGGTGGCGATGTACATCCTGCGGCCATTCGTCACGTGCCACGGTTCCGTAACGCGCGATCCCGGTCACACGGGTCGGTGGATGTTGGTGGTAGAGCAGCGAATAGACGCCGCTGAATCCTTCCTCGCCGAAGAGCTCCTCGCTGTAGAGACTTCCATCGGGGGCGCGGAACTGCGTGTGCCGCTTGTGGGGCACCTCACCCAGACGGACGTACGATGGCATGATGCACCTCCTCTGCTAGAGGTTGCCGCGAAGCGCCTGCTCGCGCTCGATGGCCTCGAAGAGCGCCTTGAAGTTGCCTTCGCCGAAGCCGCGGGCGCCCTTGCGCTGAATCACCTCGAAGAAGACGGTCGGACGGTCCTGCACGTTGCGCGAGAAGATTTGCAGCAGGTACCCGTCGTCATCGCGGTCCACGAGAATGCCGAGCTTGGCCAGCTGGTCTATCGGCTCGTCGATCGTGCCGACACGCGACTCAAGCTCCTCATAGTACGTCGGGATGCCCTTGATGAACTCGACGCCCTGTGCTTGCAGCTTGGTGACGGTCTCGATGATATCGCCCGTGATGAGCGCGATGTGCTGCACCCCAGGCC